>RFSE01000126.1 GCA_009924135.1 Pseudomonadota bacterium | reverse complement strand
GGAATCGGACGTCGGCAGCAGTTTCTCCTACCACTGCATCGCCGCTCTCCCGCCGCGCGTTGCTCCGCGCGGGGGCACTGGGCTTCGGCGCGTTGGCGATGGATGCATTCCTAGCCAGCGAAACCAAAGCCGGTACTTCTCCTTTTGCCGCGCGGCTGGCCACGTTCACGCCCCCGGCGAAGTCCATCATCTTCCTCACCCAGGTCGGCGGGCCGAGCCAGATGGACCTCTTCGATCCCAAGCCCATGCTGGGCAAGTTCGATGGCCAACCGCATAGTGAACGGGTGGAGATGTTCCAAAAAGGCAGCGAGGCGAACCGCATTCTCGGCAGCCCATGGCGGTTCCAGCCGCGCGGCCAGTGCGGCATGGAGATCAGCGACGCGATTCCCCACCTTGCCGCCCTCGCCGACGATCTCACGCTCGTGCGTTCGATGTATGGCGAGCACAACAACCACGGCGAGGCGCTCGTCCTGCTCAGCACCGGAAAAATCTTCCTCGGCCGGCCGTCATTGGGCTCATGGGTGAGCTACGCATTGGGCACCGAAAACCAGAACCTCCCCGCCTACGTCGTGCTGCGCGACCCCGAGGGTTACAGCACACACGGCGCTTTGCTCTGGCAGAATGGATGGCTGCCCGCCGCTCATCGCGGCACCGAGTTCAGCACCCGTGGCGCGCCGGTGCTGCATCTTCAACCGGCCTCGACCGTGACGCCCGACTCTCGGCGCGACCAGCTTGACCTGCTGGCCCGGCTCAACCGGCGGCATCAGGAATCCTTTCCCGGCGAACCGGAATTGGAAGCGCGCCTGCAAAACTACGAGCTGGCGGCGCGCATGCAGTTGACCGCCAGTTCGGTCTTCAACCTCGACGCCGAGTCCGCCGCCACGCGCCAGCTCTACGGCCTCGACGATCCCATCACGCGCGGGTACGGCCAGCGCTGCCTCACGGCGCGACGGCTGGTCGAAGCGGGCGTGCGCTTTGTGCAGGTCTTCACGCCCATCAAACCATTTAACCAGCCCTGGGACTCGCACCGCAACGTGGACACCGAGATCGCCGACATCGCCGCGATGACGGATCAACCGTCCGCCGCCTTGATCAAGGATTTGAAGGTGCGCGGCCTGCTCGATAACACCATCGTCATCTGGGCCGGTGAATTTGGGCGTCAACCCGTCTCGCAAAACGGCATGGGGCGTGACCACAACCGGCACGCGTTCTCCTTGCTGCTGGCAGGCGGCGGCTTCAAATCTGGCCACGTTCATGGCGCAACCGACGACTTCGGCTACCGCGCCGTGAAAGACAAGGTGAGCATCCCGGACCTGCACGCCACCCTGCTCCACCAGCTCGGCCTGGACCATCGCCGCGTGATCTTCCCGCACCACGGCCGCAACGAAACCCTCACCGACGCCGAAGTCACCGGGGCAAAGGTCGTGCGGGAGTTCATCGGCTGACCATCCTACAGGGGCGTATCTTGACACTGCCCCCGAAAACGAAATCTGTCAGAGCGCGGCTGTGTCGCGGAGACCAGCCGCAGCGGCTACGCCGGGCAGGAGGCGTTGCGGCGTTCCGTCCCTGTTCGGCACTCCGACATTGCTGCGGCTGGTCCCGCGCCGAGCGGGACACGGCCGCGCTCCGGGGGCAGTGGCAAAATACGCACACCGTGCCGCCCGCGACGATTGCAGTCTTGAATGCCGGCCCCAAAGGAGCGGAGGGTTCTCACCGGCACATATGAAACACCCGTTTGCCTTTTTCACAGCGCTCTGGCTCTTACCAATGGCCGCGTTGGCCGCCACGCCGCTGCCCGATCCTTTCGCCCCACACCTCGATGGCAAGGCCCCGGAAATTCTCCGCGAGTTGCCGGGAACGAATGTCGTACCCGGGAATATTTCACTGCGGCAGGTGTTGTTCCGCTCCCGCGACGGGGCCGAAATATTTGCCGTGATCGCGACGCCGAAGGCCCCCGGCAAACATCCGGGCATGCTCGTGCTCCACGGTGGTGGCGGCAGTGCCGAGGTGGACAAGGCGATGGCCTGGGCGCAACGCGGTTACGTGGCGGTGGCCCCGGATCTGCCGGGCATCGCTGACCCAAAGAAACTCTTGCATACCAAGGGCAAATGGAGCGGCGGCAAATATGGTGAAGGCCGTTGGGTGGCAACGCCGGACGCGAGCGCGAGCGTGATTTGCGATGAGGTGCTCAGCGCTATGAAGTCGCTGTATCTGCTGCGCGCGCAACCCGAGGTGGACCCGGCCCGCATCGGCGTGGTGGGGATATCGTGGGGCGGCTACATGACCACGATGGTGTGCGGACTGGCGGGCGATCAGGTGCGGGCGGGCTTCGCGGTCTATGGGTGCGGCTTCTACGAAATGACCTCGCAACTGAGCGGCCCCAAGTCCACCCTCGGCGGCATGCCGGAAGACGAGCGGGCCCGCTGGCTGTTGCATCTGGATGCCGGCCGGCGCGCACCGGGGATGAAAGCGGCCTTCTTCATCGCCGGTGCGGCGAACGATTTCTTCTACTGGCCCCGCGCCGTCCAGGCCACGCTGGATGCCGTCCCCGGCGAGAAGAACCACGTCTTCGCCCCGAATGCGAACCACAAGATTCCACTGCCCGGCGGGACAATTTTTCCCGCGAAATCTGCGGAGCCCTTCAAACCCACCGCCTTCCAGCCTTACCCCACGCCCACCGGCAGCAAGGCCAACTGGCTGGCAATGGAAGTGCCGTTTTTCGACTTCCACTTGAAGGGCCTGGGCAAGCCCTTGCCGAAGGTGACCGTGGAACCGGCGGCCGACGCGCTCATCGCCCGTTTCAAAGTCACTGCGCCTCATCCCGTGACGAAGGCGGAAGTGTATTGGGCCAAGGCCAACGACGATGTTTTAAAGCGTGAATGGCTGGGGCTGCCGGCGGTTGCACTGGCCGACGGGCGCTACGAAACCAAATTGCCCGCCGAAGCCGCCGACTGGTTCGCCGTCGTTTCGGACGACCGCCCGGTGTCGGTATCGGGTAATCTGATTCACCTCGCCACGCCAACTGGTAAGTAACCGTATTTAACCGCTGCGGAAATCAACGATGCGACCAGCCGAAGCGTCCGGGGCGGTCGCCCTGGCTGAGGAACGGCCAGTACACAAACGCTGACTTGCCAATGACGCTCTCCTGCTTGAAATCGCCCCAGGCCCGGGAATCGAGGCTGTTCATCGTGTTGTCACCCATGACGATGTAGTGCTTGGGCCGGACGGCGAATTCTTGTTTGTCGTCACCGAACAGCGGGGCCAGGCCGGGCCGGGCATTCTGCCGTGCAACGAATTCATTCACATGACCGGAGAATTCGCTGTCCTTCGGAGGACCGGTGAGGTGATAGACGTTTTCGAAACGTGGCGTGCTGGCATCGAGCTTCTGCCCGTTGATGTGCAGGTGACGGTCATTGTCCAGCGTGACGCGCTCGCCGCCCATCGCGACCATGCGTTTGATGTAAAACTGGTCCTGGGGCAGGCTTTCAATGCCCTTCGTTTCGAAGACGATGATCTCGCCGCGTTCCGGCCTCCGGAAGTTGTAGCTCAAGCGGTCCACGAACAGATGATCGCCGCTGATCACCTTGAGCTTGATGATGTCTTCGCCCTTCTTAAAGCGCTGGCCGGGGTAAAGCCCAGCCCGGTTGGCATTGCCGCCGAAGAGCTGGTCAGGGGGAAACCAAAGTGTGTACATGCGCTCGCCCACCTGAAACGACTGCTTCTTTACCAACGGCAGCAAGGTCTTCGGCGGATCCACTTGCCGCAACTCGCCGTCTTCCTCGCAGACCACGTGGTAATAGGTGACTCCGCGGAACCACGAATCCACGAATTCGTCCAAGGCGCCCGGAAACTTCACCTCCGGTTGGTTGCGATAGTTCTGATGCGTGATGCCGTAAAGCGTCGGCTGCATTGAGCCGGTGGGAATCTTGAACGGTTGCAGGAAGAACGTGCGAATGGCCATCGCCACGGCAATGGCCACCAGAATCACTTCGATATTCTCGCGCCAGCTTGCGTGGGGATAGGCATAGAGCCACTTGTTGGCCACTTCCTCGACGTTCTTCATCTCCGCCTGCAACGCCTTGGCATCGGCCTTCACCGCAACGGCGGCGCGCAGTTTGGCGCAGGCTTCCTCCATGGCGGCAATGCCCTCGGGCTTGAGGATGTCCCGCTGCGCGGCGACGAGATTAAGAACGTGTTTCCGCAGGTCCATCGCCTGCCGCACCGAGCCGGAGCACAGCCATTGCAACCAGAGACTCACGGGCAACGTCCCTTCCCTGCGCTTGCGAGCGCAGTTTTTTGTGCGATTCCACGTAGCTGCATCACGTTCCTCCGTACGTCACGTCTTCAACACTTCAATGAAAGCTTCCTGCGGGATGTTCACCGTGCCGAACATCTTCATGCGCTTTTTGCCTTCCTTCTGTTTCTCGAGAAGCTTGCGCTTACGGCTGATGTCACCGCCGTAGCACTTCGCCGTCACATCCTTGTGCATGGCCCCGACGGTTTCACGCGCAACGATCTTGCCGCCGATGGCCGCCTGGATGGCGATGGCGAACTGCTGCTTGGGAATGACTTCCTTCAGCTTCGCCGCCAGGGCGCGCCCCCGCGACTCGGCCTTCTCACGATGCACGAGGCAGGAAAACGCATCCATCACCTCGGCGTTCACGAGCATGTCCAGCTTCACCATGTCGCTGATTTCGTACCCGATCGGCTCGTAATCCATCGAGCCGTAGCCGCGCGTGATCGATTTGATGCGGTCATGGAAGTCGATGAGGATTTCGTTCATCGGCATCTTCGCCGTGAGCATGACCCGGCGGGTGTCAAGCGTCTCGGTGTTGTAAATCTCGCCGCGCTTCTCCTTGATGAGGCCCATCACGTCCCCGATGTTGTCATTCGGGCAGATCGCGAAGGCCTTCACCATCGGCTCCATGATGTGCTCGATGTACGTCACGTCCGGCAGGAACGCCGGGTTGTCCACCTGCAACTCCCGCCCATCCGTCATCTTCACCTGGTAGATGACGCTCGGATACGTCGCGATGATGTCCATGTCGAACTCGCGCCGCAGCCGCTCCTGCACGATCTCCATGTGCAGCAAGCCGAGGAAACCGCACCGCAGCCCGAAGCCCAGCGCCGCCGAGCTTTCCGTCATGAAGGTCAGCGCCGAGTCGTTGAGCTGGAGCTTCGCGATGGCCACCTTCAAGCCTTCGTAGTCCGCCGTGTTGATGGGGTAGATGCCCGAGAACACCATCGGATGAATCTCCTGGAAACCCGGCAACTCCGGGGCCGGCTGGCGCGGGTCGGTGATGGTGTCGCCCACCTTCACCTCACGTGGGGTTTTGATGTTCGCCGTGAAATAGCCCGTCTCGCCGACGGTCAGCTTGTCGCGCACGTAGGGCTTGGGCCGGAACGAGCCGACTTCCTTCACTTCCACCGTCTTGCCCGAGTGCAACAGCTTCACCTGCGTGCCCGCCTTCAACTCGCCGTTGGTCACGCGCACGAGAATGACGACGCCCTTGTAGGTGTCGAAGAACGAATCGAAGATCAACCCCTGCAAGGACGGCACGCCCGTCGGTTTCGGCGCGGGCATGCGATGCACGATTGCTTCGAGGATGTCCTCGATGCCGATGCCTTCCTTCGCGCTGGCCAGGATCGCGGAATCGCCGGGAATCGCGAGGATGTCCTCCAACTGCTGTTTCGCCATTGGGATGTTGGCGTGCGGCAGGTCGATCTTGTTGATGACCGGGATGATCGTGAGGTTCTGCTTCATCGCCAGGTGGACGTTCGCCACCGTCTGCGCCTCGACGCCCTGCGCCGCATCCACGATCAGCAAAGCCCCTTCGCAGGCTGAAAGCGACCGGGAGACCTCGTAGGCGAAGTCCACATGGCCCGGGGTATCAATGAGGTTCAGCTCGTATTCCTCGCCGTTCTTGGCGGTGTAATACATCGTGACCGGGTGGGCCTTGATGGTGATGCCCCGCTCGCGCTCGAGGTCCATGGCGTCCAGAAGCTGGTCCTCCATGTCCCGCGTGGCGACCGTGCCGGTGCGGTGCAGCAACCGGTCGGAAAGCGTCGTCTTCCCGTGGTCAATGTGGGCGATGATGCTGAAATTGCGAATATGTGCCGCGTCCATCAGTAAACAATCTTCTCTTAATCCCAAACGCATTCTACCCCGACTTTCCTCCCCAGCTCTGCCGGGTGGAAACAGGCGAATCAAACCGCTGCGAAGGCAGCGACCGCGAGAAGATACCGGCGGAACCCCTGATGGGAAGGGAAAAGTCCGACCGCCTGGCTGGAACGGTCCCGGCCCTGCCCGGCCCCGGTGACCACCGGCAGCCCAAAGGAGTGGTCCCAGAGCCATCCGCCGGCAACCTTCCGCCTCACTCATCCGGCGACGGCGGCCACGGAGTTTACCGCCGCCATGTCGGAAAGCCGGCAAACACCGGGGAGCGGTCGGAGCTTGACACTGCCCCCGGAGCGCGGCTGTGTCCCGCTCGGAGCGGGATCAGCCGCAGCAACGTCAGAACGCTGAACGTGGACGGAACGCCGCAACGCCTCCTGCCAGGCGCACCCGCTGCGGCTGGTCTCCGCGACACAGCCGCGCTCCGGAAGATTTCGTTCCTCGGGAGCAGGATCAAGATGCGCCCCCGAGGAGCAGCCAAGAGGACCTTTGAGCCAGCCGTCATCACCCAAATCCTTTCCAACCACTCAAATATGCTTCAGCAGAACACCCGCCAGACGCTCATATTCTGGCAGTGAATTGTAGAGCTGCGCCGAGACGCGCAGCAGCCGTTTCGGTGGGGCGGGCCACGGAATGATCGGCACCTCGATGTTGAACTCCGCCAGCAAGCGGTCCTGCAACGGGTCGAGGTAAAGCGGGTTCTTCGAGGGGACACTGCTGGTGGCGTCCGGAATTGGCACGGACGCCAACGAGCCGATGAGTTCCTCCGGACAAGGGAGAGGAATTCCCAACGCCCCGCACAGTATCCGGCGGGCGGCCAGTGCAAGATCACGGTTATGCCGCATGACCTCACCCCATCCGCCGGGCCGCAACGAACCAACGAACTCAATTGCCTTCGGCACCGTCAATATCGCACTCGGGTCACCCGTGCCCATCCAGCCGAACTCGATGAGGAAACGCGAACGATCCGTGCGCTGCGAATTTGCCCCATGGCTGATGACCAGCGGACGGATACGGTCCTGCCGGTCCCGGCGTACGTGAAGCAAGGCCGCTCCTTTCGGGGCGCAAATCCACTTGTGACAATTACCTGTGTAATAAGCCGCGTTGAGCGCGTGCAGGTTCAACGGTACCATGCCGGGGCCGTGCGCGCCGTCGAGCAGGGTGTCCACTCCCAGCGCGTTCAATTCCCGCACGAGCGATTCAACCGGCATCACCAGGCCGGTCTGACTGGTGACATGATCGAGCAACGCGATTTTCGTTTTGGGCGTCACCGCACCGACCACCGCCGCGACGATCTGCCGCGCACTGGCCACCGGAAACGGAATCCGCACCGTCACCACCCGCGCTCCAGTGCGTTGCGCCACGTAATCCAGCACGTTGCGGCAGGCGTTGTATTCGTGATCGGTGACGAGCAGTTCATCGCCCGGCTGAAAGTCCAGCGACCGCAACACTGCATTCACACCCGAAGTAGCATTGGGTACGAAGACCAATTCCTCCACTGCGCTGCCCACGAACGCCGCCAGTTTCGCCCGCGCTTCGTCCAGCAAACCCTCCAGATCGCGGACGAAAAACCGCACCGGCTGCCGCTCCATCCGCTCCCGCAGCTCTCGCTGAAATTCCAGGACCGGCAGCGGACAACTGCCGAACGAACCGTGGTTCAAGAAGGTAACGGCGGGATCGAGAGGCCATACGGACCGGGTAGCAGCCGACGTAAGAAGGCTCTGACTATCTTCGTTTGGGATAATGGGCTGCATGAAGTTTATTGCCTCCGCACGTAGGTTGCTAACAAGGCAGTAGATGCACGGTGTATTCCAAAGGCAGAGCGAAGGGGCATTAGGCAACGCGGAGTCCTGATGACTTTGAAATCCAAGCACCCGCCATCGCTTTCACAAGCTCATGCGGCACACCCTCGCCCCGGTCGCTTTGGGCGAGGCCTGCTTGAATGGAGGCGAGCATCGCCAAATCGTCGAGAACGACTGAGAGCGATGCTGCCTCAGGTATCTTCTGAACGGCTTCGAGTGCCAATTGACGGTCGCTCATTGGGAGAAGCTGCTACCGCGTGTGCCGCATTGCAAAGTCAAAAACCCGGCACAGAGAACCTACTTTGGCGCTCTGACGAGAACAGGCGGGGGGGTTGTGAACAGCACTGTGGCCACCTCCCCAGTGCCACGCGTTTCACTCCACAATAAATCGAGACACCGATTGACCACATCCTTGGCCGACGCCGGTGTAATCGCCCAAGCATCTGTGTCACTAATCCACTTCCGGACTGTAGCGTGGCGTTTTTGGCGGTATCGAAATTGATATGTTGCGGCAACCTTCCAATGCTTTGCATCCGTTGGTAATGCGAAACTGTACTCATCGACCATTTCCGCCAATCCAATCAAACTATCAGTTTGGTTGATTACCCAGCCCGATGGGCGTTCGATGCATTCCTTCCATCTATCGATCTCGAGGGACGCCTCAATCGGACCGCCGGATTTAGGTCGAAGGAAACGCACGGGCACATAAACGTTGGTCCCCACGACCTCGGCGTAGGGACTAACCAGTAACGTGATTTTAGGCGGTGGAGGCGGAGCCCTCAGGTAAACCAGCACCGCAAATCCAAGGGCTACGGCAACCGTTACTTGAAACCACTTGGGGACTCCCGACTTCATTCGTCCTCACACCGCAATCGGCGCCTTGATCGCCGGGTGCGGGTCGTAGCCTTCCAGCGTAAAATCCTCGAACACGAAGTCGTGGATGTTCTTCACCGCCGGGTTGAGCTTCATCACCGGCAACGGACGCGGAACGCGGGTGAGCTGGAGCTTAGCCTGTTCGAGGTGGTTTGAGTAGAGGTGGAGATCGCCGAAGGTGTGCACGAACTCGCCGGGTTTCAGGCCGGTGACCTGCGCAACCATCAGCGTGAGCAGCGCGTAACTGGCGATGTTGAAGGGCACGCCGAGAAAGAGGTCCGCGCTGCGCTGGTAGAGCTGGCAGGAGAGTTCTCCGTCTGCCACGTAGAACTGGAAAAGCGCATGGCAGGGCGGGAGCTTCATCTGGTCAATCTCGCCGACGTTCCACGCACTGACGATGTGCCGGCGCGAGTCCGGGTTCTTCTGGATCTGCGCGATGACCTGGTCGATCTGGTTCACACTGCGCCCGTCGGTCGTGCGCCAGTCGCACCATTGCGCCCCATAGACCCGCCCGAGGTTGCCTTCGGCATCGGCCCATTCGTTCCAGATGGTCACCCCGCGCTCCTGCAGCCACTTCACGTTGGTCTCACCGCGCAGGAACCAGAGCAGCTCGTAAATGATGGACTTGAGGTGGAGCTTCTTCGTGGTGAGGACCGGGAAACTGGTGCGGAGATCGAACCGCGTCTGCGCTCCGAAAACGGAATAGGTGCCCGTGCCCGTGCGGTCGGACTTGAACTTGCCTTTGTCGAGGACGTGCTGGAGCAGGTCGAGGTATGGCTGCATGTCGGGCGTGACTATGGAGCGGCGGAACCGGTCGGGCAATCCTGCGGTTGTTCCTCATTGGTAGGGTGAAACTCCGTCGCTCCCCGTTGGCCGTAGCAGCCGCAGTTCAACCACGGATGGCCACGGATGAACACGGATGGCAAAGCGAATGATCCCGGAGCGCTTTCATCCCTGGGTGTACGAGCAGTCTGATGCTTCATCCGTGTTCATCAGTGTTTATCCGTGGTTCCTCTTTCTCAACTGCGGAATCCAAATGGATGGGTGCCCGCTCCACTCGGAATGGGGCTCGGCCGAGCCTCGCCCTACCGTTGCGTGACGAGGTCTCTGGCCAGCTTTGCCAGCTCCAAATCCCGCGTCAAATCGGCGAACTTGAACTGCTGCGCGCCACTCTGGGCCTGTCCAAGCAATTCCCCTGGACCACGCAGACGCAGGTCCGCCTCGGCGATGGCAAAACCGTCGGTGGTCTCCTCCAGCACCTTGAGCCGGGCACGGGCATCCTCGGTGAGCTTGGCGGCCACGAGGACGCACCAGGAGTCATGCGCACCGCGCCCGATGCGGCCCCGCAACTGATGCAACTGCGCCAGGCCAAACTGCTCGGCATTCTCGATCACCATCACCGTCGCGTTCGCCACATCCACGCCGACTTCGATGACACTCGTCGCGAGCAGCGCCTGCACGCGATTCGCCCGAAAGTCGCTCATGCCCTGCTCCTTCTCCTCCGCCGACAAACGACCGTGCAACAATCCAAGCCGGTGCGGCGCGAGTTCCTTCGCCAGTTTCTCGAACTCCGCCATCACGGCCTTCGTGCCCGTCTTCAGGTCCGTGTCCTCCACGCGCGGATAAACGACGTAAGCCTGCCGGCCCTCGGCGAGCCGTTCGCGGACAAAGGCCCAGACTTTGGGCAGCTTTTCCGGACCCCGCACGAACGTCTTAATGACCCCGCGCCCCGGCGGCAGATGGGCGATGACGGACACATCGAGGTCGCCGTAAATCGTCAGGCCCAACGTGCGCGGGATGGGCGTGGCGGTCATCACGAGCAGGTGCGGATAATGCCCCTTCCGCAGCAGCCGTTCGCGCTGCGCCACCCCGAACTTGTGCTGCTCGTCAATGATGACAAGGCCCAACCGCTCGACTGTGAAGGCGTCTTCAACTAGCGCGTGCGTGCCGATGAATAAGGTCGAGGGTCGAGGGTCGAGGGTCGAGCGCTGCCCTGCCCTGCCCTCGACTCTCGGCTCTCGACTCTCGACCGTCTTCCTCGAGCCAGTGCGCAGTTCCACACCCACGCCCAACGGCTCCAGCCACTTCGTGAAGTTGCGGAAGTGTTGCTCGGCCAAAATCTCGGTCGGAGCCATGAGGGCGACATTGTGTCCGCTCTCCAAGGCCATTAACGCGGTGCAGGCAGCGACCACGGTCTTGCCCGCGCCCACATCGCCTTGCAGCAGGCGACGCATCGGAGTACCACGCGCGAGGTCCGCGCGGATCTCGCGTAGAACGGTGGTTTGTGACTCCGTGAGCGGGAAACCGAGTTGCGCGAGATACGGCCGGATCAGGTGGTTGTCCCCTTTGCAGGGCTCCGTCCGGGCGTTGGCCAGCAACTTCTCCCGACGGGCACGCACGGCGAGCTGGAGGTCGAGGAACTCATCCAGGGCCAGCCGTTGGCGGGCCAATTCGGCGTCCTTGAGTTCGCTGGGGAAGTGGAGGAAGCGGATGGCCCCGGCGCAGGTAAGCGAGAGGGCCGAAGTCGCCGTGGAAGCAAGGCTCGCGACCGAACGCTTGCCTTCCTCTCCCTGCGAGGCACGAGCGGGGAGAGGGGCGCTCTGACCATCAGTAGCTGGCCCGACCTCGTCCCGGCCTCCTCCCGTATTGGAAACAGAGATCTTAACCACCCGTTCACGAGCAGGTAAAATCATTGCTGCGTGCCGCTCCGGAATCTGTCCCTCGTATTCCTCCAGCGTCCGCCACAGCAGCCCCCGCAGCCAGCGTTGCCCCAGCCCTTCCGTGAGTGGATACACGGGCACCACGCGATGCAGATGCGTGGACGCCTCATCGCCAGTCTCCACCACTTCGGTCTCGGGGTGGTCCATGGTGCGCGGCTTGAGCGACAGCGGCCGGCCATGGACAAACACCTCGTCGCCAACGTGAAACTTCTCCTCCAGCCACGGCAGGTTCCACCAGCGGCAATGCAGGCGCGCGGTGCCGTCGTCCAGGATGAATTCGAAGACCGACTTGGTGCGCTTGGCAAAGTAGTTCACGCCCTGCGCCACGATCTTGCCCAGGACCGTCGCGGGCTGGCGCAACTGCAACTGCGCGATCGTGCAACCCGTCCGCCGGTCCTCGTAACGACGCGGCGCGTGGAGCAGCAAATCCCCGACCGTCACGATGCCCAGCCGCTGAAACAACTCCACATGACGCGGCCCCACACCGCGCAAGGCGGTGACGGGCCGGGCCAGCGGCGGAGTCACGGGGGCATCAGACACGCCGGAAGGTTAGGCAAAGCCCGTTGCCCGATGAAAGCCGAATGCACCGGCACGAAAGTGCGGCAAGCAAGGGTGTGGTGGAATACTGGCTCGGGTGGCACCCAGGAAGCGCCTCTGCGACCCAAACGCGTCCTCGTCATTTTGATTGCCGCCCCGGCTCCGGCCCGCCACGTTTGCGGCTCAATTGACCATGCATAAGCCGATCTTGAAACCCTTCGTTCTCACCGCCGCCCTGGCCTCGTTGATTGCCTTCCCGCTCCTTGCTGCCGATGCGAAAAAGGACGCCAAGAAGGAAAAGGCCGCGCCCAAGGCCAAGCCGACCACCACCCAATGGGACCAGATGAACGTCGGCCCCTTCTTTAGCGGCGGGCTCCAGGTGCCAGGCGAGAAAGGCGAAGTCTTCCGCCCCGCGCTCAAGGGCATTTCCATCAATCTCGGCAATGACGCCGCCGTGTGCTTCGACACCGAGCGGCTGCGCCTCGCCCTCGGCTGGCGCGGCGGCTTCCTGAAGCTCCCTACCGGCCGCGAAGGCCTCGAAGGCGTGCCGCAGCCGGTCGGTGACGTTGCCTTTAAGTCCGAAGTCCTGCCCGGCTGGGCGGACGCGAGCGGCGGCTTCAAGGAAGCCAAGCCGCCCGTCAAAGACGGCCGCGAACTCGTTTCGTTCGGCCCGCTGCCCAAGGACTGGGCCAAGTGGCGCGGTCTCTACGTCAACGGCACGCAGGTCATCCTCAGCTACACCGTCGGCAAGGTCGGCGTGCTCGAACTCCCCGGCTACGATGCCGCCAGTGGCGCCTTCACCCGCACCTTCCACTTCGAGGGACCGTCCCCTGCCCTCACACTGCTGCTGTGCCAGCCGCCCGCCGGTTTGTTCAGCATGAACGGTTACGCCATCGAAGGCGCGAAGCTGGAGAAACACCCCGACGGCTTCATCGTGATGAAGCTCCCGCCGCAGAAACAGGCCATCACCTTCCAGGTGGCCATGTGGTTCGGCGAGAAGGCCACCCCGGCCACGGTTGCTGCGTACAAGGCCCAGATTCTCAACCTCCCTGCGATGATCAAGGGCGGCGCACCGCAATGGATGCCGGTCCTCGAAACCGCCGGCGTGCTCGGCAAGAACGACGGCCCATACACGGTGGACACCCTCACGCTCCCCGACGGCGCGGCCAATCCCTGGCACTCCTGGATTCGCACCAGCGGCATGGACTTCTTCGCCGATGCCTCCAAGGCGGCGCTGTGCAGTGTCAGCGGCGATGTGTGGGTGGTCAGCGGCATTGACGAATCCCTCGCCAAGCTGAAGTGGAAGCGCTTCGCCACCGGCCTCTTCCAGCCGCTCGGCCTCAAGATCGTCAACGACACGATCTACGTTCTGGGCCGCGACCAGATCACGCGCCTGCACGACCTCAACGGCGACGGCGAGGCGGACTTCTACGAGAACTTCAACAACGACGTGGCCATCAGCTCGCACTACCACGAGTTCTGCCTCGGCCTGGAAACGGACCGCGCCGGCAACTTCTACTTCAACAAGGGCGGCAACCTCGGCCCGGCTAAACACCAGCACCACGGCGTGCTCGCCCGTGTGCCCAAGGACGGCTCGCGGCTCGATGTCGTCGCCACCGGTTACCGCGCCCCCAACGGCCTGAGCGTCGGGCCGAACGACGAACTCACGTCCTCCGATAACGAAGGCAACTGGGTGCCCAGTTCGCGCGTGAACCTCATGAAACCCGGCGGCTTCTACGGTCACGTCCACACGGCCCACACGAGCGAACCGCCCACGGACTACGACAAGCCCCTGCTCTGGCTCCCGCACCAGATGGACAACTCCAGCGGCGGCCAGGTCTGGGTCACGAGCGACAAGTGGGGCCCGTTCAAGGGCGACCTGCTCCACATGAGCTACGGCAGTTGCTCGCTCTTCAAGGTGATGCAGGAAGTCGTTGGCGGACAGCCGCAGGCCGGCGCGTTCCGGTTCCCGTTGAACTTCGAGTCCGGGATCATGCGCGGCCACTTCAGCCCGCGCGACGGCCAGCTCTATGTCACCGGCCTGCGCGTCTGGCAGAGCAGCGGGGCGAAGACCGGGGCGTTCCACCGCGTGCGCTACACCGGCAAGGCCGTCGCCATGCCGAAGGAATTCCATGTGAAGCCCAACGGCCTGGAAATCACCTTCACCACCGAACTCGACCCCAAGACCGCCAACGACGATGGCAACTGGGCCGTGGACCACTGGAACTACAACTGGACCGCCAACTACGGCTCCAAGATGTATTCCCCCACTGACCCGAAGAAGGTCCTCGGCGAGAACAAGATCGCGAATTCCAAGTTCGGCGGCGAAGACCTGAACGTGAAGTCAGCCAAGCTCTCCGCCGACAAGAAGACGGTGTTCCTCGAAATCGAAGGCGGGGTCAAACCCGTGATGCAGATGCGCGTGCGCATGAACATCAACGCCGCCGATGGCACCGCGATCAACCTGCCGATCTACAACACGGTCAACAAAGTCGCGGGGAAGTAGGCCGGTAAGGCGGGTGCGTCCTTGTGGCGGCGGGCGTCCTCGCCTGCCGTAGAACTGGGCGTCCCGCCCGGCGGATGGAACGCAGCGAGGGGTTAAGCCAGCAAAGAATGCTCAATTGCTTCGCCGCCCATGTCCGGGCGGCAAGATGCCGCCCTCCACGGCAGGCGGGACGCCTGCCGCCACGGGCTCGTTCGACGGTCCGCCAGAGCCTCGACCTGCCGAAGATTTGTCACCCACCCTTCCGCACCACCGTATCCCGCTGCGCCCACGCCGGGTCAGGGTTCGGGAAGTCCAAGTTGTAATGCAACCCCCGGCTCTCGGGCCGCAGCAACGCGCAGTCCACAATGAGTTCGGCCACGGTGGCGATGTTGCGCAGTTCCAGCAGATCGCTGGTGACGGTAAAGTCCCAGTAGTACTGCTGGATTTCCTCCTGCAGAAGTGCGATGCGGGCCTTCGCGCGCTGGAGGCGTTTGTTCGTCCGCACGATGCCCACGTAGTCCCACATGAGGCGGCGGATTTCGTCCCAGTTGTGCGAGACCACGACGAGTTCGTCCGCGTGATGCGCATTGCCGGACTGCCAGGGCGGGATGTTCACTTCGGCCTGGGCAGGCGGATTTTCCAACACCCGCCGCGCCGCACGGTGCGCGCAAACGAGGGCTTCGAGGAGCGAGTTGCTGGCCAGCCGGTTCGCCCCATGCAGGCCGGTGCAGGCCACCTCGCCCACCGCATAAAGCCCCGCAATGTCCGTGACGCCGTTCACATCCGTCACCACGCCGCCGCACTGGTAATGCGCCGCTGGGACCACGGGAATCGGCTCCTTCGTCATGTCCACCCCGAGCTTCAGCAGCCGATCGTAAATGGTCGGGAAGTGCGAGATGATGAAAGGCGCGGGCTTGTGCGTGATGTCCAGCCACATGTTGTCCGCGCCGGTGCGCTTCATCTCGTTGTCGATGGCCCGGGCCACAATGTCGCGGGGTGCCAGTTCCGCACGCTCATCGTAACGCAGCATGAAGCGCTGGCCGTCCGTCCCGAGCAGATATCCACCCTCACCCCGCACCGCCTCGGTGATGAGCAACGTGCGCTCCTTCGGATGAAACAGGCACGTCGGGTGGAACTGCATGAACTCCATGTTCGCCACCGGCGCACCGGCGCGATAGGCCATCGCCACGCCGTCGCCGGTCGCGATGTCGGGGTTCGTCGTGTAGAGATAAACCTTTCCGCAACCGCCCGTGGCCAGCACGATGACCGGCGCGGCGAAGGTCTCCACCTGCCCGCCGGCCTTGTTCAAGACGTAAGTGCCAAGACAGCGGTTCGGGCCGACATAGCCGAGCTTTTGCGTGGTGATGAGGTCCACGACGAAGTGGTCCTCCAGCACGGTGATGTTGGGCTCCTGCGCGATGGCGTTAAGCAGGGCCCGCTCAATTTCTGCGCCGGTCGCGTCCTTCGCGTGCAGCACGCGGCGCTTGGAATGACCGCCTTCCTTGGTGAGGTCGAGTTCCTTGCCGATGCCATCGGGCAGTACGCGTTCGCTGAACTTCGTACCCAGCTCCATGAGTTCCTGGATGCGCTCCGGCCCCTCACTGATGATCGTGCGGACGATGCCCTCGCGGCACAGGCCCGCGCCGGCCGTAAGCGTGTCGCGTACGTGCATCTCGATGGAGTCCTCGCGGCTGGTGACGGCCGCGATGCCGCCCTGCGCCCAGTTGGTGTTCGAGTCGGCGCGGCTCTTCTTGGTGATGATGGCCACGCGCCCGCGCGGTGCGACCTTGAGGGCAAAGGTCAGCCCCGCGATGCCGCTGCCGAGGACGAGAAAGTCAAATTGGCGTGTGTTGCCGGCCATGTCCGCGCGATTCAACGTCAGAACGTGCAGGCGGGCAAAGGGAATTCCATGGGCTCAACAGGCCAACGGCATCGTCGCACCGGGAAGTGCAGCGGATGCCCGCCGTTTTTCGCTGGCGTTTCGTCACCGTCAAAGCTGACCGGATGCTTCAGGCATTGACCCTCGTGCGACACAAACGTCCGCTCATGGCAGCGAAACCGGTTGGATGCCCCTACGAGTTACCCAGGCCAAACTGTAGCATTCAAGTCGACAAAAAGACTTGCTCTACCCCAAAAGCCCATACACCTTCCTCGCGCGGATTCAGTTTCGGCTGCGTGAGCCGACTCCGGCAACGAAAAGTGTTTGATGTTTCTGTTCCTCCAGTTTCAATCCAAACAGATAGACTGGCCACACCGAATGTACCCGGTGCTGCTTTTTTAAGGCATTACTCCAACTGGTTTCGACTTCCTCTTTTCCCCATGAAGATGATGCGCCACCTCTGCTCTTTCCTCGCGGTTCTGCTGCTCGCCCACGGGATACTAGTGCCGACTGCGCCCGCCAACCCCGTTACTGGCCCCACCGTCACCGGTGGCGCGGCGTACGCGTGGGGTCTCGGAGCATCCGGCCAGTTGGGCAACAACGCAACGGCCGCCAGCAGTGTGCCGGTGGCGGTGGACATGACGGGTGTGCTGGCGGGAAAGACGGTTACGGCCATCGCGGCGGGAAGTGGTCACTCCTTGGCGCTGACCTCGGACGGGAAAGTCTTCGCGTGGGGATCGGGCAGTAACGGCCAATTGGGGAACAACGCAATGGCCGACAGCAGTGTGCCGGTGGCGGTGGACATGACGGGTGTGCTGGCGGGGAAGACGGTTACGGCCATCGCGGCGGGAAGTGGTCACTCCTTGGCGCTGACCTCGGACGGGAAAGTCTTCGCGTGGGGATCTGGAACATCCAGTCAGTTGGGGAACAACGCAACGGCCGACAGCAGTGTGCCGGTTGCGGTGGACACCACCGGTGTGCTGGCGGGGAAGACGGTTACGGCCATCGCGGCGGGAAGTGGTCACTCCTTGGCGCTGACCTCGGACGGGAAAGTCTTCGCGTGGGGATCGGG
>RFSE01000125.1 GCA_009924135.1 Pseudomonadota bacterium | reverse complement strand
TGGGGTGAGGGGTGGCGTGCGTGGGCGAGGGTGGCCGAACCCCTCATCCGGCCTCCGGCCACCTTCTCCCCTTGCTCCGCAAAGGGAGAAGGCTCCCCAGGTGGCACCCCGGAGTGCAATAAACTGAGATGCTAACGCCGTGCGGCAGGGGCAACACTGCTGTGGATCGCTCCATTCATGCCGCAGGAACGTAATCACGCCACGGATGTTCCGAGCAGAATATTCTGCGGTCGGGGCTTTCTACAGAGTGAACGCCGCGCTTCGCCAGTTATTCCAGACTCGGCAGCTTCGCCGTGGCCTTGCCCTCGACGATCTTGCCCTTTGAGTCGGACAGTACATCCAGCTCGTGGATGGACCAGAACTTGCCGGGCGCGCTGCCGGTCTGCGTGATGCGGATGAACTTGGTCTTGGCCACCGGGAATTTGATGTCCGTCACCGCGCCTTTGCCCTCGCCGGTGGCGACGGGTTTACCCCAGTTTTGTCCGTCGGCGGACAATTCGACCTTGTAGCTGCGCGGGAAATCGTTGTTCGAACCTGAGGCGTCCAGGCGCACGCCGGTGATCGCGGCCTCGGTGGGCAGCTCGATCTGCACCCACATGCCGGGCTCCTGCTGCTTCTTGGTGTCGTAGCGCGTGTCGCTCTTGCCGTCCACGGCGTTGGCCAGTCCGGGGGCATTGTGGCTGGCGGTGAGCTTCCAATCCTTGCGGTTGGCCAGCGGTGCGTTTGGCAGTGCAGCCGCGAGCTCCTCGACGGTCCACGGCCGCCTGCCACGCGAGGTCGATGTCCTTGCCTTTGGCGAGCATGGTGTAATCCGTCTCAAAGGATTTGTCGCCGGCCTTGAGCAGCGTCTCGCTCGCACGCAAGGCGGCGATGCGGACCTGCGGGTGGGCATCCTTGAGCTTCTCGCGGGCGAGCGGGGCGTCGAGCGCGCCCATGCCTTCGAGCGTCCAGAGGGCGTGCATCCGGGCGAGCGGGTTCTCGCTCGTGCGGGTCATGGCCTGCAATGCGGGCACGACTGACTTGTCATTGCGGATGACCAGGGTGCGCTGCGCGGTGTCACGCCACCAGCCGTTCGGGTGCGCTAGGTGCGCAACGAGTTCGGCAGGCTTCTGGGCATCCATCTTCGGCTGTGGGCCGGGCTTGAAGTCGTCGTGGACCAGCCGCCAGATGCGGCCGTGGCCGATGTTCTTGTCGAGGCTGTACTGTTGGATCGCCTTGCGCAGGTAACTGCCTTCGCGGGTCCAGTTGCCCTCCTGTATGATGCCGCGATACATGTCCACCATGTACAGAGTGCCGTCCGGCGCGGTGTTCATGTTCACGACGCGGAAATTGGCATCGGTCGAGCGGATGAACTCGCCCTTCTGCGCCTCGTAGGGGTTGCTCAGACGGGTGACCCCGTCCTTCACCTCGATCTTCGTGCGACGGATCAACCGGCCCACCGGCTCGGAGAAGAGCAGGTCGCCGCGCAGGTCAGCGGGCAGGCGGTCGCCCCGGAATACCTCGGCACCGCAGGTGGCGGTGAAGTGGTTCAACGTCTTGTCCTCCGGGCGGAAGCGCGGAATACCGCCCTGTACGTCCGCCAGGCCGACGAGCGGCCACACCGCTGGGAAATCACCGATGAACTGGTCCTTGGTGTTCAGCGCAGCGTAGTAGATGTGCGTCTGGAAGTTGAGCGGGCCGCGCTCGCCGCCGGCGTTGACGTACCAGGGCTTGCCCCAGTCGTCCTGCGTGAGGCCCCACTGACCGCCGTTGCCCGGGGTGCTCTCCTTCAACGGCTCCTTGTCATAGCCCTGCCAGCGCAAACGCCATGCGTTGTACGTCATGTAAATCCAGTTGTCCGTGCACCAGAGCAGGCCGGACTGTTGGTGCTCCATGTTGCCGCCGCGTGGGCCGCCGGCATACCAGAGCTTCTTTTCATCGGCCACGCCGTCGCCGTCCTTGTCGCGCCAGAGGTAGATGTCCTGCGTGTCGGTCTCGTTGATGAGCAGCTCGCCCGGGCCGATGGGCAGGATCATTCGGGGCAGCAGGAGATTGTCCGCGAAGACCGTGTGCTTGTCATACACGCCGTCGCCCTTGCTGGACCAGTGGAGCGAGACGCGGCTCTTGTTCGTGATCTCGCCGGTGCCGTTGATGTCCTGCATGTAGGTGCGCATCTCGGCAACGAACAGGCGGCCATTGCCATCGAACACCGCCGCGACCGGCTCCTTGATGTGCGGTTCGGACAGCACCAGTTCCATGTGATAGCCGGCCGGGAGCTTGAAAGTCTTCAACGTCTCCTCCGGCGACAGTGTCGGAATCGGGGGTTGCGGCGGGAAATCATCGGGCTTGTTCTGCGCGAAGGCAGACACGGCACCGGCCAGGAGCAGGGCGGAGAGGCAAAATCGTTTCATAAACACAGGCAAACTCGGACGCAAAGAACCGGAGTGTATTCGGGTGAGGGCCGCCCGCCAAGGGTGGAAACGAGCTGGGTGGGTTGGATGAAATGGTCAAACGCAATGCCGCGCCCTATCCTGCCTCCGTGAACGCCGAGTGTGCGTTCACAGGCTGTTCAACACACAATTATGGCGTCCCAGTTTCAGCGTGGTCAGAGATGGATGAGCGAGTCCGAGCCGGAGCTCGGGCTGGGTGCGGTGCAATCGGTTACGGACCGCGCGGTCACACTGGCCTTCGCCGCCGCCAGTGAAACCCGCGCATACGCCGTGGACAACGCGCCGTTGCGCCGCGTGCGGTTCCGGACCGGGGACCGCATTCGCAGCCGCGCTGGGGCCAGCCTGGTAGTGCAGTCGCTCACTGAACAGGCGGGGCTGATCACCTATCTCGGCGCTGAGGGCCTGCTATGCGAAACTGAGTTGAGCGACACGCTCCCCTTCAACCGGCCCGAGGCGCGGCTGGCCAACGGGCTGGTGGATCCCCCGACGGTCTTCGACCTGCGCTTTGCCGCGCTCCGCGTGCAGCATCGCCGCCGGCAGTCGCCGGTGCGCGGTTTCGCGGGTGGGCGCATTGATTTGCTGCCGCACCAGCTCTACCTCGCTTCCGAAGTGGCCGGTCGGCTTGCGCCGCGCGTCCTGCTGGCGGACGAGGTGGGCCTGGGCAAGACTATCGAGGCGTGCCTGATTTTACATCGCCTGCTTCAAACCGGCCGGGTGCGGCGGGCGCTGATTCTCGTGCCGGAGCCGCTCATCCACCAGTGGTTCGTCGAGCTGCTGCGCCGCTTCAACCTGTGGTTTCACCTGTTCGACGAGGAACGGTGCGAAGCCATCGAGGCGAACCAGCCGGAGGCCAATCCCTTTCTCGATGATCAACTGGTGCTCTGCGGCATCTCGCTGCTCGCGGGCGATGAGCGTCGTCGTCAACAGGCCCTCGCCGCCGGCTGGGACATCGTGGTGGTGGACGAAGCGCATCACCTCGGCTGGAGTCCCGATGCCGTCAGCCCCGAGTACGCGCTGGTCGAGGCGTTGGGGCGGCAGACGCCCGGTCTGTTGCTGCTCACGGCGACGCCGGAGCAGCTTGGCATGGCCAGCCATTTTGCGCGGTTGCGTCTGTTGGACCCGGATCGTTACAACGACCTGCCGGCCTTCGTGGAGGAATCCGGGCAGTATCGCGCAGTGGCCGGCATGGCCGGGAAACTGTTGAACCACGAAGCGCTCAGCGCGGACGAAGCCGCCTTGCTCGCGAACATTTTGAAAGCCGACGTCCCGTCAGTGCAGGGGAAGTTGGCCCGCATCGCCACCGGTGACGCCGCGCTGCGGGAACAACTCCTGCGCGACCTGATTGACCAGCACGGGCCAGGGCGCGTGATGTTCCGCAACACGCGTGCGGCGATGAAAGGCTTTCCCCAGCGGACGGTTCACTTGCAGCCGCTGCCGGCTCCCGCCGAAGCGACCCGTCTGCTCGACCGGCTTGCCGATGAGTTTGCACACGATACCGGATCTGGGGCGGCCAGCCCGGTGACGCTTGATTACCGCCAGGACCCGCGGCTGGTTTGGCTGGTGGACTTTCTGCGTCAGGAACCGCAGGCCAAGGTGCTGCTGATCTGTCGCACGCAGGCCAAGGTGCTGGCCATCGACGCCGCGCTGCGTCAGGCGGTGAATCTCAAGCTCGCGCTGTTCCACGAGGGTTTGCCTCTGGTGCAGCGGGACCGGAACGCCGCCTGGTTCGCCGAGGAGGACGGCGCGCGGCTGCTGCTCTGCTCGGAGATCGGCGGCGAGGGGCGCAACTTCCAGTTCGCGCATCACCTGGTTTTGTTTGACCTGCCGTTCGACCCGGAGTTGCTGGAGCAGCGCATCGGCCGGCTTGACCGCATCGGACAGGCGGCGGAGATCCACGTGCATGTGCCGTTCACCACGGGCAGTTCGCAGGAAGTGGTGGCCCGCTGGTATGCCGAGGGCTTGAACGCCTTCGCCCGGAACCTGCGTGGGGGACGTGAACTGCTGGAACGGTTCGGGCCGCGCGTCCACGACCTGGCGCAGGATTTTCACGAGACGCACGCCCGGCCGGAACTGGAGCAGTTGATCGCCGAGACCCGGCAGGCCGCCGGGGAACTCTCGGTCCGGCTGGAACAGGGCCGGGACCGTTTGCTCGAACTGAATTCCTTCCGTCCCGAGTCGGCCGCCCCGGTCGTCGCGGAGATTCGCCGACAAGATGCGGACCGTGCGCTCGACACCTTCCTGCTCGCGGTCTTCGATCATTACGGCCTCCACGTTGAGGAACTCTGGCCGCGCACCTACCGGCTTGGCTCGGCCGGCGTGTTCGCCGACTCGTTCCCCGGCTTGCCGACCGAAGGGTTGACGGTGACGGCGGAACGGCAACGCGCCCTGGCGCGGGAGGAGATGCAATTTTTGAGCTGGGATCATCCGCTCGTGACGGGTGCGCTGGACTTGCTGCTCGGTTCCGAGCCGGGCAACAGCAGCGTCGCTCATTGGCCGGATGCGAAGGTCCGGGCGCTTTATTTGGAAGCGGTGTTCGTGCTGGAATGCATCGCTCCGCCGGAACTGCACGTGGATCGCTTCCTGCCCCCGACGCCCGTCCGGGTGCTCGTGGATCACGCGGGCAAGGACGAGTCCGGCACCTGGGACGCGGTGGCGTTCGCGCGGGCGCTCAAGCCCACCGACGTGCATGCGCTGCTGGACCTGCCCGGACTGCGCGATGACCTGCTCCCCGAACTGGTCGAACGCGCCGAGACGCTGGCGACCCAGCGCGTGGGACCGTTGACGACGCAGGCCACCCGGATGATGAACGAGACTTTGGGCCGCGAAATTGCCCGGTTGACGGCATTGCAGCGTGTGAATCCCAACGTGCGGCCTGAGGAAGTGGCGGCGTTGGTGGGGCAGCAGGCGTCACTGGCCGAGCATCTGCGGAACGCGCGCCTCCGGCTGGACGCAGTACGACTGATCCGTCGCGGTCCGGGCTGAGGGATTACGGTGAGGTAGCCATCGGCACCGTAGTCGCAGGCTTCAGCCTGCGCATCAGAAATTCCGAATCGGTACGCAACTTGAAGGTTGCAACTACGATTGCGCGCCTGCGGTCGAGGACAGGCCCTATTTGACGAGGCTGAACTTGTGCAGGTGGCCGAACTTGGTCCACTCCGCCACGAGCAGGTTGCCGTCCTTGTCCATGGAGGCCCCGTGCGGTGAATTGCAGATGCCGTCTTTCCATTGGTCTTCAGGCAGGCCGAAGTTGGCGCGTTGCGAGGCGGTCGGATTATCTCCCACCTGCGCGGCGATGCTGCCGTCCTTGTTCAGGACGGTGACGCGGCCCTGTAACTCCGGGAAGATCGCATATTCGCCCCGGATGTGGACGGCGGCGGGCATCCGGAGGTTCTTTTGGATCACCTTCACGAAATTGCCGTCGAGGTCCCAGTGTTCCACGCGGTTGTTGTTGCGGTTGCAAACGAGCAGCAGCGGCTTCTCACCGCGCGTGTCGAGGGCGATGCCGTGGCAGGTGTTGAACTTCCCTTCCTCCACGCCCCGGCCTCCGAAGGCCTTCACGAACTTGCGATCCTTGTCAAACTTGACCACGTAGTTTGCGCCGTAACCGTCAGCGGCGTAGATGGACCCGTCGGGACCGACCGTAACGGCACAGGGATTGAAGCTTACGCCCGCCTTGTAGATCTCCGGGCTCGCTGGCGTTCCGATGGACCAGAGCTGTTCTCCGTCGAGCTTGAGCTTGATCACTTCGTGCTGCGAAGGCCGGGCTCCGTCCGTGGTGACGTAGTGGTTGCCGGCCTTGTCGATGACCAACCCGCCGTGACACGCCCCGATGGGCTGGTCGCCAGGCTTGGCGTCAAAGAAATTGGGCGTGACGGCGTACTTCAATTCGGCGGCCAGGACCATGGTGCTGCAGGCGGCCAGGGCGAGCAGCGTACGGGAAAAGTGCGTCATGAGGATGGGTGCGGGTGCGGTCAGTTTCATTGCTTGGCAGATTTGTAAAACCGGGAACGGCGAATTGCAAATGGAGAACTGCGTTTCGTGCAGGCAGTGGCGGCAGGCATCTTGCCTGCCGTAGAGCCGGGCGTCCCGCCCGGCGGACGAAATGCCACCTTTGCAAATAACGCCACGAGATTTACAACGTCTTTGGACCAGCGCGGCGTTTTATCCGGGCGGCGGGACGCCACCCTCTACGGCAGGCAGGATGCCTGCCGCCACTTAGCCGCACCCCGCACCCCAACCCAACGGAACTCTCAATCTCACCGCGCCTCCGGCACACCGGAGCGGCCGGTGGGCACGGCCGGGCCAGTGCCGGGCAGGAATACACGCAGGGACTGCCCGACGGAGAGTCTTCCCGCCACGCGGGCGTTGATTACGAGCTGAAGCCGCTGGCGTGAATCCACCGGCTGCGTGGCCGCGACGGCTGCGCCGAAGGGTTTGGAGCCATCGGTCGGGGTCACCGTCACCACATCGCCCGGCTTCAACTCCCGCGCGCGGGCGGCGCTGTTCCACGCCACGGTGGCGGTGAGCGAGCCGGAGAGGACTTCTACATCGGTCACGTAGGCAGGCAGACCGAGGCGTTCCTCCTCCTGCTTGTGCCGCGCATCCTGCGCCGCACGAATGGCGTCGTCGCCCTTGCGGTCCACGATCTCCACGGCGACCAGTTTGCCCGCCTGCTCGACCTGCTGCTGGATGACTTCATCGCCAACCTGCAAGCCGTCGATGCTTGTGGGTGTCGCGCCTTTCCAGACCTTCGCAGTCGGGGTGAAGTGGTATTCCTTGTCTTCGCTCCTGGTGATTTTGCCCTCCTTGTTCTTCTCTTCGCGGTGGGTGGAATAGGTCCCGTTGGCCCGGTCGATCTTCGTGACCGTGGCGAACCATCCGTGCCGGGCGGAAACGTGGAGGTCGTCCTGGATGGCGCGCGGGTAGGTCCAGTTTTTGTCCTCGTCCACGTACATGAAGAGCATCACATGCTGGCCGGGAAAGTAATCGCTCAGCTCGCCCCACGAATCTCGGAAGTGCAGTTCGGTATCGTCCTTGATGGGCACGCGGACCCGCTCGCCATCGCGGTCGCGCTTCACCACCAGCGCCCTGGCCTTGGTGTCCACCTCGATGACGACACAGAACGACCGCCCCATTTCCCCGAAGTAATCGCCCTGGAACTGGGCCTTGGGAACCTTGGTTTGCGCGGAGGTATTGCCGGCCAGGGTCAGGGCCAGAAGAACTGCCAGATGAATTCGGTGGAACATGCGGTACGAGTCTGGCCCATTCGCCACCGGACGAAAATCCATTTTTCCGCGTCGCCATCACCGAGGCGGCCCTGCTTCACGGCAGGATGATCCGGTAATACCGGGCGGGCACTCCGCCGACCCCATCCGAGGCGTTCAAGATGGTGGTGTTGGCCGTGCGGATGGGCCCGAGGTTCAGCCAGTTGGCGGGGTTGAATGACGCGCTGTATTGCAACTGGTACACCGCGCCCGGCACCGCGCTCCAGGTCACTCCGAGCGTCCCGTTGTTCAGCGTGGCCGATTGGATCACCGGCGATGGGATGGGCAGCACGGATATGTCATCCAAGGCAAAGGCACGGGGGTCGTTGCGAAAGCCAAACTGCAAAACGGTCGAAGCGCCGGTCGCTTTCACGAGGAATTGCAAGTTCGTCCACCCGAACTGCCCCAGATTTACCTGGTCGTACAAGGTCGTGCCATTCCACGAGGCGGTGAACTCATTCGGGGTGCCGTTGGTTGGGTTCGCGAGCCAGAAGGAGACGAGATAGCTGTGGCCGGCCACCGTGGGCAGCGTTTGCGTGAGGTAGGCCAGCGATCCGCTTTGACCCAGAAACGCGCCGTAAAGTCCGCTGTGAACGAAGAACAGATCGTTGACGCCGGTAAGCGAGGGGCCACTGGAGCCGAACAAGCCGTAGTCAAGGCTGTTGGCAAACACGGCATTGGGGCTGAGGTTGCCCGAGGGGGTCCAAAACGACAGATCGCCGGTTTCAAAGCTCCCGTTGCCCACCGACAAGTTCACCGGCACTGTTTGCACCCCGCCGGTGTTCAGATTGGTGAAAGTGAGGTTCGCTGTGAACGAGCCGATCAGCAGGGAACTGGCGGCGGCATTCAACTGGACTTGAACGCTGGTGGCGGGATCGCCCGGGTTGAGCGTGCCTGACGTGGGCGAAACATCCAGCCACACGACCGGGTTGCTGAGCGCCCAGTACAATGGTGCCCCGCCGTTGTTGGTCAGCGAATACGTGCGGGTCGTCACGCTGAACGGCCCGCCGACCCGGCCGAACGTGGAGAAATCCAGCGCGGGAGTGAGTTGGAGCGGGTCCAGCGGGGGGGCGAGCAGGGCGTTGATGAAGTTGGTCCCCGCCGGGCTGCCCCAACCGGTGCACAAATCAAAGCCGGTGACGGCATGGAACAGTGTCGGGCTGCCCGACCAGGTGTTGTCACCCGAAGTAATGTCGTGAAAATTGGTGGCGTAGCTCGCGCTTTTGCCCAGCGCATACAGCGCGGGATTGAGAAATCCGACCGGGGGCTTGCCCTGGGCGGCAGCCTGCTGGTTGACCAGGGCGGTGAAGGCTGCCCAGAGCGGGGCGGCGATGCTGGTGCCTTGTAACGTGAGGGCGCTCCCATTGTCCGCCGTCACCCACACATCCTGGGCCACCATCGCCACGTCGGGTACGTTCCGCATCGTGGTCGAACCACGGTTGCCGAGCATGCTGACGCCCTGTTGCCAGGCGGGGATCGGATAGGCCGTGCTGATGCCGCCACCGCTCCCGGACCAGACCGTCTCGGATGACCACGCGCGGGTGCCGCTCGTGGTCAGTACCGTTCCGCCCACGACGGTGATGTAGGGATCATCGGAGGGCTGTTCGACGGCCCCGACAAAAGCACCGTTGTCTCCTGAAGCGAGATAGAACGACTGTCCCTGCGCCGCGTATTGCTGGAAAATCTGCTGCGTGGTGGCGTCGATGTCGAAACCCCACGAACACCCGATCTGCTTCACCACGTTGTCCGTGGCGATCTTGTTCAGCATGTCATCCGTTTGCGCCATGGTTGCGCTGGGGCTGGCTTCATAGACCAGCACCTGCGTCAGACCGGGAGCCATGGCGATGGCCATCTCAATGTCCAACGCCACTTCTTCATTGCCGGTATTGGAAGCACCGCCAACCGGCACCCCGTTGTATCCATCCACCAACACGTTTACAACCGGCACATTGGGCAACCCCGCCAGGTTCCTGTACGCAGTAATGTCGCGTGAATAGTAGCCGTCGAACTCCACCAGGGCGACTGATTGGCCCGTGCCGGTCAGGGTCGTGCCGGGGACGTAGGCCGTGCGAAAGTCACTGCCAAGAAAGGTTCCACCCGGCCCCGAGCCGCCCGCCGGTATCGCCCTCGGAGCAGCGGGCCGGGCGTGCGAACTTCTGGGCTTGGGAACGCGGTAGTTGTCCAAGCCGCTGACGTGCGCGATGGGCACGGCCAAGTCCAGCGAAGGTTCGGCGTTCGGAGCGTGAACCAGCCGCGCTTCCTTCGGATGCGGGTAAACATTCAGGCGGACGTGCAGGGCCGCTTCGATGTCTGCCGTCGTGCCGGCCACGGAAACCAGCATCCGGTTTGCGTGGGTCGCCGTCACTTGCAGGCGGTTCGCCTTCGCGAACGCCACGACCGCCTGGTAGTCCGCCTCGGTTGGGCCAAACTTGGCCGTGAATTCCTCGGTGGAAAGGTAGCGGTGGTAATTCGTGCTGGCCGGATCGTAAAGCTGGTCGAGCAGCCGGGTCAGCCCGGCCGGATCGCGCAGGGGCAGTCCGATGGACAACCTCAATTCATTCGTCGCCGGCAGCCGGCCGATGGACTGCACCTGCTTCAACGCGGCCGGGACATGCCGTTGCAGGGCTTGGCGCTCCACGGCCGTGGCCCCTTCGGGAAACAGGAACAACAGGCAGATGGAGAAAACGGCAGTGCGCAGGCACATAGGTCAAAGAGAAGGCTTGGACGGGTCGGGCTTCGCGTCAATGGCAATTCGGAGTGGCTCGACTGAAAGTAAGCACCGGGGCACCGGCCCCGAACCTGTCTCAGACCAGTTCTCTATTCGGTACGTTACCTCCGTTGCACGTCTTCCCCCTCACCCCGGCCTCTCCCTCGGGGAGAGGGGGAAAGTCAGCCAGCTCCCGAAGTAGTCACCGGCCCGGCAGCTCGAACACGGGCGGCGTGGCTCCCTCTCCTCAGGGGAGAGGGCCGGGGTGAGGGGAAAGGGAGCGTGCTATCAACGTTTCCTCCCGATTCTCATTGGGACGTGCTATTTTCGAATGGGGAAATTCCAACTTGGTTCAGGCCAGGAGTTCCTCAATCACCCGCCCATGCACATCAGTCAACCGCTGGTCGCGGCCGCCGAAGCGGAAGGTGAGTCGCTCGTGATGTAGGCCGAGCTGGTGAAGGATCGTGGCGTGGAGGTCGTGGATGTCCACGCGGTTCTCGACAGCGCTCATGCCCATTTCATCCGTCGCGCCATAGGTCATGCCGCCGCGCACGCCACCGCCCGCCATGAAGATGGTGTAGCCGCCGACATGGTGGTCGCGTCCGTCCGTGCCGGCGGAGTGGGGCGTGCGGCCCATTTCACCGGCCCAGAGCACAAGCGTGTCGTCGAGCAGGCCGCGCGCTTTCAGGTCCGCGATGAGGGCGGCGACGGGTTGATCGGTGATGCGGGCGTTCTCCTCGTGGCGTTTGCGCAATTCCCCGTGCTGGTCCCACGGCGCGTTGTTGTTGTGGGTGAGGGGGCAGGTGACCTCGATGAACCGCACGCCCGCCTCGACCATGCGCCGCGCCCGCAGGCATTGGAGCGCATAGAACTTGTCGAAGTCATTGGCGCGGTCCACCCCATAGAGATGGAGGGACGCGGGGCTTTCGCCGGATACGTCGCAGAGGGAAGGCACCAGCGACTGCATTCGCGCGGCCGTTTCGTAGTTCTTGATCGCGGACTCGATGGCGTCCGAGCCGCCGATGGCCTGCGCCGTGGCCGAGTCCTGTTCGCGGAGAAAATCCAGTTTGGCGCGCTGCAAGACGGCCGGGTCGGCGGGGGTGATGTTGTCCACCGGCCGGCCCTTCGCCCGGACGGGTGTGGCCTGGTGCGTGGCGGGCAGGTACGCACTGGCGAAGTTTTGCGAACCGCCGTTGGGCACCCAGTCGTTGTTGAGCAACATATAGCCCGGCAGTTGCTCGTTTTCGGTGCCCAGGCCATAGGAAACCCATGATCCGATGCTGGGGGCTGCGCCAATGCTTCGGCCCGTATGGAGCAACAGGCTCTGGGCGCCGTGCAGCGGCGTCTCACC
Organism: Pseudomonadota bacterium; assembly: GCA_009924135.1. Taxonomy (GTDB): domain Bacteria; phylum Verrucomicrobiota; class Verrucomicrobiia; order Limisphaerales; family SXTU01; genus SXTU01. The sequence goes on along the minus strand of RFSE01000125.1, from coordinate 5,828 downwards.
CACCATCGAGCGCACCACGCAAAGCTCGTCGGCGACGCCGGCGATGTGCGGCAGCAGGTCGCTGACCCACAGGCCGGACTGCCCGCGCTGCTTGAACTCCCAGGGGTTCTTGAGCCACTTGCGGTTGGCGCTGACGCTCTGGGATAATTCATCCGGCCGCCATTGCGCCGGCTGGCCATTGCGTTTGGCCAGCTCCGGCTTGGGATCGAAGGTGTCCACATGCGACACCCCGCCGTCCATGAAAAGGAAGATGACATGCTTCGCCCGCGCGGCGAAATGGGAGAGCGACGGGCGCGTTTCCGCACCGGCCAGACGATTCGCCAGCCCCGCGAAGGCGAGCCAGCCAAAGCCCAGGCCGGACTGCTGGAGGAAACGGCGGCGCGTGCCCGCCGGTGAAAAGATTCCGGGACAAAGCGGATTCGTGGAAAAAGTGGCTGGCATGTCGCCGGCAAGTTCAGTGGACATAGATGAACTCCTTTACGTTGAACAAGGCGTGCGCCACGTCCTGCCAGACGGGACCGCAAGTCATCAGGACTCCGGGCGAGATACCGTGCAACTCCGCTGACCTTCCAGCCAGCCGCACCAGCCGTGATAATTCCTCGTCGTTTGGAGGACGACCCAGCGCGGTTGCAAACATCGTCTTCGCCCGGGCTTCCGGCGTGACCGAGCCGTCTTTCAGCACCTGGTCGCCCCAATGCTTCGCCATCGCGAGGACAAACGGATCGTTCAGCAGCGCCAACGCCTGGTCGGGCACGTTGGTCACATCGCGCTTGCCGGTGGTCAGCTTGGGAATTGGCTGGTTGAAGAGCGCGAGGAATTTGGGCGGCTCCATCAAAGTCATCTTCAAATAGAGGCTGCGACGGCCGAGGCCATCCAGCGGGCCGCTGAACAGTCGCTTCGCTGCATCCTGGGCTGTGCGATACGGGTCAATGGGTTCACCACCCAATGCCGGGTCCAGCCGGCCGGACACCGCGAGCATCGCATCGCGGACGGATTCGGCATCGAGACGCTGTTGGGGAAATTGGTGCCACAGACGGTTCTCAGGATCGGCGGTGCGGGCGGCTGCGCTCGTCGTACTCGCTTGTCGCCAGGTCGCGGAGGTGACCATGAGCTTCACCAGTTTTTTGAGCGACCAGCCGTCCGCCATGAAGCGCGTGGCGAGGTAATCCAGCAGCTCGGGATGGACGGGCTTCTCGCCGAGATGTCCGAAGTCATCCGGGGTGCGCACTAGGCCTTCGCCGAACAGGTGGAGCCAGACGCGGTTTACGAAGACGCGCGCGGTGAGCGGGTTGGTTTCGCTGGCGATGTTGCGCGCGAGTTCCAGCCGGCCGCTGGAGTTCGCGACCTCCCGCGTCGCCGGGCCATTGAGCAGCCGGATGTTGCCGCGGGGCACCGCCCCGGCGAACTCGGTGTAAGCTCCCCGCACGCTGAGGCGTTCGTCGCGGCCCTCGTTCCAATCGTCCGCCGAACCGATGGTGCGGTCGGGCTGAAGCCGCTTCTCGGTCGTGCGGTAGGCGGCGACCAGGGGGGCGAGGCTGGTGTTCGTGGCTTCATTCGGCAGCCACTTCGCGGCCAGGGCTTCGTTGAGGAGGCGCACATCCTCGCTGTCGCAACGATCTTCGACCCAGCGCGTGATGGCAGCCCGCAGCACCTCGGCAAAGCGCGCGGCGAGCTGCGCTTTCGACGCCGGGGCCCCCTCGGTGGCGAAGAGCGGCACGAAGCGGCCGAGTTCATCCTGGGGTGCTTTGCCCGGTGCGTGCTGGTAGATGCGCGTGAGGCCAAACCACGAACGTGTGTCCGCGACATCACTCTCCTTCAAACCGGCGTAAGCGGTGCGCGGGGGGAAGTAGTTGTTCAGGGACTTGGTTGCCAGTTCGAGATACACGCGGCGATGCGCGTTGGTGTCGTTGCCGCCGGCCAGCCGGTCGAAATTGCCCGCCGTCAGCGTGAGCCACGCGGGCTGGGGCTGGTTGAGAAAGGCGAGGCGTTCCGAGTGAAACGCCTGGTCCACGACGAACGCGCGGGCGGAGTGTTTGCCAGCCGCATAGCCTGCCGAGAATGTCACCGTGGTGCCGGGTGCGAACAGCGGACTGCGTACGGCCCCGGCGAGGCGTTGCGACCATGTGTGCGACCACCGGCCTGCGGGAAGCAGTTGCGCGAGTGCGCCCTCGCCCTCGTCGGCGACCACCAATTCGCCGTCGCGCCCCTGGCCATGCTTCATGCCGGAACCGTCCCAGCGCCAGCCGCCCGGGCCATCTGCACGCGTGAAATCAGCAAGCAACGTCAGATTGGTTTGATTGGCAGCGGTCCGTTTCTCCCGTTCGCGTTGAAACTCTTCGCGCAATTTGGGCCACACAACCTCAAGCGCAGCCCCGTTGGTGGAACGGAGCAGGGTCTGCCGCCAGAGGGACGCCAGCGAATCAGGGAACGCGGGAGTGAGCTTTTCATCGGCCACCAGCGCGTTGAACTTTTCCGGCAACGCTTCAGGGGCGCCGAGCCAGAGCCTGGCCAGCGCGGTGCGCAAGGCCTGCTTGTGGCTGCGGAGTTCGGTTAGCACGGCTTCGTTGGGATCGGTTGCGTCTGCGCAGCGCACGCCCCAGCGCGTGCTCATGAAGATGCCGGCCAGCGCGTAGTAGTCGCGTTGGGAGATGGCATCGAGTTTGTGGTCGTGACATTGTGCGCAGGCGACGGTGGTGCCGAGGAAACCCTTGCTGACCGTGTCGATGATGTTGGCGATGGCTTCCTGCGTGACGCCTTCGGCGGCGGCGTTGTCACCGTGCCGGCGCTCGCCCAGGCGCATGGCCATGGGGCCGAGCAGAGTTTCGTTCATGCCGCTGCGCGCCTCCACGCGGGGCGGCAGGAGATCCCCGGCGAGCTGTTCAAGAATGAGCTGCTTGTACGGGACATCGGCGTTGAAGGCCCGGACAAGATAGTCGCGATACCGCCAGGCGTGCTTGGCCGGCGCGTCCCATTCGTAGCCGTGGGTGTCGGAGTAATGAACGACATCCATCCAGTGCCGCGCCCAGCGTTCGCCGAAGTGCGGGCTGGCCAGCAGCGAATCCACAAGTGCCTCAAACGCGTGCGGAGATTTGTCCGCCGCGAACTGTTCCACTTCAGCAGGCTTGGGCGGCAGGCCGGTCAACGCGAAGCTCAGCCGCCGCGCCAGCGTGCGTGGGTCGGCTTCGGGAGCCGGTGGCAGCGCGGCCTTTTCCAAGCCCCTCAGGATAAAGCGATCCACCGGCGTGCGCCCCCAGTCCGGGCGGCGAACCGGAGGTGTCGCTGGCTCACGTACGGGTTGCAGGCTCCACCAGTCCCGGCGTTGGGAATAAACCTCTTCAGGAAGCCCCTCGGTGGGTGCGGCATTAAGGCGCACCAAGCCGGCCACCGTCAGCAGGATGAGGCTCAGCAGGGCGGGGGACACGATGGCGGATGTTGGTTTATTGATGTGGTCGCACGGTCTCATGGCCCAACGCCAGTGAACCGGCGCGAATCGGAGACGACTGTTTGGACGTATTGGTCCCTCGACTTATTGCTGCCAGTGATCGGAAACCGTTCTTCACGGCCAAAGCTCCGCTGGCTCCGCGCCAAGGAAGATCCCTTGTAACGCCTGGTTTGCAACATCCGCGTTGCGACCGTCGCGATCCTTCGGCCGTCGATGGGGTTGGTAAGTCGATCATTTGGGAGGGCTTTCCCCCTGGAGATAAACCAGGGGTCGGGCCCGGCATCCGGGCATGCGCAGTTTCAGGCTGTTCAATGGGCCGAAAACAGTTTCAATCAAACGCTTCCGATTGGCGTCAGCTACGCACACACGGTCATCCGCGGGGCAATAAATTTGCAGCCAGACCACAACTACATGTCGCATCAGGTATCAACTGGCGGATCGCTACGGGCGATCAGTTCAAGAGCAGGCAGCAAGGACGCTGCCTGGTTGCAGCGCGTGGCGGCGCTCCGCGTGATGGGGGATTTCTGAACCAAGGCGATTTCGGTCTTTACCCCGCATGATCCCGCTAATGTCCGCGCTCGTGGTGCTGCTGCTTGCCTGTCTCGCAGAGTGGCTGCATGTGCGGCGCATCCGGGCGGTTGGTCGGCTGGCGTTTGGTCCCACCTCGGCACCGCACGGCTGGACACGGGTGGTGCCGTGGCTGCGCCCGCTGTGCCTCGCGGCCTTTACCTGGGGGCTGGCGACGTTGCTGGTCCTGAAAATGGCAGCCGCCGAGGGCAAGGGCGACAAGGCGGGCTCCAACAAGACCGCAACGCGGCTGGTGTTCGTTGGTGATCTTTCGCCCAGCATGTTCCTCAAGGATGCCGGGCCGGAGGGCAAGCAGACGCGGCACGAGCGGATGCGCGAGGTGGTTGAAGGCATACTTCAGCGCGTGAGCGGAAATCTGCGTTTTGGCGTCATCGCCTTCTACACGGAATCGGTGCCGGTGGTGATGGAGGCCCGTGATCCCGAGCTGGTGCGCAACGTGTTTAACGGCCTGCCGCTGACCTATGCGATGCCGAGAGGGCAGACCGATCTCGGCCAGGCGGTCAATGGCGCGGTCAAACTCGTGAAGGACTTTCCCGAGGGCAGCACGCGGCTGCTTTTCTTGACCGACGGGGATTCGGTAAACTTGGTGCCGATCATGCCCCGGCCCAAGTCGGTGAAGGAAGTGTTCGTGCTCGGCTTTGGTAACGCGCACAAGGGCACGTTTATTGATGGCCATCTCTCGCGGCAGGAAGGTGACACCTTGCAGACCGTGGCTTCCGCGCTCGGTGGGACCTACGTGGACGTGAATGAAAAGCACCTGCCCACCTCGGCGCTGGGTGACCTAGTCGTGACCGTGCCGCCGCCGCACCGTGGGTTGACCCTGGAGGAATTGGCCGTTCTGGCCATGGTGCTCGGAGCAGCGATCCTGGCTCTGATTCCGGTGGCGTTGGAATACTTTGGCAGTGACTGGAAGGTGGGGCGGCCCGAGCTGGACGAAGAGGATGAGGCGCGTGCGAAGGAAGGGGCGTTGAACGCCCGATGAGAAAGTTCTTCACGTTGCTCTGGCTGCTGTTTCCGGTGGCGGTGCTGTATTACCACTTCAATCAGGGGCAGACCCAGATGGCCCGGGAACGGGCGCGCGTTCACATCGCCAGCATCCGCGAGCTGGAACGGGCGAAGGACCCGGACTGGGAGCGGGTGGTCGAGGAATACGACAAGGTCATGGGCGAACTGCCGGTGGATGAGCGTCCCGTGGTGCGGCATCAGATCCGCCTCGCGAAGGCCAAGGCGCGGCTGGAACTGCTAGATGTCGTCGGCGCCATTACCGACCTCACCGAGCTGCTGCAAGAGGCCGCGCAGATGCACGGTGACGATGCGAAGACCACCCGGGCCATTCGCGAGATGCTGGGCAAGGCGCACTATTACGCCACGTATCTGCTCAAGACCAACGGTGCGGCCGAAGATGAATGGCGGCCGTTTGCTGAACGCACCCGGCAGATTTTCCGGTATCTCGCCGAACACCAGGAACCCGGTGCGCTCGCCCAATACGAGGAACGGGTGGAAGCCGAATTCGCCAAGACTTTGCAACGCAGAACCCCATGAAGAACCCCATCGTCAAGCAACTGCTGCCCGTCGGGCTTTGTCTCAGTGGCCTGGTTGGAACCGCGTCAGCGCAGGAGCAGCGCCCGCCCGCGCCCGCCGCCGTCTCCGGCATCAAGGGCGTGAAGGAGGAGGCCGCAGCGAAGATCAAGAACATCGAGCCCGGGAATGTGGCCGTGCCCCAAAGCAGCGCCCAGGGCGTGAACAAGATTGATGGCATCAACACGGTCAATGGCGTGAAGGCCGATGGTCGCACCGT
>RFSE01000124.1 GCA_009924135.1 Pseudomonadota bacterium | reverse complement strand
CGTTTCATGCAGGGCATTCTGGGCCTTGGAGTAAATCTTGATGAACATGCGCCGGAGGCGCCAGGCCACCAGGCCCACCACCAACAGCAGCAGGACCAGCATCTTCAAGGGCGGCAGCAGCGGGGCGCTCAGCAACAGCACATACAGCCCCAGGGCCACCCCGCCGGCCACCGGCACCACCTGGGAAATGAAGCTGCGAATCGCCTCCGTCCGCTCCCCGGCTTCTGCGGGATTCACGCGGGTTTCCGCCAGCAACAGGCCCAGCGCCTGCAGCTTCCGGAACGTGGCGATCAGCAGCGGCAGGGACAGGACCACGGCCGTGAACCACAGCACGGTGCTCAACCCCTCGCCGCCCAGGTTCAGGCGCTGGAGCCACGCGGGCGGATGCTGGGCCACCGGAACGGCGGCCAGGAAGAGGGCGGCGGTCAGGGCCACGTTCAAGGCCATCTGCGCCACCCATTTGCGGACGAACTGCCGCGCCAGACCGGGGCGGTGCTGGCCGCCGAGCTGGCCGGTCCACCGCGTGTAAACCTGCATGGCGGTGACGAGGGGGCGCGGGGCCAGCCGGTCAAACAGGGTGATCACCCCGTCACTGCGCTGGATCAAATAAGGCGTGGTCAGCGTGGTGAGGGCGGAAACCGCCACGGCAATCGGATACAAAAACTTGCCCGTCACGTTCAAGGACAGCCCCAGCGACGCGATGATGAAGGAGAATTCACCGATCTGGGCGAGGCCCGTGCCCACCCGCAGGGAGGTTTGCGGGTCGTGACCACCGAGGAACGCCCCAAAGGAGCAGGCCAGCACTTTGCCCACCACCACGACAGCGCTGATGGTGAGGACCGGCAGCCAGTATTCCCCCAACACCTGGGGGTCGATGAGCAGACCGATCGCGACAAAGAACACCGCGCTGAACATGTCCCGGATGGGCGCGATGAGGGTCTCGATCTTGTGGATTTCCCGCGCCTCGGCGATCACTGCCCCGATGAGAAACGCGCCCAGGGCCACGCTGTAGCCCAGCTTCAGCGCCAGCAGCGAGACCCCGAAGCACAGGCCGAGAATCGTGACCAGGAGCATCTCGTTGCTCTTGAACCGGGCCACATAACCGATCAGCCGGGGCACCGTGATCAAGCCCAGCACGAGGGTCACCGCCAGGAACAAACCCAGCTTCCCAAGCGTCACGCCGACGGTGCCGAAACTGACCGTGCCAGTCATGGCGATGCCCGAGAGCAACGTGATCATGGCGATGCCCAAAAGGTCCTCGATGATGAGCACACCGAAGATCAGCTCGGCGAACCGCTCCTTCGATTTCCCCAGCTCGTGCAAGGCCTTGATGATGATCGTAGTCGAAGAGATCGAGAGGATCGCACCAAGGAAGATGCTGTCCATCCGGCTCCAGCCAAAGAGCCGCCCGGTCTCGTAGCCCAGAAACAACATCAGCAGGATTTCCATCAGCGCGGCAATAAACGCCGACGCTCCCACCCGCGTGAGCTTCCGCAGGCTGAACTCCAGGCCCAGCGAAAACATCAGCAGGATCAGCCCCAGTTCCGAAAGCGTGTGGATGGTGTGCTCGTCATGGACCAGGGCATAGGGCGGCGTATGCGGTCCGATGATCATGCCGGCCAGGATGTAGCCCAGCACCACCGGTTGGCGGAACCGGTGAAAGACCACGGTCACAAGCCCCGCCACGATCATCACGACCGCCAGGTCCTGCAAAAAAGTTAAGGTGTGCATACACGAAACAAGGAAACCGGGTCCGGCCTTCCGCTCGCCGCAGTCATCCAGCGGCGGCCTCCAGCAAATTACCAAGTACCAGCAACCAGCCTGGCAACCTTGCCACGCAGGGCCCGACGAGGGCCGGAAACTCTCAGGTCAAAGGGAAAAGGGGTTGAGAAAAAACGCAGTTTGAAAGGTGCCATAAACTCCTCCCATGGAGCCGGAGAAGCCCCCCGGACGAAGGGCAGACAGTCGCCGGGTAAGATGATGAACCGCCAGGAAACGGGGCTAACTCAAACAAGGCGCCCGGGGTTGCGCCGCCGCCCGGAGGAAAAACTGCCAGCCATTCAGCCAGTCGAAGGCCGCAGGCGAACCGTGATGGAGCGGCGGGAATTCACTGGTTCCTGCGCCCGGGAGCGGCAGCAGGCTGAGGAAGTCGAAACCCGTCTTTTGGGGAACCCACGAAATTCCCAGCCGCCGGACGCTGCTCCACCGCATGGGGACAGATTTTTTACCCGCCAGGAGCATCTCCGCTGGGGTTCCCGATGGAACGTTGAACACCTCCGCCCGGTGGGGCACCCCCGCGCCAGCCACGGCACCCCGCGTTGCGTAGCCCAAAACGATCAGGAGCAACACCCCGGTCATTTTGAACAACTCTTTCACTCCTGTCAGGATGGTTTCAGCGCCCGAAATGCCAAGCCAATTTTGAATCGACGATTTAAGCTATCAGCCATCAGCCATCAGCCGTCAGCATGAGCCACTCGCAGCGGCTTGGAGCTACCAGCTAAAAGCTGACGGCTGACGGCTAACAGCAAACAGCTACATCCCCGGCAAGGGCCGGCCCGGCATCGGGGCGGGTGGTTCCTGCCAGGTGAAGGTCGGCTCGTAGCGGATGGCCAGGTGCGGCGTTTCCAGCCGGCGACCGTCCTGCTGCCGCGATTGAAAGGCCGCAGCAAGGACGCCCGTGGTGAGCAACGTGCGCTCCACCGGCCACGTCGGCCGGCCGCTGTAGATCATCTTCTCGATCCCTTGCAGCAGGAACGCGAAGTGCCCGAGCGGCCGCGCCTCCTGCGTCCAGAACGTCGTGGCGGGGATTTCCTTCTTCCCGTCCTCGCCCCACGCGACGATCCACTCGTTGTGCCCGTCCTTGAAATCGTGGATCATGGTGGCCTTGAAACCGTCGCGGTACTCGAGGAAGAACGCCGCCGGACTTTTGACCTGCTCGATGAAGGTCTTCTTGAACCGTGCCTTGTTTTCGCGCGCGTCCACGGCGGCCTGAAAAACTTCCTGGCTGAAACGGCCTTTCCGCATTTCGTCCCACACTTCAGGACCCTGCATGAACTGCACTGCTGCCACGCCGCTCTCGCCGCCGCGCCGCCGTTCGACGAGGCATTGCAACGCCTCCAAACCATGAAAACCGTAGGCCTCCATGGGCCCGTACGAGAGCGCCACGGCCTCGGTCGCGTGGGCGCCGAGCTTCATCTCCACCGCCGGATGCCGCCAGAGGCAGGGCAGCGACGAGCCGGCCATGAACGGCACGTTGAGTTCGCGCGTCGTGTCGTACATCCATTTCGCATCGGGCCAGTTCCAGGCGAGGTGCTTGTCGGAAAAGACCGGCACACTGCGACCGGACTTGCGGAAGACCGCGACCGTTTCCTCCAGAAACCGCCGGCGCGGGTACATGATCTGGCCCGTCTCGGAGAGCGGATACTTCCCGTGCTCGCCGATGAGCAAGACGCCGTCCACCGCCAGTGAATGGCCGCCGAGCGTAAGCGCCTGCTCGATGGTCGGGGCCAGCAGGAACCCATGTTCCTTCGCCAGTTGCGCGCTGGTGTCCTTGGGGTGTTGCTGGTCCACATACACGCTGGCCAGCTTGAGCTGCGGCCAGCCGTGCCCCGGCGGCCAGGAGCCTTTGCCGTCCATCGAGTGGCTGTGGATCATCCGGCTCGCCAGCACGTCGGCGTGCGAGTTGTGGATGTACTCGGTGACGATGGCGGCCACACGCTTGAGCGGCGCGGCGGCGGGGGCGAACTGCGCCCCGGCCGCGAGGGCCAGGCCGCCCGCGAACCGGCGACGCGACCAGGTGGGCAGCGGAATGGCTTCGGAACCGCCCGGCTGGGAATGGGTTTGCACGGGCAGTGGACGCGCGGGAAATGGGACTTCTTGAAACAAAGTGGCGGAAACCGCGCGCTCGACTTCACCCGCGCGCCTTCCTAGCGTCCATCCATGCATCAACCGCAACATCACGACGGTTTCGTCCGCGAGGACCCGTGGCGCATCTTCCGCATCATGGCGGAGTTCGTGGACTCGTTCGAGACGCTCTCGCATCTCGGACCGGCCGTGACCGTCTTCGGCTCCGCGCGCACCAAGCCGTCCGACCCCTACTACAAGGCCACCATGGAGATCGGCCGCAGCCTGGCGAAACACCACCTCGCCATCATCACCGGCGGCGGTCCCGGCATCATGGAGGCGGCCAATCGCGGTGCGGCGGAGGCCAAGGGCAAGTCCGTGGGGCTGAACATCGAGCTGCCCTTCGAGCAGAAGGGCAACCGTTACGCGAACGTGCCCATCAACTTCCACTACTTCTTCTCGCGCAAGGTCTGCTTCGTGAAATACAGCATGGGCTTTGTCTTCATGCCCGGCGGCTTTGGCACGCTCGACGAATTTTTCGAAGTCGTCACGCTCGTGCAAACCCAGCGCATCTCGCACTTCCCGCTCATCTGCTACGGCTCGGACTACTGGGGTGGCCTGCTCAAGTGGGCCAAGACTTCCCTCGGCAAAGCCGGCTACATCAGCCCCGGCGACCTCGACCTGATCACGCTCACGGACGATCCGGAAGAGGTCGTGAAACTGATCCTCGAATACAAGCGCCGCATCGGCCCGCCCGAAACCGTCCCGCAGGCGTTCGCTTGAAAACTGTTCCGGGTTTGGCATGTGGAGTTTCGCGTTGGCATTCCGCGCGCGCTCGCCGGGAGCACCACCCGAAACTCCCAACCCCAAACTTGAAACCTTTTACATGTCCGATTTAACCCGCCTCCCCAACGGCCTGACCATCGCCACCGCTGCGATGCCGCACATGGCCAGTGTGTGCCTGGGTGTCTGGGTGGGCGTGGGCTCGCGCTATGAGACGGACGCCCAGGCCGGAGCCTCGCACTTCATCGAGCACCTGCTCTTCAAGGGCACGAAACGGCGCAGCGCGCGGCAGATTTCCGAGGCGGTCGAAGGGCTGGGCGGCTACCTCAACGCTTACACGAGCGAGGATCACACCTGCTTCTACGCGAAGGCGCGGGCCGACCGCTTCCCGGATTTGCTGGATGTGCTGATGGACATGTTCCTCGATTCACGCTTCGCCCCGCCGGACATCACCAAGGAACGCGAGGTCATCAAGGAGGAACGGGCGAGCTATCAGGACCAGCCCCAGCATCTCGTGCAGGAGCTGCTGAACGAAACCCTCTGGCCCGCCCACCCGCTGGGTCGCGCGATCGAGGGCACGCCCGCTTCGCTCGATGGCTTGAACCGCGCACGGCTCTGGCAGTTCTTCCAGACGAACTACGTCGCCGCGAACACGTTCATCGTGGCGACGGGCAACATTACGCACGCCCAAGTGGTCCAGACGGTCAGTTCGCTGGCCCGGCACTTCCCGGAAGGCCCGCGTCCGGGGTGCGTGCCCATGACCCAGAACAGTGCCCCGCCCCGCGTACGGTTGCTGACCCGCGCGGCCGAGCAAACGCAACTGGCGCTGGGCTTGCGCGCGGTTTCCCGGCACGACGAACGCCGCTTTGCCCTGCGCGTGCTCAACGCGCTGCTCGGCGAATGCATGAGTTCGCGGCTCTTCCAGAGCCTGCGGGAGGATCGCGGCATCGCCTACGATGTGCACAGCGCGCTGAGTTCCTTCGCCGATTGCGGTGACTTGTCCATCTACGCCGGCGTGGAGGAGGACAAGCTGGAGAAGGTAATCAGGCTGATCGTAAAGGAACTGCATCAGCTCGCGACGAAGAACGCGTCCCTGGGTGAAGTCCGGCGCGCCCGCGACTACGTCATCGGGCAGTTCGACCTCGCGCTGGAAGGCACCGAAGCGCACATGACATGGCTGGGCGAGCAGTTGGTGAACCACGGCCAGCTTGTCCCCGTCGCCACGACGCGCGACCGGCTGGCCGCCGTCACCCCGGCCGAAATCCGCCGGGCCTGTGCGGATTGCCTGCAAGGTGGCGGTACCAGCCTCGCGCTCGTGTCCCCGCTGCGAAAGCTGCCGTTTGATGCAACGGCGCTGCTGGGGCGGTTGAACTGAGCGGCTGGGCGGGCGTGGTCGGGAAGGAGCAACGAGTCCACGCGTAGCCGCAACCTTCAGGTTGCGGCGAACACTCAGGCCTTATGCGCAGGCTGAAGCCTGCGACTACGATAAATAGTTGGGCCTGCTCACGCCGCTTCCGGCAGCGCTTCGCGTTCCGCCATCATCGCGCGCAACTTCTGGAGCGCCAGATTTTGCAACTGACGGATGCGTTCGCGCGTCACGCCGAACCGTTTGCCGATCTGGCGCAATGTGATCTTGCTGTCCGAGTCGTCCAGGCCAAAGCGTTGCTTGAGGATGATCACTTCGCGCTCCGGCAGCTTGTGCAGCAGCTCGGCCACGGTCTCGCGCAAGGTCTGCTTTTCCAGATCCTCGTAGGGCGTGGTGGCCTGCATGTCTTCAATCACGTCGCCGAGCCGGCTGGAATCCGACTCGGAACCGATGGGGGCGTCGAGCGAGGCGGGACGCACGTTGGCTTCGCGGATGGCAGCAATGCGGCTGACGCTCGTGCCCAGCTCGGCGGCCAGCTCGGAGTTCGTCGGCTCGCGGCCGATTTCCTCTTCAAAGCGCGCGGTGACCTTCTTGATCTCCCAGAGCCGTTCCATCGCATGCACGGGCAGGCGGATGGTCTTGGACTGGTTCGTCAGGGCGCGGCGGATGGACTGCTTGATCCACCACGCACCGTAGGTCGAGAGCTTGCCGCCCTTGGCCGGATCGAACCGCTCGACGGCCTTCATCAGGCCGATGTTCCCCTCGTTGATGAGGTCCAGCAACGGCAGGCCAAGGCCCTCGTACTCGCGGGCGATTTTGACCACGAGCCGGAGGTTCGCGCGGATCATGCGGTCACGGGCCGCGTCGTCGCCGCGTTTGATGCGGGCGGCCAGTTGGATTTCCTCCTGCACGGTCAGGAGCGGCTCCTGCACGGCGTCGCGCATGTAACGCGAGAGGCTCGTGGGCATCTCCCGGTTGTCCACGTGCGGATTGGCCGAATGCAGGTCAGCATCGCGCGGCACGGAGGTCGCCACCGGCGCGGCCGGTTTGGCCGGGGCCGGACTGCTCACAAGGACGTTGCGGCGCGTGGATTTGGCGAGCCGGGCGGGACGCAGGACGGTGGTGCTGCGGGTGCGCTTGGCGAGACGCAGCGCCGGGTTGCGCCGGGGAGAGCGGGTGATTTTTGAGTTCCGTGACATAAGCTTGGTAGCGTTCACTAGCACTTTCGACATGGTATGTTTAGCTTGTGTTCAAAGTTTTGTCAATATCTTGTCTAATAAATGTCGAAGCAGTTAAACCGGGCAGGTTTTGATCAAATTCTTGACCTTTTCACCGGGCGACTTGCCGTTGTCGAAATTCCGTCTAACATCCGTCCATGCCGAAAGGTCAACACGCCATCCGGTTCGTGGCCCAGAAAACCGGTTTGAGTCCGCACGTCATCCGCGTGTGGGAGCGGCGCTACGGGGCTGTGGCCCCGCAACGCAGCGGCACCAACCGCCGGCTCTACACCGACGCCGAACTCGACCGGCTCCTCCTGCTCGCCCAGGCCAGCCGTTGCGGCCATAACATCGGCACGATTGCCGGCCTGCCTGAGGAGCGACTTCGCGTACTGGCGGCGGACTGCCTCCAGACCCGCAAATGCACGGAACAGGACCCCGACGGGTTCGTGGCCACGGCGCTGGATGCGGTGAAGGCGCTGGACACGGCGGGCTTGGAGACGGTGCTTAACCGCGCGGCGGTCGCCGTGGGCAACCAAGGCGTGTTGTGCCGAGTCATTGCCCCGCTCGCCTGTGCTTTGGGTACGGGCTGGAAAGCCGGCGAAATCACGGCCGCGCAGGAGCACTTCGCCACGGCGGTCATCCGGGTCTTTCTCTCAAAAATGCGTCCCCATTCGGTCACCGAGAACACGCCCCGGCTCGTCGTCGCGACCCCCTCCGGTCAGGTACATGAACTCGGCGCACTGCTCGTCGCAGCTGCGGCCGGGAACGTCGGCTGGCAGGTCACCTACCTCGGAGCCGCCCTGCCGGCCGTGGAGATCGCCGGTGCGGCGATCCAGACCCGTGCGCGCGCCGTGGCGCTCAGCGTCGTGTACCCGGAGGACGACCAGTATCTGCCTGACGAAGTGCTGCGACTCCGTCAATTGCTCCCGGCGGGGATGGCCTTGCTCCTCGGTGGCCGGGCCGTAGCCGCCTACCGCCCCGCGCTGAAATCCGCCCCGATCACCTTCATTGAAGCGCTGGCCGACCTGTACGAGGCGCTCGACGAAGCCCGCGCCCCGCGCCCCAGCCCCAGAATTGAACTGGCCGACACCCGGCCGCGCGCCTAGCTTCGCCGTCGAGATGCGGCCCATCGTCAGTGAGTTGTCCTTGCCGGAACCGCCCGCGCATTACCTCGACCGCCTGTCCGGCGAGCCGGGGCTGGTGGTCTTGCGCAGTGCGGGTTTCGACTCCCCGCAGGCCCGCTACTCGTTCGTCGCCGCCCGGCCGTTCCTCACCTTCCGTTCCTTCGACACCCGCTGCGAACTCACGACTCCCCAGACGCCAAACCCTCTCCGCCAGACTCAATTCGGCAACCCCTGGCGCGTGCTTGATGAACTCATGGCGCGCTATGAACTGCTGGATGAAGTGGACCTCCCCTTCCCGCTCGGCGGCTGCTTCGGTTACTGGGGCTATGACCTGAAACATTTCGTCGAGCCGAAGCTCCCGCGCCGCGCGGTGAACGATCTCGAACTGCCCGACTGCCACGTGGGCTTCTACGACAGCCTCGTCGTCTTCGACCATCGCCTCGGCAAAACGTGGATTGTCTCCACCGGCCTCGATGTGGACGGCTCCCGCAGTGAAGCGCGCGCACAGGAACGGGCGGATTGGTGGCGGGAACGGCTGATGCGGGAAGGCGAACAACCGGCCAGGGGAGTAATCAGTAATCAGTGTTCAGTGTTCAGTGTTCAGTCGAACTTCACGCGCGAGCAATTCATCGCCCGCGTCGAGCAGGCCCAGCGTTTCATCCGCGCCGGGGACATTTATCAGGTGAACCTGGCGCAGCGGCTCAGCACACCGACGCAGTTCACGGGCTGGGAACTGTTTGAGCGGCTGCTGGAGGTATCCCCTGCCCCCTTCGCCTCGTTTCTGGACTGCGGCGACTTCCAAGTGGCCTCGTCGTCGCCGGAACTTTTCCTCCGGCTCAGCGGCCCGCACATCACCACACGCCCCATCAAGGGCACGCGCCCGCGTTCCGCCGATCCAACCCGCGACGCCCAACTCACCTACGAACTCCAGACCAGCGCCAAGGAAATGTCCGAACTGGTGATGATCACCGACCTGCTGCGCAACGACCTCGGCCGTGTTTGCGAATACGGCTCCGTGCAGGTGCCCGAACTGGTGCGCTTGGAGCGCTACCCGCAGGTGCAGCATCTCGTCAGCACCGTCGAAGGTCGGCTGCGCGAGGAGGTCACGCACTTCGCCGCGTTCGCTTCGTGCTTCCCCGGCGGAAGCATTACTGGTGCGCCGAAATTCCGTGCGATGGAAATCATAGATGAGCTGGAGCCGGTCACGCGTGGTCCCTACTGCGGTTGCCACGGCTATCTGGGCTTCAACCGCGAGAGCCAGTTGAGCATCACCATCCGGACAGCGGTACGGCAGGCGGATCGCACGCACTTCCACGTCGGTGCCGGCATCGTGGCCGACTCCGTCCCGGCGGCGGAGTACGAGGAAACCCTCGCGAAGGCCCGGGGCTTCCTCGCGGCGCTGAACCTGCCCGTTAAAGACTTTGCTGCCGCTGCCCGCACGCACGCGAGCCCGCCTGAGCACGCATGATTCACGCCATCATCCCGGCCGCATGATACTTCCACGCGCTCTCCCTAGCCATGAAACGGCGGCCATGGAGCGCGGACGTCCACGTCCGCAGTCGCCGGGCCAGGTACCGCAGGCGTCCCCGCCTGCGAGTAACCGGGGCGTCCCGCCCCGAGTTCGTGCGCGCGGCGAGACGCCGCGCGAACTCGCAGGCGAGGACGCCTGCGGTACAACCGCAGCAACCGGCTGCGGACATGGGAGTCCGCGCTCCTTGACCGCCGGTTCGCAGGGACGAAGACCGGCTCGTAGTTCCGCAGCTTCGCAATTTGTAATATTCCCACCAAAAATCGCCTGATGCACTCCTCCTCAAGTTCCACTCCCTTCCGTTTTATCCTCATCGGTTCGGGCAACATCAGCCGCACCTACCTGCGGGCCATCGCACAGCTCCCGGGCGTGCAGGCCGTGGGCGTCGTCTCGCGCAGCGGCCGGCGGCCCGAGGGTTTGCCGGCGGAGGCCGGGGTCTTCCCCACGCTGGCGGACGTAAACGTCCCCTTCGACGCCGTGATCCTCACCACGCCCAACGGCCTGCACCATCAGGGTGCCATCGAAGCCGCCGCGCTCGGCAAGCATGTCCTCACCGAGAAGGTCCTGGAAATCTCCCTCGACGCCATGGACCGCATGACGCGCGCCTGTCACGACGCCGGGGTGAAACTCGCCGTCACGTATCAGCGGCGCATGAGCCCGGACAACCGCGCGGTGAAGAAACTGCTGGAATCCGGCCAGCTCGGCCGCGTCTTTGCGGCGGACATGCAGGTGAAATTCTGGCGCGATGAAGCCTATTACAAATCCGGTGCCTATCGCGGCACGCGCGCGGTGGACGGCGGCGGGGCCTTCACCCAGCAGGCCTCGCACAACGCAGACCTGCTCTGCTGGTTCTTCGGCATGCCCAAACGCGTCGTGAGCCTGTGCGACACCTTCCGGCACGACATCGAGGTCGAGGACCACGGCGTCGCGCTCCTGCATTATCCGGACGGGATGATCGGCACCTTCACCGCCTCGACCGCCTGCCAGCCCGGTTTCCCGACGCGCCTGGAAGTCCACGCGACCGCCGGCTCGTTCGTGATGGAAAACGACTGCATCACGCAATGGCATATCGCGGGTCTGCCCAATCCGGCGGAGAAAAAGTTCCAAGTCCACGACGGAGCGAGCAGCGCCGCCGTCACGGACACCGCCGGCCACGAGGCGATCATCCGCGACTTCGTGGACGCCATCCGTGAAGGCCGCGAACCCGCCGTGCCCGCCGAGTCCGGCCGCCTCGCGACCGAACTCATCCTGAAAATCTACGGCAACAACCTGCTCGCCACACCGGCGCAGGGTTGAACCAGGCGCATGGTTCCTGCGACGGGGTCCAAATTTTTCGGGTGGCACCCGCGTCTCGCGGGTCGGGTGCGGCGTCCCGCCGCATCCGCTGACGCTCGAACGCCAAACCGTTGCCGAACACACCCGGACCTTGCCCGCCCGCGTTTCCGGCGGGACGCCCAAAACGACCCGCGAGACGCGGGTGCCACCCCGAAATGCAGCGATACCTTCGGACTACTCCCCACGTAACTTGTAGCTCAAAATCCAATAGTACCGCAGGGACTCAACCCGTACCTCCCTCGCCATGCCTTCAACCGCCGCACGCAACTCCGCCTCCGTCGGAAAATTCTTTCGCACCTCATGCGTGCTGCCGTCGTCCAGCCGCCGAAGCTGGTAAGTGTCACCGTGCTCGTCCGTCCGGGAAATCGGGGTGCTGCTGCCTTCGGCGTAAGCGTTGTCGATGAACACCACCCTCGCACCCGGTGCAAGCACCCGGTGAAACCCACGCAGGAACCCGGCGATCTGTGACTTCGGCAGATGGGACCACCAGAACGCCGACAGCCCGGCGGAGAAGCTCCGCTCCGGGGCCGGCAGAGCGAACGCGTCCGCCCGCTGGAACGTGACCGTCGGTCCCAAGTCCTTGGCCCGGGCCACGGCCAGGACTTCCTCATTGATGTCAGTGGCAATGACCGAAGCCGCCGAGCGCGCCAAAATCTGCGTCCAGTACCCGGTCCCGCAGGCCACCTCGAACACATCTGCTCCGGCAAAAGTCTCGACAACGAAGCCGCTCAACCGTTGCAACTCAGGCTGACGTTCCGGCTTGTGGTAAATGCGTTCGTACTCGCGGGCGCGTTCCGCGTAATAAGCCACCATGGATGGTTCGCTGCTCATGCCAAGTCGTGATGATCCCGCAACCGGCCGCTGGCTGGACCGGTTTAGCGGTGCCCGCACGGCAAAGCAAGGAGGCAACATCAGATCAAGTCCCGGTGAGAATCGGTACGAAGCAGTGATAGTACGCTCCCTTTCCCCTCACCCCGGCCCTCTCCCCTGGGGAGAGGGCCGGGGTGAGGGGGAAGGCGTGCAACGGAGGCAAGGCACCGAATCTCTTTGAGAATTGGCATCAGACCTTGCCCGTCCGCGTTTCCGGCGGGACGCCGGAAACAACCCGCGAGACGCGGGTGCGACCCGAGGCCCAGCCGCCGAGCGACGGAACTCAACCTCCAGATCTACGAAAACAACATGATCGGTTCGCGGCGGAAGTTAGAGCTGAACCCCTGGTGCCAAGACGGAATCCGCGAGAGCTCACGACTGGACCGCATCCTGTTTTGCCAGATGCCTTGTGTACCTGTCCCTGTAATCCATCCATTTGCCCGCACCAACTTGGTCGGCAAATTGCAAACACAGGCCATCATACTCCTCCCAAAACCAATCCGTGTCGAAGCTGCTGAACTCAGTCGCCGCGTGTTGCGCAAGGTTGTGTAACCAATCTGCAAGTGCCCCAGCTAAACGACCCTGCAAATACTGCTTTCGCCAAACCAAGGGACTGCGGCTTTTACGACTTCGGGGCTGACACAGATAGCGAACGTCCAGCATGGCATCATAAAGTAAACTCCGATAAGCCTTCCGCTCGCTCTCGGAAAGAGGCTTACATTCATGTGGAAATATTGCTTTCACATAGGCCTGGACCGGCAGAGAAATCACATCTCAACTCTTCCAATCTCAACGATCAAAAGGATCAATCCCAACGCTCGCCAGATCAGTGATTGACCTTCAAAGCCATCAGTCAAAGGCCAACCCAACCGCATCACTGGCTTACAACGCCCCCAGCGCAATCGCCGCAAGGGCGTCGTCCTTCTCCTTGCACTTGGGGATGAAATCCAGCGCGCGGAGGTAACGGTCGCGGTCGGCCGGCGAGGCGGCCTTGTCCACAGCGAGCTTGCCGAGCAGTTCGGCAGCCTTGGGCGTGTGCACGCGCCAGACGATGTCGCGGCCGGCGGTGGAGTTCCACTTGTCACCGGCGGTGGCCAGCCAGGCGGCCAGGCATTTGTCTTCCTGCTTGTCCGCGCCGATGCCGAGGGCTTCGAGATACCAGCGGTCCTGGCCGTCGTGCTGCTGCGCGAGCTGCGCCCAGAGCGCGGGCGCCTTGGGCGACTGGTTGTGCCGGAGGGCAATGAGGCATTCGCGGCGCACGAGCGGCGAAGCGTCCTTCACGAGCTTCTCGACCAACGGGATCACATCCAGATTGTACATGCGGGCGATGCGCAGGCCCACGGAACGGACGTCGTCGCTCTTGTCCGACATCGCCTGCGTGATCGCGGCGGGCGTGTTGCCCTGGATGGCGGCGAGCAGCCAGAGGGCGCGGGCGCGGAAGCGGGGCTCGGCATCGGTCGCGAGCTTGGTCAGGGCGGGCTGGGCCTTGCCTTGCAGCTTGTTCAAGGCCTGCCAGGCGACATAGCGCACGGACGGCGTCGGATTCTTCAACGCTTCGATGCAGCCATCCACCGTCTCGAAGTTGAACTTCGGCACCTTGTAGCCCACGTGGCCCTTGGGCGTCACGCGGAAGAGCCGGCCACGATCCAGGTCCTGCATGTTGTGACCGCCGACGCCGGGGTCGTACCAGTCCGCGACGATCAGCGAGCCATCGGGCGCAACCTTCACGTCGGACGGGCGGAACCACTTGTCGCGCGCCCCTTCGAGGATGTTCACGATGCGGGCCTTGTAACCGGCGCCGTCGCGCTCGACGGGATAGGCACGGGTGACGTTCGGGCCGGCATCGCAATGGATGATCTGGCCGCGAAACTCCTGGGGCAGCAGGTTGCCTTCATACACCGCGAGACCCGTGGGGGAACCGGCCCCGGTGTTCAACAGGTTCGGCACGACACCGGGATCATCCAGATGCCAGTGGTAGCGGAACTTCTGGTCGTCGGGGATCTTGGCCTTCGCGTTCGCCTTCTTCCACGCGTCGCCCCAGCCCGCGCCGGTCAGCTCGTCCTTGTACCCGTAGTTGCCGAACTCCATGACGAAGTTGATGCGCACGCCCCGGTTGCCGTCATCGTCGTTGTCCGACTGCCAGAGCGTGCCGTAGCTGTCCACGGCGATCATCCAGTTGTTGCGGAAGTTCCAGCCGACGGTCTCGAGGTTCGAGCCATCGAGGTTGCAACGGAAGACCATGCCCTCGCGATAGGGCTTGCCCTGGTCACCGACGACATTGCCCGCCCGGTCCACGATGGGTTCGCCCTTGGCATTCTTCACCTGCTTGCCGGCGTTGCCGAAGTTGAAATAGAGGCGTCCGTCCGGCCCGTAGGTGAAGGCATGGATGCCGTGGTCGTGCTGCGTGCCCGAAATGCCGCTGAAGAGCACCTCTTCCTTGTCGGCCTTGTCCACGCCGTAGGTATCGGTGAGGACCATGACCTTGTCGCCGCAGCTCACGATGACCTTGGTGCCCCGGCCGTCGGGCGTGGCCAGTACGCAGACGCCGTGCGCGGAGTCAAACTGCGGTCCCTGCGCGAAGACTTTTACGGAGTCGGCCTTGCCGGTGCCCTTGGTGTCTTCGAGGATGATGATGCGGTCGCCCTCGGGGCGCTTGCCCTTGTGGCGGCGGTAGTTCACGACCTCGCACACCCAGACCCGGCCGCGCGGATCAATGTCCGTGCTGGTGGGGTTGAGCATCATCGGCTCGAACGCGAACAGCTCGGCCTGCAGGGCGGGATTGACGTCCAAGCCCGCAACGGCCTTGTCCGCCTCATGTCCGGCGGGATCGGGTTGCTTCTTCTTTTCCTTCGGCGCATCGGCGGCGAAGACGGAGAGCGTGGCGCAAGCAAGCGCGGTGAGCAGGAGACGATTGTTCATAACGGGAGTTTTCGACGGGAGAATAAAGGGAAGCTTCACGGAGAATGGCGGACGATTATTTCTTCTCATCCTTCTTGGGCTGCGGCGGCTTGGGCGCGCCCTTGAGGTCCAGGTTCAGGGTGAGTTCTTCCGGCGTAACCTTCGATTCGACGCCGCCCTTGGGCACTTCGACTTTTGCGAGCCAGAGCATCGCGTTCAACACCACCTTGCGCTGGTTGTCGTTGCCCCAGTTGAGGTGGAAGTGTCCGCCGGTGAAACCAAACGCCCGCCCGCCGTCCGCGCGCTCGAACGTCCACATCATTGTCTCGTCGCGGCCCTTCGCGGCTTGGATGTGGGCGTACGGGCCCTTGGGATAAACGTAGGGGCCATCCCGCGTGGCGTCGCTGGGCTTGGCCACCAGGATGGGCTTCACCTTGCTCAGGTCCTCGCGGAACTGGATGTTGAAATACCATTCGTCCTTCGTCTTGAAGGGCTGCACGCCCCGGGTGACCGGGTGCTCGGGAAACTTCTGGTAGTCGGCCTCCCAGATGGGGTTGCAGGAAAGGTCCTTGGCATAGTGCCCGCCAATCCACTCGTTGAATTCCGCGCCCGCCTGCGCCGGGACCACCTCGACCCCGTAATGCATGCAGCCAAAGCCCACGCCGCGTTTCACTAGGCCGGCGATGATTTCCTTGTGGTTGGCCACCACGGCCGGATGCCCGCCGCCGCCGTCGGCATAGATCACCACGGCGTCCGCGCCCTCGAAGGCCTTTTCATCGCGCACCCAGCCGTTGGTGTGCACCTCGACCGAGAGGCCGGGCACCCCTTGCAGGCATTTCTCCAGCAGCAGCGACCCGGCGCGGAATTCGTGCATCAGCGGCGGGTGGCTGGGCTTGCCCGCGATGATGATGAGCTTGTGATTCTTATCGGCCGCCAGGACGGGATTTCCCCCCAGGCAGACCGCGAGCGTGAGCCAGAACAGTTGTTTCATGTGCGACAGGGGCGGAGCTTACGGAAAGCCCCGCCGCTGAAAAGCACTGAATTCTGGCGGCCGGGACCGGCCGATGAACTTGCCGCAGTCTGTAGCGCGGGCAGCCCTGCCCGCGCCATGTTACCGGCCATCCATGGAAACGCGCGGGCAAGGCTGCCCGCGCTACGGTCGTGTGATTCCCCACGCGGGTGCGACTGGGCATCGCAACGGAGCAAGCCCGCGCGTTGCTTCACTGATTCCGCAGTGAGTCCAGCAACCTGCCGCGCAACGACCACGTCGTGGCCAGCAGGGTGAAGACCAGGCCGCTCACGAGCACCCCGGCGAGCGTGAGGCCGAGGGTAGCCACCGGCAGGCCCTCGCCGCCGGAGCGCAACGCGGGCAGCACTGCCACCGCCGCCGCCACCACCCCGGCTCCGAGGCCCAAGAGCAGCAAACCCGCGTGTTCGCTTAACACCAGCCAGCGCAACGCCTTCGCCCGGAAACCGATGGCCAACAGCAAGGCAAGTTCGCCGCGTCGCTCCAAAACATTGCGCAGCACCACCACGCCCAGGCCCGCGCTGCCGAGCAGCAGGCCCAGCCCGCCGAGCACTTGAAACGTGCCGAGATAGGTGTTCTGCACGGCGTTGAGCTGCGCCAGCCGGCGCGTCGTCGGGGTCAGTTCCAGACCCGAGTCGCGCAAGGCTTTCGTCAGCGTGGCGGACACGTCGGCACTGCGCGCGGGGGGCGCATCCACGAGGAAGAAACGGTAGCCAGCTTCGCCGGGATAGACAGCGGTGAATTGGTCCTCCGCGATGACGATGTTACCTTGCAGGATGGAGCCAGCCAATGACCCGACCAGTTGCACCTTGAACGGCTGCCCGCGCTCGTCCACGAAATCCACCGTGTCCCCGAGCTTCTTGCCCAAGGCCCAAAGGATGGAAGCTTCGTCGGCGATACCCGCGATTGGAGCGGCGACGCCCACGTCCGCAGCAGCCGATGCGGACGTAGGCGTCCGCGCTCCGGCGGAGAGCAGCCGCCAGCCATCCTCGGCTTTCCAGCCCGTCGCCGCGCCAGCAAACTTAAATGCCCCCCGGCCAGCCAGCAGCTCCGGCTTCACGCCCAGAAGCCTCGGTTTCTGTGCGCGGTTCAAGTTGAGGCAGCTTGCATCGTCGCCATCACGCACGCGGAAGGGCACTACGCTGACATTCGTCATGGTCTTCGCGTCGAGGTTGAAGAACTCGCGCCCGGCTGCGCTATTCAAGTCCTGCACAATCGGCAGCGTGCTCTCGCCCAGCAGTGCGAAACCGCCGGTGCCGGACGCGCGCTTGGTCGCATCCGCGTTTTCATCCAGCCGGAACGCGCCGATGCTCACGATCAGGAAGCTCCCGCACGCCAGCATCGCCACCGTGGCCAGCGAGCGCCGACGTCGACGCGTGGCATTGCGGATGCCCAGGCTCGTGAGCGTGAGATTCGCCGCCGCCTCGGATTGCTCCAGCTTGGAGAGAAACGCCGACGTGAACGCCATCGCCGCGCCCAGCAACAGCGCGCCCGCGCCAAAAAAGATCCCCGCCGCCGCCGAATCATGCTTCGCCCAAGCCCAGCCAATCAACCCCAGCGCCGCGAGCAGGCAACCGAGACCGATGAAAAACGCACGCCCCTTTTGGACTGCGCCGGCAGAGCGCGGAGCCGGCGGCGATTCCGCTCCGCGGGAGCCCAAAGCGGCGTCGCGCTCCGTTTGCCGCCGCACTCCAAGACGCGCGTCGCCTTCCCCACTGAAAACTGAAAACTGAAAACTGAAAACTTC
>RFSE01000123.1 GCA_009924135.1 Pseudomonadota bacterium | reverse complement strand
GTTCCGTACCGATTCTCTTTGGGATTTAGTATTATTCCCAAAGATTACTTTCCCCGCGCGGCATTCCGGCCACGTTCTACGCCTGCCATTTTACACTCCGCTCCTCACACCAACCCCGCCGCGCGCACTGCCGCGATGGTCTGCTCCGGCAACTGGTGATGCACCACCCGCCAACCGCGCGCCGCCCCCGCGTCCACGTTTTCCTTGCGGTCGTCGATGTAGAGCAGTTCCGCGCCCGTGCGACCCGTGCGGCGCTCGACGATTTCGTAAATCCGGTGGTCGGGTTTCATCGCTCCGGCTTCGTGCGAGTAGATGTAGTCAGTGAAGTGGGCGAAGAACGGGTAGTTCGCGCGGATGTGCCGCACGGCGAGTTCGTTCGTGTTCGAGAAGATGAACGTCGGCACGCCGCGTGCGCGGAGCTGCGCGTGCAGGTCGATCATCGGATGGATGGCCGAGAAGATGTCGCCGAAGATGCCCGCGAACTCCTCGAATGCCCCGGTGTAACCGGTCAGCCCGGAGACCTCGCGGAAGAACTCCTCGTTGGTCATCTGCCCGCTCTCGAAACGCAGCAGCAGCGGCGACTGGTCCAGCAGCCCACGAATCTGCTCCGCGTCCCGCCCGCTGTGCGCCGCCAGCCGGCGGGCGACGATCCCGTAGTCAAACTCCAGCAGCACCTTGCCGAGATCGAAGACGACGGCGGTGGGTTTTGGTAAATGATTCGTGCTCATGGGCAACCTTGTGCGATCGAAGTGATCAGTGTTCAGTAATCAGTGGAGGTGAGGCCGGGCGTACATGTTCATCGGGGACTGAACACTGAACACTGCTTACTGAATACTGGTCCTCCCCGCCATCGCACGGCTCAGGGTGAGTTCGTCCGCGAACTCCAGTCCGCTGCCGGCCGGCAAACCGTGCGCCAGCCGGCTGACCTTCACGCCGCGCGGGGCGAGACGTTTCGCGAGGTAGTGGCCGGTGGCATCGCCTTCCACATCCGTGCCCAGAGCGAGGATGATCTCCTGCACCGGTTCGGTGCCCAGGCGGGTTTCCAGTTCGGCGATGCGCAAGTCCTCCGGCCCGACGCCATTGAGCGGCGAAATTTTCCCGCCCAGCACGTGGAAACGTCCGTGGAACGCGCCGGACTTCTCGATGCTGAAAATATCCGTGGGCCGCTCCACCACGCAGACGAGTGAGGCGTCACGCTGCGGGTCATCACACAAGGCGCACGGCTGCCGCTCGGTCAGGGCGCCGCACACCCGGCAGAGGGAGATGCGTTCGCGCGCCGCGAGGATGGATTCAGCCAAAGCGCGCACCACGCCCGCCTCACTCTGGACCAGATGCAGCGCCAGCCGTTCCGCCGAACGCGGCCCTATGCCCGGCAGCCGCGCCAGCGCGGAGGTCAGGGCGATGATGGGCTCGGGGAGGGAGGCCACGGGAGTGAAAAGTTAAAAATGCAAAATGTAAAAAACGCCACGGCCACCGGGCACCTTTTTCATTTTTCATTTTTCATTTTAGATTTTTCACTCTCACATCATCCCCGGCAGGTTGAGCCCCTGGGTGACCTTGCCCATCTCGGTGTTGGAGATTCCCTTGGCCTGCGTGAGGGCGTTGTTGGCGGCGGCGAGCACCATGTCCTCGAGGAGCGCCACATCCGCCGGGTTGACCGCCGCGGGATCGATCTTGATCGCGGCGAGTGAACCATCGCACTTGGCCGTGACCTTCACCACGCCACCCCCGCTGGTGGCCTCGACGGTTTTGGCCGCGAGTTCGTTTTGGACGCGCTCGATTTGCTGCTGCATCCGTTGCGCCTGCTTCATCAGTTTGCCAATGCTCGACATAGTGCCGGGAGGTTTGCAGGTTCGCGCGCGGAGCGCAATGCAGGGCTGAATTCCATCCGCGATCCGGGCGCATCTTGACACTGCCCCCGGAGCGCGGCTGTGTCCCGCTCGGCGCGGGATCAGCCGCAGCAACGTCAGAATGAGGAGCGGTGGCGTAACGTCGCAACACCTCCAGCCAGGTGCAGCCGCTGCGCTGGGCTCCGCGACACAACCGCGCTCCGGAAAATTTCGCTCCTCGGGGGCAGTGTCAGGATGCGCCCCGCGATCCTTACCCCTCGGAGCAGGGAGCAAGATCAGGACTACGAGCAAGAATGGGAACCGACAAGGTTACCGGATCTTCTGGTCCGGCAGTTCCTTCTTGATGCCTTCGTCGAGGGGCATCTGGTCGTTGGCAGCGGTGAGGCCAACCTCTTTCATGACCCGGCCGAGTTCGCCCATCATGCGTTTCCACTCGGTCGTGTATTTCGGGTTGTCGATCAGGTTGTGCCGTTCCTCGGGGTCGAACTCGATGTTGTACAGCTCGGCCTTGTGGCGGTCCGCCTGGCCGTCACCGTGCGGGTAGTGGATGTATTTCCAGGAGTCGGTGCGGACGGCGCGGACGTTGGGCGTGTAGGGGAACTGCTTCTCGTAATTGTAATGATAGAGCCAGGCGTTGCGCCACGAGGAGTCGCCCCGCTGCACGAGCTTGACCCAGGACTTGCCGTGGATGCCCGGCAGCGACGGCGCGCCGCAGAGTTCAAGGATGCTCGGCGCGACGTCCACGGTGAGCGCCTGCTGTTGGATGTCGCGCGGCTTGTTCGTCGGCACGAGACCGGGGTAGCGCACGATCAGCGGGATGCGCAGGCTCGCTTCGTGCGCGGTGCGTTTGTCCACCATGCCGTGCTCGCCGTTGAGCAGGCCGTTGTCACCCATGAAAACAATCATCGTGTTGTCGAGTTCACCCCGGCGTTGCAGTTCGCCGAACAGTTTGCCGACGCTGTCATCCACGGAGAGGATGGTGCCCCAATACGCGCGGGTCATCGCCGCGAAGTCCTTCACGGCCTCCGGGCTGTCGTCGGGGAACTTTTTACGCCATTCGAAGAGCGGTCCATAGATGCCGTGCCAGGTGTAGCGCCGCTCCTTGATCCATGCCGGCTTGTCGTCGAGATGGAACGCCGTCTCCGGATACGGAATCCACACCTTGTCGAACGTGTTCGAGTATTTCGGCTCGGGAAAATAGAAGCTGTGCGGGGCCTTGTGGCCGATCATGAGCAGCCACGGCTTGCCTGTGTGGTCGCGGTTGAGCCACTCCGTCGCCAGGTCGGTGACGATGTGCGTGTAGTAGCCGGGGATGAGCTTGCTGCCCGCGCCGTTCACGTTCCATTCGGTGTCGAAGTACTTGCCCTGGCCCTTGTGCGTGACGAACCAGTTGAAGCCCGGGCGGGGCTGGTCGTTGTTCTCGCCCATGTGCCACTTGCCGAAGTAGGCCGTGTCGTAGCCCTGCTTCTGCAACTGCATTGGGAAACTCGTGAAATTCGCCGGATACTCCGTGAAGTTGTTCTGCACCCCGTGCGTGTGGGCGTACAGCCCGCTCAGGATGCTCGCGCGGCTGGGGGAACACAGCGAAGTCGTGCAGAACATGTTGCGGAAATGCACGCCCTCGTGCGCGAGCCGGTCGATGTTCGGTGTCTTGACGTAAGGATTGCCGGCGCAGCCGAGGGCGTCCCAGCGGATGTCATCGCACAGGATGAACAGCACGTTTGGGCGTTTGGGCGCGGCGGTGGCGCTCCACGAGCAACTCAACATCACGGCCAGGCACAGCAGGCGGATAAGCGTGTACATGAAGGAAGAGAGTGAGCGGTAAATCTGACGCTTTCAACTGGCAAGCACGCACGCGCGGGCAGGGGGGCGCTTCTCGCCACTGCCCCCGAGGGACGAAATCTTCCGGAGCGCGGCTGTGTCGCGGAGACCAGCCGCAGCGGCTGCGCCTGGCCGGAGGTGTTGCGGCGTTAAGTCCCCGCTCAACCTTCTGACGTTGCTGCGGCTGATCCCGCGCCGAGCGGGACACAGCCGCGCTCCGGGCCGGGCTGCCCGTGCTACGGCGGGGCGGCTCAGTTCAGGTAAATGAACTCGTTCGCCGCCAGGAGCGACTGGCAGAGGACTGACCAAGCCGAGGGACTGGCCGCCGAGTCACGCTTGAATCCGGCAAGGAACCTTTTCGCCCGATCCAGCTCTTTCGCCGTGGGCCGGCGGGCGTAGGCCTTAAGATAGGCGAGTTCGATGCGCCGGGCGTCGTCACTGGCCGCCGTGTCCAGGCTGGCCGCGAACTTCTCGGCCGCGCCCGCCACCAGTCCGCTGTTCATCATCAACAGCGCCTGCGGAGCGACGACCGTGGCGTTGCGGTTGCCGTTGGGCACCGCCGGGTCCGGGAAATCAAATTGCTCGAAGAGGTCATAGACGTTGTTTCGCACCACGGGCAGGTAAAGCGCGCGACGCGGGCTGTCATAGGTGGTGGCGTCCTTCGAGGTATGGTTGAAGAAGAACTCCCGGTTCTTCACCGGGATGGTCTTGCCGCCCATGGTGCGGTTTAGCGTGCCGGCGACGAAGAGGACGGCGTCGCGGACCTCCTCGGCTTCGAGCCGGCGGATGGGGAAGTGCGCAAGGAGGCGGTTTTCGGGGTCGAGAGTCGAGGGTCGAAGGTCGAGGGCTGTACCACCAAACTTGGTCCGGCCCTCGACCTTCGACTCTCGACTCTCGACCAGATTGGCCCGCTGATAAACAGCGCTCGTCATGATCAGCCGGTGCATCGCCTTCACGCTCCAGCCCCCGGCCACGAACCGGCTCGCGAGCCAGTCGAGCAATTCGGGGTGCGACGGCCGTTCGCCCAACACGCCGAAATTGTCCGTACTGGCCACCAGGCCCGTCCCAAAATGCCAGCGCCAGATGCGGTTGACCATCACGCGAGCCGTGAGGGGATGTTCCGGGCTGGCGAGCCATTGCGCCAGTTCGAGGCGGCCGCTCTGCTTTTCCGGGAGAGTTACATTCAGGCTGGCCACCTGCATCACCTGCGGAAAACCGCGAGAGACGGGTTTGCCGAGGTTGAGATGGCTGCCGCGGATATGGATCGGCAAGGTGGCCAGGATGTTGGTGGCATCCATCACGCCCATCGTGCTGGGCAGTTCGGGCGCCTCCTTCTCCAGCGCCGCAAGCGCCTCACGCAGTTGTTTGAGTTCGGCCACCGTGTTCGTGGGATACTGGCTCTCGGGATTCTTGGGCACTTCCTTCAAGCCTTTGTCCGTGACGAGCGACTTGTTTGCCGTGGCAACCCGGGCAGCGATGACCGCCTTCTGATCCGCGACGCGCTTCTGGTGGGTTTCGACGGCGGCACGTTCCTCGGGCGTGGCGACTTCCGGCTCGTGCCATTTTGCGATGGTCTTGAGATCGTCCATCGTGCGCGTGCTCTTGAAGATGGCGGCCAGGGCGTAGTAGTCCGCC
The DNA here is from genome assembly GCA_009924135.1 of Pseudomonadota bacterium. Classification (GTDB taxonomy): domain Bacteria; phylum Verrucomicrobiota; class Verrucomicrobiia; order Limisphaerales; family SXTU01; genus SXTU01. Next base: position 12,693 of record RFSE01000123.1, on the reverse strand, counting down.
GTGGGTACGGGATCGAACTTGTGATCGTGACAGCGCGCACAACCGAACGTCATGCCGAGGAACGCCCGCCCGAGCGTCTCGATCTGCTCGTCGATCAAATCCATCTCCAGCTTCACCTTGTCCGGTTCGGCCAGCAGTTTTGGGCCGAGGCTGAGGAAGCCCAGCGCAGTCAACTGCTCGTGCCGCTGCGGCAACGACGCAGAGGGTAGCAGGTCGCCGGCGATTTGCTCGCGCAGGAACCGGTCAAAAGGCTTGTCCGCGTTGAAGGCGTTGACGACGTAATCGCGATAACGCCAGGCATTGCCAAAGGCCACGTTCTCATCAAGCCCGTTGGAGTCGGCGTAACGGGCCACGTCCAGCCAGTGTCGGCCCCAGCGTTCGCCGTAGGCGGGTGAGCTTAAGAGACGGTCGATGAGGTTGCTGACGGCCACTTGCCGGTTGCCGTTGGGGGAACATTCACGAACGAAGGCTTCCGTTTCCTCGGGTGTCGGGGGCAGGCCGGTGAGGTCGAAGGTGGCGCGGCGAATAAAGACACGCGGGTCAGCAGGCGGCGCGGCGGCGAGCTTCTTCTCGGCGAGCCGGGCATTGATGAAAGCGTCGATGGAATTTCGAACGTCGAATTTAGAATTTGGAATTGGTGGGTCCTTCACCGGTTGGAAGGCCCAGAACTGACGGCCTTCCTCGACGGTGAGGGCGCGTTTGCCCGTGACTTGGGTCGGCGCTTCGGTGCGCGGATCGGGCGCGCCGAGCTTCACCCACTGCTCCAGGTCCCGCACCTGCGCCGGTGGGAGTGGATTCTTGGGCGGCATTTGCAGGTCGCGATTCTGGTAGCGGATGGCCTCGATGAGTTTGGATTTGTCCGGATCACCCGCGACGAGCACCGGTCCGGCGTCACCGCCCTTGAGCAGGCCATCCCGGGTATCGAGGACCAGGCCACCCTTGCGCTTTCCGGCGGCGGCGCTGTGGCATTCGTAGCAACGTTCGACCAGCACCGGCCGCACCTTCTTCTCAAAGAAATCCAATTGCTCGGGCGCCAGCTCGGCAGCCACGCCCGGCCAAGTGAACAGCCCAGCCAGCAAACACCCGTAAAACCGGGGTGCGGCAGTCGAAATCAGGCGGCGCATGCTCAGCGGGAGCATGGCTCTTCTGACTTGAGGTGGGCAGGTGTCATTCACGCCCGCACGTTTCAGTTTCTTGGCACCTCATGAGTGCCAAGGCTTGAGCTCGGAGTTCATTGTCCCAGCTGGTGCCAAGCTGCTTCGACAGCTTGGAAAGGAGGCAGCGTAAGGGAGCGAGGCGACGAGGTCGTCAGTCTTCGACTCCCTCTCCCTTTGCGGAGCAAGGGGAGAGGGCTGGGGTGAGGGGTTGCGTGCGTGGGCGAGGGTGGCCCAACCCCTCATCCGGCCTCCGGCCACCTTCTCCCCTTGCTCCGTAAAGGGAGAAGGCTCCCCAAGTGGCCTCCCGGTGTGCAAGAAACTGAGATGCGCCCGCATTCACGCCCGCACGTTTCTTTGAACTTGTTGGCCAAAAGCGGTTCTGGCATGGTGTCGACGATGCCGACTCCTGCAAGAGTAGTTGTATTAAAGCAAGTCGGTGTCCATTAAAAGTCGTATGCCTAACCTTCCATATGAAGAGCCCGAGCCAAAAGAACGCTCGGGCGGCTGGACCTGGGTGCTGGTCGCACTCGGGGCGGCCGCATTTATCGGAATCTTCATCTTTTTCGCCACCCGCTGGTAGGGCGCCCCGCCGGTTTGGATCGGCTTCAGAGGCCCTGGCGCGCTGGGGCCGGGCTGAAGGCGAAGGGCTTTCCGCCCAGCAACTGGTCGGAGGTGATCGTCGGGCACACGAACTTTTCCAAGTGCTCGATGAACAGCGCCGTCCCGCGCTGGTGGTCCACAAACGGCCAGCGCGCGGGGTTGTACATTGAATCGGTGAAATCGCGCATGAGCACGACGTGCTTGCCGTTCTTCGCCATCTGCCGCAGTCCGAAGGGCCGGCCCGCCACGCACATGTTCACGTGGACGCCCATGAGAATGACGTTGGCCACGCCCCGTTGCTCCAGCAGGTTCCAGATCTCGATGCCCGAGTCGCTGATCGCGTCCTGATCGTAAATCTTCAGCGTCGCAATCTGCCGGGTCCATGGCGCGCGAGGGTTCAGGCCCTTCGCCTTCAACTCCTCCGCCCACGCGGCGTGCTCCGCCGCATCGTCGTCCTCACCACCGTCGGTCTGGTCGATCGGATACTTGCCCTGCTCCTCGCTGGGAATCTGTTTGCACCAGGAACCGATGTCAGCGGGCAGGTTCGCCGCCTTGGGGGCGGCCTTGGCCCGCTCGCGTGCGGGATGGCCCTCGTAGAACTTCATGCAACTGCTCGGCGCATGGATGATGAAGACGCCCTGGGCGCGGGCCTTCTCCAGCAGCTCGTTCATGCGCGGGGCCAGCTCGCCTTCGCGCTTCACGGCGTTCTTGCAATGGTGCAGGTCCCACATGTCGCAGACGATGATGGCCGTCTTGCCGGCATCCCACTTCTCGGCGGCGGCGGTCAGCTTGAACTCCCCCGAGCCAGCCTTGGTCTCGACGCGTTTTTGCAAGGTAAGCTGGAGGGGGGGCGCGGCGGCGGAAGCGGTGGCGGCGAACGCGGTGACAATCAAGAGGCGCACCCAACGGCGGGACACAAAATTGCGGCTGAACATGCCTTGAACCTACCAGACTCGGCGCGGACGTGAAGCACTATCACGTTTTGACAAGCGCGTCGGCTCGCCCCCACTCTCGTGACCGCTCTCGTGATGGACATGCTGCTTCAAGTACTAACCTGGACACTCAGCCTGCTCGGCTTGGTTGGCATCGGCTGGCTCGTCTGGTGGCGTTTGCGGCATGACGAAGCCGGCCCCTGGGGATTTGTCCTCAAATGCACGGCGAGCGCGGCGCTGGGGTTTGTCTTTGTTAGGTTCGGCGTGGAGTTTTTTCGCGCGGGCGGTTTTACTGCCGTCTTTGGACTGGGGGCGGGCATGGCTTGTGCGCTCGCCTTGGGCGTGATCTGGCGGGAAGAGTTGATCGGGGTCGTTGGGAATGTTTTTGGCGGCGTTTATGAAGACAAACGTGAATTGGAACCCAAGCCGTATTACGCCGTGGCCGAGGCGAAACGCATGGCCGGGGACATCCCTGGCGCCATTGCCGCCGTGCGCGCCGAACTGGAGAAGTTTCCCGGGGACTTTGACGGCCACATGCGGCTGGCGGCGCTGCTGGCCGAGCATTCGGGGGATTTGGCGGGTGCGCTGGCGGTCATCGAGAATGCGTTGCGGCTGGAAGGGCTGACGCCCGGGCAAATCTCCTACGCCCTCAACACCGCCGCTGACTGGCACCTCAAGTTTGGCCGCGACAGCGAGTCCGCCCGCCTCGCCATCGAACGCATCACCACGCTGCTGCCCGGCACTGGCGCCGCCCTGCATGCCCAGCAACGCCTCGCCAACCATGCCACACCCGAGATGCTCGCCCACGAGGACGACCACCGTCCCATCGCCATCCCGGAGTTCGACCGCAAGCTGGGTCTGCGCCGGAAAAAGCCCGTGGGACCGGAAAAGCCCGACATTAATGCCGAGGAACGACGGCTCCGCGACCGCCTGGCCCGACATCCGAAAGACTGGGGTGCCCGCGAGGAACTGGCCCGGCTCTATGTCGAGGAGTTCGAGTTCTTCGAACGCGGTTTGCAGGAGCTGGAAATCCTCATCACCACGCCGGGCCAGCCCAAGGCAGAGGTGGTGCGCTGGCTGCACCAGAAGGCCGACTGGCAGGTGAAGTTTTTCAACGATGTCGCCGCCGGCCGCGCCACGCTCAAACGCATTCAGGACCTGTTTCCCAACAGCGCCGCCGCCGAACGCGCGACGGCGGCAATGATGCACCTGCAGCCCGTCAGCAAGTTTGCAAAGAAAAAGGCCGGGGAGGAACCCCCGGCCTGATGGGAGAAAACCCAACGCTCACTTCGGCGCCGTCGGCGCGGCCGGCAGGCTCTGCGCGATCTGCAGCCGCAGGGCGATCTGCTTGTCAATCTCCGACGCCAGGTCCACATCCGACCAGCCGGCATCCGTGCGCACCTGCACGACGATCTCGTTGATGTTCGCCTCCACCTCGGTGACCTTCACATACACCAGGCGGGTGTTGACCTTGGCGACGAGCGAGTTGTTGACCCGGTTTTCCGACTGCAGCACGCCCAGCCCGCCTTTTTCACCGGCGAGCACTTCCTTGGCGGCGACAAAAATCTGTTCGAGTGGCAATTGATAGCGGCTGACAATGGTGTCCTTGCGGAACGGCACGCCGGCTGACTTGTGACCATCCACGGTCGTGATGCAGCCCGTGCCTGCCAATGCCAGCACTGCCGCCCCAACCAGACCGAAAAGCATCTTCTTCATAGCGGCGTATGCAATGCGGAAGGCCGGTACGCGTCAAGCAATTGTTCTCCCCTGCAAAGCGGACATCTGCCTGCACTCACTCCAAATCCGCCACGGCAACGGTATAAATCAACATGCGGGGCACCGCAAAAGCGACCTCTCCGGCACGCTGCACCAGGCCCGCAGGCCCTACGCTCACCTCGGCATCCGGAGAAAGCAGACGGACGCCTTTCACCCGTTCACCCGCCTGGAGCGCGAGCCGGACCGTAAGGTTTTCGACGGCCAGCGGCTTCTCCTCGTGGGGACCGCGGCCCATGGTTGCGTTCTTCGGCGGCTCCTCCCGGTTGTAGTTCACGAGATGAACGATGCGGCGCTTGGGCTGGTTGAGGACGGAAACCACAACGGTAGGTGCGCCTTCGCGGCGGGTTGCCTGGGCGAGTTCCTTGCGCGATTTTGCCAGCGTGGTTTCGTCCGGCATCGCACCAATGATGACGTTGGCGATGGACGCGTCAGGCAATGCCCGGCGCTCCGCGTCGCAGCTAAGGACCGCCCGCCGGCTGCCAATCTGGGCTGGCGTCACAATGTCATCCGGCACGATGTCAAACGCGTAGCCCTCACGCGCAAGCTGATGCCCGATGGCCTTGAAGCGCGCCACCGGTTCAAGGTCGCCGCGCTGCACGGCACTGCGCGGATAGAGCAGCAACAGCTCCGCCGCCGGCTGCGCGCCGACGTAGAGGTCACGGTGTTCCCGCGCGAACCTGAAATAAGTCGTCATCGCCTCGCGACCGGCCGGGTTCTTGAAGTTCGCGTAGAAGCCCAGCCCCGCGCCGCCGTTGGCGATGCCCTCAGCGATGGTTGCGCGCGTGCGCGTCTGCTCATACTTGCCGAGCACGAACGGTCGCGGCCCAAAGGCACCGCGCACATAACGCAATTGCAACGTGCCGTCACCGAGGTCGCCGTTGGCCAGGTCCGTCTGGGACGCCGCGTTGCCGGTGCTGTACCAGAGGTAGCTCTCATCGCGGCCCCACACGCCGCCGGGCAGCAGGCAGCGTTCATCCCCGCTGATCTGGTGGAACGCGCCCAGATGGTTCCACTGCGCCACCAGCAGGTCTGGCTTGAGCTTGCGGCCGTGCGCGATGAACACATCGTCAAACGCGTCCTTGAGCGAAAGCTGCGTCCATTTCAGCGCGGCGAGCTTATAGGGCGAAGTGGCCTTCGGGTCGTGCCACGAAGGGATTTCCTTGAACTCATGCGCCTTCAAATCCGCGATGGCGAACTGGTCCTTGAGCTGCACCGCCGTGTAGTTCGTGCCGAGCCACGCGCGAAACCCGCCGACGCAATGCGTGCACATGCAGTCGCGACGGTAGTAATAGTTTGCAATGAGACCGTCCACGCCGCGCGCAATGGCGTCGGTCATCATGGCCTTGAGGCAGGCGCGCCAGAGCGGATTGTTCAGGCAGCCGTGATACTCGGGCCAGCCGCCGATCTTGTAGCTGGACGTGGTGATGAGCTTGCCCGTGACGTCCACGGCGAGCATCTCCGTCGGGTTCGCGGTGGGCTTGGGACCAAGGGCCTGGGTGTCCCAGCCGTTGTAATACCAGTCGAAGAAACCGGCGCGCTTCTCAGGGTCGCCGAGAATAAACGTGGTGTTGAAATGCCCGACCACTTTCGTACCCCGCGCGTGGACCTCCTGATTCAGCTTACGGAAGAACTCGCCGCACTCCTTCGTGCCCTGCACGGGGAAATGCGCCGGATAGCCCTTGCCAAACGGCGTGTGGGCCACGCTGTAAAAAGTGACCCCGTAGAAGCCCACCTGCGCAACCTGCGGCTTCGCCTCGCCCACGAAGTCCAGATATTCCGGCGTGCCGTAGTCGGTCCAGTTCGCGATGAGGGTGTTGAACCAGAAGGGCTCGGCGGCTCGCGTGGAAATGCCGGACAGGCAAAGCGCCACAAGCACGCTCCAGCACGCGGGGCGCAGTGTGGGAGGCGTTGAAGGAAGCCGCTGGCGATGGGTAGTCATGCAGTGTGTGTTGCTGGTGATTGAAGTTTCAGTCGGAGGACAAATTCAGGCCGATTGCCGGTTTGCGGTGCGGCTTTGGGAGCAGGGAGCGCATTCGACATTGCCCCCGAGGGGCGAAATCTTCCGGAGCGCGGCTGTGTCGCGGAGACCAGCCGCAGCGGCTGCGCCTGGCAGGAGGCGCAGTGGGGTTCCGCCCCTGCTCGGCACTTGAGAGTTGCTGCGGCTGATCCCGCGCCGAGCGGGACACAGCCGCGCTCCGGGGGCAGTGCCAAGATGCGCCCGCGAGCAGGCAGGCCGAAAACCGCAGCTTGACGGGCGGCTGGGGCGGCGTAGTTTCTTGCCTGAGCCATTTTAGGTTATGGATAAGCGCCTCATCTCACGCCCGGCAGCCTCCTCGCGGGGGTTCACCCTGATCGAACTGCTGGTGGTCATCGCCATCATTGCGATCCTGGCGGGGATGTTGCTGCCCGCCCTGAGCAAGGCCCAGCAGAAGGCCACCGGCACCAAGTGTTTGAGCAACATGCGACAATTCCAGCTCATGTGGCAGTTTTATGCGGACGAATACGATGGCCGCCTCGTCCCCTGCCGAAGCTGGGTGATCGGCGGATTGCCCGATAGCGCCAGCATCACTGGGGGCCTCATGTGGTCGTTCATGCAGAACGAGTCACTGTACAAATGTCCAGGTGACAAGTCCACCAACGCCCGGAGCGTGTCCATGAGCAACCACATGGGTGGCGTGTTTGGTGACTACATTTTCGCCGGCTTCTCACCTTTCAAACGGCGGGACCAGATCCCTACGGCAGAGCAGTATTTCGTCACGCTTGATGAGCGTGCCCAGACAATCAACGACGGCTTCTTCCGTTCGGATTGCACCGTCACTTACACCGCCGTCAACGTGACGGATTTTCCCGCTGTCTATCACAACAAAGCCAGCGCCTTCAATTTTGCCGACGGACACGCGGAAACACACAAATGGGCCACGCCAAATTATCTCCTGCCGGTCCAAGTCGGCGGCGTCCTGAGCATGAATGAAGACGCCATTTGGATGATGCAACACACCGGGGTGCCGGACACCGGCGTGTGGCCTTGAAAATGGCCATCGCCTAACAGGCCTTTCCTCAGGCGTTCCGCATTCCCCACGAAGCACGGTTCGTCGGAATCCCCTGCGCATTAAACTCCCGCTCGAAGTCCGTCGTCAGCGCGGCGAGGTTGGCCGGAGTCGGTTCCTCCGCGAAGGCCGCATCCGCACGGAAGACCGTCTGCATCTGCTCGAAATACTCGACGTGATCGGTGCGCAGATGCACGACGCCACCCGGCTTGAGCGCGCGCCGGGCCAGCGCGGTGAAGCGCTCGTTGATGAGGCGGTAGTGGCGGTGCTTCACCTTAGGCCAAGGGTCGGGAAAATAGACGTGGATCGCATCCGCGCTTCCCGAGGGCAGCAGGTATTCCAGAAAGTAACCAATCTCAATGCGCACGAGGCTGAGATTCGTCAGGCCCAGACGGCGGCCCCGTTTGTCCGGCTTGCGGATGCGGCCCAGCAGCCGTTCGACAGCGAGGAAATTGCGCTCCGGATTGCGCTTCGCCCATTCGACGATGAATGAGCCATCGCCCGCCCCCAGCTCGACTTCGAGGGGCTGAACGGTGGGGAAATGTTCGGTCAGCGTAAGCGGCTGGAGGATCGTGCGGAACTCGTGCAGAAGCGGCGGCCGGGAAGCTTCCGGCGCGAAGGGAGCGCGGGCTTCGGCCCGCTGCGCGGGGGGCAATTCATCAGGCATACGGAAAATTTGCTTGGGAAGTGGGCTGCGGACGTGGGCGTCCGCGCTCCGGGGCCTTCACCATTTCACTGGCACGGACAGCTTCGCGCCGAACTTGTTCGTGTAGAAAATCTGCTTGTTCGCCTGGCCAAACTCATGGACGAGCTTCGTCACCTTCACGTCATAGCAGCAGTACTCGGCGATCTCGAGCATCCGGCCTTCCTTGTACCACCGCAGTGCCTGGAGACCATCGGCCGTCTTTTCCACGCCCAACGAAGCCGTGGCGATCGAGTCCAGCGAGAGCCGGTGCGGCAGGGTCTTCATCAGGTCCACCAGCAGATCGAGCGAGCGGATTTGCGTGTAGTCAAAGAACTCGTTGTGGCCTTGCAGCACCTCGAAGTCGAACCGCTCGGTGTTGAAACCCACTACGAGATCGGCCCGCCGCAGCTCCTCGATCAGCTCGTTCACCTCGCGCTCACCGTAGATGCGGTACTCGCCGCGCGCGGTGCTGTAGGTCACGCCGATGCTCATGCCCATGCGGCGGATGTTGCCCCAGCCGCCGACGTCATCCGCCGATTTCTGCGTTTCGAGATCGAAATAAACGATGTTCTTCATCAGTTGAAAGCCGCTGACTTTAAAACCACTGACCGGCACTCAGGGAAACATGGCCTTCTCCCTTCGCGGAGCGAGGGGAGAAGGTGGCCGGAGGCCGGATGAGGGGAGTGGCCACCCATGCCGACGCACGCAACCCCTCTCCCCGGCCCTCTCCCCTTGCTCCACAAAGGGAGAGGGAGAAGTACCATGGCAAAGGTAAGGGTTGCGCACGCTTCATCAGTGCCGGTCAGTGCAAGTAAGTGGTTTCAATATTCGCCGCGCAGCGTAGTCGGCTGGTTTGACGGCGCAAAGAAAAGTTTGCCGGGCCTCCGCCGCTTCCGCACCATGTGGAACCTGTTGTTAAATGAACACCGCTGCCGTTGAACCTTCTGTGGCCCCGGGCACCGCTGCCCCGGCGGGTCCGGTCCAGCGCCCGCGCGAGTCCGGCTGGCAGCTCTTCAAGGACGTGCTAAACCACGGCGGTCCCGGCTACCTGCAGTTTGCCATCACGAACATCTGCAACGCGGACTGCGGCTTCTGCGGCTTCGCCCGGTCGCAGTTCGATCCCAAGGCCCGCAAGAGCGTCACCTTGCAGGAGGCGAAGGACGTTGTGGACATCGCCAAGCGCAATCACATCGGTTACCTGCTCTTCGTCGGCGGCGAACCGATGGCCCACCGCGACCTGCGGGCGATGGTCCGCTACGCTGCGGAGCGCGGCATCCGCCCGATGATCTGCACCAACGGCGGCCTGTGGAACGACGACAATCTGAAAGGCCTCGCCGATGACGGCCTGAGCAGCGTCATCATGTCCATCGACGCGCATGACGTGGCCAAGCACGAGACCAACCGGGGCCTGCCCGACGTGTGCCGGAAGATCAAGAAGGCGAACGAGTTCTTCAAAGCCGCCGGCATCCAGACCACCGCGAGCATCACCGCCAGCCGCCTGATCGAGGATTACGAGAAGCTGCCGGACTTCCTGCGCACGCTGGGCTTCGAGAGCTGCACCTTCAGCTACCCGCTCACGAACCTGGCGAGCAGTTACCTCAGCTTCAGCGACAGCGGCCTCGTCAATTTCAACACGCAGGAACTCATCACGCTCTTCGACCAGATCAAGCAGATGAAGCACCGCAGCGGTTATCCGGTGGTGAACCCCACGGAGTCGCTCAACGAAATGCAGCGCCATCTGCGCGGTGAGAAGGAGCAGTTTGGCTGCCTCGGCGGGCACAAGTACTTCTACCTCGACTGGCACCTGGACCTTTACCGCTGTCACTTCTGGGAGAAGCCCATGTGCAAGGTGTACGAGTGGGACGATTCCAAACTCATCCGCGATGGCTGCACGCGTTGCATGATCGACTGCTACCGCGATCCCAGCGTCCTCCAGCACGTGGCCATCAACGTGAGCGACGCCTGGCAGGCCTTGAAGAAAGGCGACCTCGGCACCGCCGCCCTGAAGGTGCTCGACTCGAAAAACGTAACTTCACTGCAAGCCGTGTGGGAGGATCGGAAATGGATTGGGAAAGTGTGAGGAGGGAGGTCGAGAGTCGAGGGTCGAGGGCCAGACGACTCTCGACCAACAGGCACCCCTTTCTGTTTGTCTTTCGATTCGCATGCGCTAGGTTTTTCGCATGACTGCGGCTCTGAAGGAAATTGCCACGACGGTGGAGCAACTGCCGACAAAGGATCGCGCTTACCTTGCCGAGCGGCTCCTCGCCAGCCTCGACGAAGGCGACTTGGAACAGCAATGGGCCGGGGAAGCCCTGCGCCGCCGCGATGAAGTTCGTTCCGGCAAGGTCAAGCCCATCCCTGCGGCGGAAGTTTATCGGCGCATTGAAAACCTGCTGGCGAAGTGACGCCCCAGTTTCACCCTGAGGCGGAGGCGGAGTTCGCGGAGGCGGTCCTATTCTATCAAGAGCGCGGACGCACTCTGGGGCAGCGCTTTGCCTCGGAGATTCGAGCTGCCATCGGGCGTGCTGTTGCCACGCCCGGGCGTTGGCGTGTGCTCGAGGGCGATGTTCGCCAATGTGTGGTACGCGTGTTTCCCTATGCGATCCTCTACACCATTGAGACGGACCACCTGTTGATCCTCGCAATCAAGCATGGGAAAAGGCAACCCGGCTACTGGCGGCATCGCGTCAAAGACCGGGCAGACATATGAGGCGGAGTCGCTCAATCAACTAGAAGCTCGACCTCGATACATTCCATGCCCGAATGCGCATGGGTTAACAAGTCAGGCGGCCACGAGCACCGGATGGCCCGTTTGCGCTGCGGCGTATTCAACACACGCCTGAATGTCCTCCGGCTCCAGGAACGGATAGTCCGCCAGCATCTCCGCTTCAGGCTCGCCGGGCGGCGAGCAGGTCCAGCACGTCCTTTACGCGCATCCGGTAGCGGCGGATGCAGGGGGCGACCACCCGCCGCCGTTCGCTGCCGCGCACGGTTAGGCGTCAAAATCGTCATTGTGCTTTATGGTGAACTCCGAATCGTGCTCACAGCAACGCCAAGTGAACTCGTATTTACGACACACTCTAGACTTCCATCTCCGGCGGTCGCAACTCGGATCATGGGGCGAGTAATCAATGATGTCGACGGTGCTCTCTGCAACTCCTGGAAGACTGCATCCTCCACCAGCGTGACGTTGGTGCGTGGCATGTTGGATAGCAACGAAACAATCTGTGTCGAAGGACTGTCAATCTGACGCGTGACTGCTGCCTCCAAATAGCGCCGCTCGCCTCGCAAGTGGATGCTCCCAAAAACAATCGCGACAACCAGCGCAGCAATCGGAGGGCAAATGATCTGCCACTTGTTCATAGATGAGCTATGACGCCTAACATTGCGCCCACCTCACCCCAGCTTCTGCCGCAGCGCCTCGGCGATCTGGATGAAGGGCTTGCCTTGCGGGTCCGCCGGGTGCGAGACGGCCACCGGCGTGCCCTTGTCACCGCCTTCGCGGATTTCGATGAAGATGGGCACTTCGCCGAGGAAGGGGATTTCCTGCCGCGTGGCCTCGGTACGGCCGCCGCCGTGGCCGAAGATCTCCACGCGCTGGCCACCGGGGGCGATGAAGTAGCTCATGTTCTCGATGATGCCGAGGATCGGCACGTTCACCTTTTCGAACATGGCGATGCCCTTGCGCACGACGCCAAGCGAGGCTTCCTGCGGGGTGGTGACGATGACGCCACCGTCGAGCGGCACGGTCTGGCAGAGCGAGAGCTGGGCGTCGCCGGTGCCGGGCGGGAGGTCCACCAACAGGTAGTCGAGCTGGCCCCACTCGACCTGCGAGATGAACTGCTGGACGGTCTTCTGGATCATCGGGCCGCGCCAGATGACGGGCTGGTCGTCCGTGAGGAGGAAGCCCATGCTCATGAGCTTCACGCCGTGGTTGCTGGGCGGGATGAGCTTCTCTTCGTCGCTCACCACGGGGCGTTGGTGGATGCCCATCATGAGCGGGATGCTGGGGCCGTAGATGTCACAGTCCAGCAGGCCCACGCGGGCGCCGAGGTGCGTGAGGGCGCAGGCAAGATTCACGGAGCAGGTGGACTTGCCCACACCGCCCTTGCCGCTGGCGATCGCGACGATGCGCTTGATGCCGGGGACCTTGTTCTGATTTTGGAAGGCGGTGCCAGCGGGTGCCGCACCGGGCGCGGCTGCGGTGGCCGCCGGCTGCTTCATCTCGACAAAGACGTGCGTCACGCCGGGCTGTCCACGCAGGACGTTCTCGCACTCGGCCTTGATGATCTTGGCGGCCTCCGGGTTGGGCGAGGTGAGTTCGAGGCGGACGTTCACCGCGCCGTTGTTCACGGCGACGTGTTTGACGAGGCCGAACGAGATGATGTCGCGCGAGTAACCGGGATATTTCACGGCCTTCAGCGCGTCGAGGATGGCTTCTTGAGTCAGCATGGTTTTTGCAGGTTCCGAAATCGGTCCCGGAATGTCGGCGGAAC
>RFSE01000122.1 GCA_009924135.1 Pseudomonadota bacterium | reverse complement strand
AGCCTTCAGGCAGAGGCACACCCAGCAGTTCCTGCGTCAGCAGCACTCCCTGCCAGAAGACGCGTTCCAAGCAGGTCGCCTTCGCGCGCGCCAGCAGCCGGGGCCAGTCGAGCCGGCCCGGCTGCATCAACAGGGCGATATCCAGCAGCCAGAACAAGCGGAACCAGCCATGGTCCGCCCCATGGAGGAGCAGGTGGAGTGCGGCTGTTTCCGCCGGCAATACTGCGGCCGTCAGGTTGCCCACTGTTACCCGGTCAGGAGCTTCGCCCGCCGTGCTGCGGTGGAAACGTTCATGGTTCACCAGGCGCCACATGACCTCCAGTCGCAACGAGTCATCGGCACTGAAATATCCGAACTCGTGCCGCACCTCACAGTACTTGTGCTGCTGTAACGGGGTCAGTTCGAACTCCGGTTGGGAGCGCCGGAAACCGGCCGCGCGTAACACCGTATCGGCCCGCACGGCCTGGGCCCGGTCGATGAGCAGGTCGAGATCACCGGCGTGCCGCGCGCCGAAATCGCCATGCAACGCCCGGGCCAGCAACGGCCCCTTCACACACGTCACTGGAATGCCAGCGGCCCCCAATTGTTGCACCAGCCGGGTCAGTTCCCCCACGCGGGCCAGGGCGCGGCGGGCGTTGCGCGTGGCGCTGGCTTGCAGCTGTGTGCGGACTTGTTCCGGGAGCCGTGCCACCACCCCGGCGGGCAGCCGCCGGTGGAGAAACGGGGTCACGCGATGCCGTTCCATGGCTTGGATGAACCGCGATCCATTGGCGGTCGGCGGCCAGGTGAAAGCGTCCGCCGGCAAGGTCGCCAGCGCCACCCGCAGCAGCCGGATCAACGCCTGGTCTTCGACTGGCCAGGTGGCGGCACGGGGCGGCAACAGCTCTTCACCAGGACTCATGAGCCCGCCAATTTGCCGTGGTTGGGTTTGAATGCACGCGCCATGCCAGTCGGCGGAGTCTGACGCCTTCGCCGCACCGGCTCAAGCCCGGGAATGATTGTGTGCGGAGTGAACTTTGGCCTTTCGCCGCCGCTCGCTCTCTGCCTACAGTCGGACGAAATTCAGCCCACGCAGCTGGCGTGCAGCGCCGGGCGCGGGTGCGGTTTTTGTAAGATGAGCGACGGTAAACAGACGCGCATTCTGTCGGTGGACGATTCCGGGACCTTGCACGAGGTTCTTCGTGCGGCCATGGCTGGAAGCGAAGGCGGACCGCCGCTCGCACTGACCCCCGCGCGGGTAGGTGAGGCGCTGGGCATCGCCCGGCTGGAGCGGGCCTCGGACCGGCCCTATGCCGTCGCCTTCATTGCCGTGCCACCGGTCGCCGTCTTCACTTCCGTTGAAACCGCCGCACAGTTGTCCGCCGAGGATGGTGACTTGCAATTGGTGCTCTGTCCCGCCGCCGGCAGTTCCACGCTCACCGACTTGCTGCGCGCACGGTTCGGTGCTTCGGACCGGGTGGGCTTGCTCTGTCAGCCCTTCGACGCCGCCGAGGCCCGGCAATTGATGCGCGTGCTGGCTGGCAAGTCCGAGCTCCACCGCGAACTGCGCACGGCCAAAGCCTCGACCGCTTCGTTGAACCGCGACCGCTTTTCCGCCGCGACGGCGAACAAGTCCGGCTTCGAGCAGGAGGTGCAGTTCGAGCGCGCGTTGATGGACATGTTCCTGCTAAATGTGCCGGACGCGGTCTATTTCAAGGACCTCGAATCCCGGTTCGTGCGGGCCAGCCTTTCGCTGGCGCAACGCGTTGGCTATGACGATCCCAACGAACTGGTGGGCAAGAGTGACCTGGACCTCTTCAGTGAAGAGCATGGGCTGTCAGCGTTCACCGACGAGCAGGAGGTCATCCGCACCGGCAAACCGATCCTCGGCAAGGTCGAAAAGGAAACTTTGTCCGACGGGCGCTCCGCCTGGGTGCTGACTTCCAAACTCCCGTGGCGCAATCCGGCCGGCACCGTGATCGGCACGTTTGGCATCAGCAAGGACATCACCGCACTCAAGCACGCCGAGGAGGAGTTGCAGAATTCCAGCGACATGCTCCAGGCGTTGCTGGACAACATTCCCGACCGCATCTACTTCAAGAACGCGCAGTCGCGCTTCATCAAGGTCGGCAAGGCGCTCGTGAAGCGGCTGGGCATGACCACGCCCGAGCAGGTCGTCGGCAAGACGGATTTCGATTTTCACCCGCCCGAACTGGCGCGGCAGTTCATCCACGACGAGGAGCACATCATGGCCACCGGCGAGGCCATCATCGCCAAAGTCGAAAAACAAGTCGGCCCCGGCGGCGAGCCGATTTGGGCTTCGGTGACGAAGGTGCCCATCTACGACCGGCTCGGCCAGATCGCCGGGATCATCGGCATCTCGCGCGACATCACCGCCCTCAAGCATGCCGAGGACGAATTGCAGTTGAAGAGCAAGGAACTCATTGAAGCTTCGCGCACTGCCGGCATGGCGGAGGTCGCGACCGGCGTCCTGCATAACGTCGGCAATGTGCTCAACAGCGTGAACGTCGCCGCCACGGTGGTGAGCGACATGGTCCGCCGCAGCAAGGCCGTGAACCTCGCGCGCCTGGCCGCGATGCTCAAGGAGCACGGGCAGGATCTCAGTGCGTTTCTCACCACGGACGAGAAGGGGAAGCAGATTCCGGCCTACCTCGAACAGCTCGGCAAGCACCTGGCCGACGAGCAGCACACCCTGTTGCGCGAGCTGGATGAGATGCGCAAAAGCGTGGACCACATCCGCGACATCGTTGCCACACAGCAGGGCTACGCGAAGGTTGGTGGCACCGTGGAGCCGATCAACTCCGTGGACCTGGTGGAGATGGCCCTGCGCATGCAGCTCACCGCATTGACGCGCCACGACGTGACCATCAATCGGCAGTTCAGCCCGGTGCCCACTGTGCTGGCCGAAAAACACAAGGTGCTGCAAATCCTCAACAACCTGATTCGCAACGCGAAGCAGGCGATGGAAGCCAACTTGGACGGCAAGAAGCACCTGACCGTCCGCATCGCCCCCAACGGGCGCGGCGGCGTGAGCATCCAGGTGCTCGACAATGGCATGGGCATCTCGCAGGAGAACCTGAACAAGATTTTTGCCCATGGTTTCACCACCCGGCAGAGCGGCCACGGTTTTGGCCTGCACAGCGCCGCCCTCGCCGCGAAGGAAATGGGCGGCTCCCTTACCGTTCACAGCGAAGGCGTCGGTAAAGGCGCCATGTTCAGCCTTGATCTCCCGGCCCAGCCCAAAGAAGGAAAGTAAACTTGAGCAGCATCCCCGAAAACAAACGCATTCTGGTCATCGACGACAACCGGGCCATCCACGAGGACTTCCGCAAGGTGCTCGCCGACAGCGGTGCCGACACCGGGCTGGAGGCCGCCGAGGAGGCCCTCTTCGGTGATACCGCCGCGTCCCAGCCCAAACGTATCACCTTTAACTTGGATTACGCCTCACAAGGCCTCGAGGGCGTGGAGAAAATCCAGCAGGCCCGTGCGGCCGGCACTCCTTACGCCATGGCCTTCGTGGACGTGCGGATGCCGCCCGGCATTGATGGCATTGAGACCTCGGCCAAGATCTGGGACGTGGCCCCGGACACCCAGATCGTCATTTGTACGGCCTATTCCGACTACTCCTGGGACGAGATGGTCGGCAAACTCGGTTATTCCGATAAACTTGTTCTGCTCAAGAAGCCCTTTGACAACGTCGAGGTGCTCCAGCTTGCCTGCGCCATGACGGAGAAGTGGCGGCTGGTGCAGGAATCCAAGCTCAAACTCGAACAGCTCGAGCGCATGGTCTCCGCGCGCACCTCCGAACTGCGCAACTCCATGGACCTGCTCCAGCAGAGCGTCAACAATTACAAGCGCACCGAACAGCGGCTGCGCCGCAGCGAGGAACGCTTCCGCCTCATCACGGAAAACGCCGCCGACCTCATCGTCGTCGTGGATGGCACCGGCCGGCCGCAATACCTCAGCCCGTCCGTCGTCCACTCCCTCGGTTACGCGGCGGAGGAGCTGCATCGTGGCTCGCTCTTCTCGCTCATCCATCCGGAGGACCGCTCCTCGACGGTGGATGCGTTGAAGTCCGCGCTGCGCCAGAGCACCGACCAGGTGCTCGAATACCGTCTTCAGCACAAGCTGGGGCACTGGCGGAAGTTCGAGGCGCACGCGAGCGTGGTCAAGGAAGGTGAAACCAACGGCGGAAACCTCGTGCTCGTCTCGCGTGACATCACCGAGCGCGACCGGGCCGAGAAGGAAAACTTCCGCCTCGCCGTCCAGCTTCAACGCGCCGGGGATTCCGGCAACCTCGCCACCCTGGCCACGGCCATCGCGACCGAACTGGGGCCGCTGCTGGAAGCGGTGCGTGACAAGGTGCGTTTCGCCGAGGAAGGCACCCGCAAGCTGCAGCCGCTGCTGCGCGCCGAAACCGCGCTGCTCACGGCCGCCACCGCCCAGCAGCTTTCTCCGGAACTGCTCGCCCAGGCGAACGCCGCCGACCGGGCGACGGATGTGGAATACCTCGCCACCGAGGTCCCCAAAGCCCTCGCGGAATGCCGGGCCAACATCGAGCGCATCACGGACATCCTCGCGGAGATCGCCACGAACGCCACGGTGTAACCGTGGGCCAAGGCCCTGCGATCAGGGACGCTGCCGCAGTTTTACCACCGGGACGCGCGGCTTGGATTTCACGGCTTTCCCCTGCGGGGCCGGCTCTCCCGACAGCAGCCGGATGAATTCCATCTGACTGCGCACCGGCGTTTCTCCACGCTTCAGGGCCGGGCGCACATAGGTGCCGTCCGGTTGGAGCATTCGCGCCTTGGCCTTGTCGGCCAGCACCAGGTCCAGCAGTTCATGCCGGATGCGGTCGCGGAGGTTGCCGTCCTCAATGGGAAAGGCTACTTCGACGCGCCGGAAGAAATTGCGCGGCATCCAGTCCGCACTGCCCACGAAGATTTCCGGCTGGCAGGCGTTCTCGAAGTAAAAGATGCGGCTGTGCTCGAGGAACCGGTCCACGATGCTGCGCACCGTGATGTTCTCGCTCACACCCTTCACGCCGGGCCGGAGGCAGCAGATGCCGCGCACGATGAGGTCCACCTTCACCCCCGCCTGCGACGCCCGGTAGAGCGCCTCGATGGCCGCGCGGTCCACGAGCGAGTTTATCTTGGCAATGATGCGCGCGGGCAGACCCCGTTCGGCGTTGGCTGTCTCCCGGGCAATGAGCTGGAGCATCCGCGCGTGCAGCTCGAACGGCGCGACGAGCAGCTTGCGCGTGCCCTGAAACTGGCAGATGCCGGTGAGCAGGTTGAAGAGCGCCGACACGTCCTCCCCGAATTCCGGGCGGCTCGTGAACATGCCCAGATCCGTGTAGAAACGCGCGGTCGTCGCGTTGTAATTGCCCGTGGCCAGATGCAGGTAGCGGCGGATGCCATCCTGATCGCGCCGCACCACCAGCGTCATCTTCGCGTGGATCTTGTAGCCGACGAGGCCGTAAACCACATGGACGCCCGCTTCTTCGAGCCGGCGTGCCCACGCGATGTTGTTCGCCTCGTCGAAACGCGCCTTGAGTTCGACGACGGCGGTGACCTGCTTGCCGTTGCGCACGGCGTTCATCAACGCACCAACGATGCGCGGATCGCCGCCCGTGCGGTAGAGCGTCATTTTGATGGCCAGCACGTCAGGGTCTTCCGCCGCCTGCGCGAGGAACTCGACCACGCTGCTGAAGTTGTCAAACGGATGGTGCAACAGCACATCCCGCTCCCGGATCGTGGCGAACAGGTCGGTCTGGTCGCGCAACGCGGGGGCCACGCGCGCGATGTAAGGCGGATCGCGCAACTCTGGCGAGTGATCGCCCTCGACCACGGTCATGAGCCGGACCGGGTTGATCGGACCGTCGATGACATAGACGTCGTCGTCGGTGAGGTTCAGCTTGCCGAGCAGTTCCTCGCGGATTTCCGCCGGGCAATCGGCGGAGACTTCGAGCCGCACGGCTTCGCCCTTGCGACGGTTGTGCAGCTCCTCTTCGACCGCTTTGATCAGGTTCGCGACATCCTCCTCGTCGATGTACAGCTCGCTGTTGCGCGTGACGCGGAACTGCCAGTGGCCCAGCAGCTTGGTCCCCGGGAACAGGTCGGCAAGGTAATGGCCAATGATGTGGGCGAGGAACACGTAATCCTGCCGGGAGTCATTGCGTGGCAGTTTCACGAGCCGGGGCAGCGCACGGGGCACCTGCACGACGGCCAGCCGGCGGTGTGGCACGCCGTTTTGCTGGGCTTCCAACTGCACGATGAGATTGAGCGTCTTGTTGAGCAGTTGGGGGAACGGATGGGCCGGGTCCAGGCCCAGCGGCGTCAGCACCGGCGAGACCTGCTTGATGAAGTAACTTTCCACCCAGAGCTTGTCGGCCGGAGACAGTTCGGCCATGTCGATGAAGGAGATGCCGTTCTTCGCCAGCGCTGGGACCAATTCCTCCCGCCAGCAGCGGAACTGCGCCTCGACCATCGCGCGCACACGCTGATTGATGGCCCGGAAGGTCTCCGTGGCGGTGAGTCCGTCCACGCTGCGTTCCACCACGTCGCTTTCGATCTGCTGCTTGATGCCCGCCACGCGCACCTCGAAGAACTCGTCGAGGTTCGAGCTGGTGATGCAGAAGAATTTTACGCGCTCGAGCAGCGGGGTCTTAGGATCGAGCGCCTCGTCCAGCACGCGCTGGTTAAAGGCCAGCCAGCTCAACTCGCGGTTGAGAAAGTGCTCGGGGCCGAACTGGGTCAGGTTGGTGGTAGCCATGCCAAAGGGACGGAAGCCTAGGCAGATTGAGCCCCACTGGAAAGTGACATTTGCATGGCGCATCGCGACACGGCACCCGAGGCGCGAAATCTTCTGGAGCGCGGCTGTGTCGCGGAGACCAGCCGCAGCGGCTGCGCTTGGCAGGAGGCGTTGAGGGGTTCCGCCGTCTTCGGCACTCCGACGTTGCTGCGGCTGATCCCGCGCCGAGCGGGACACAGCCGCGCTCCGGGGCAGTGCCAAGATGCAATCCATTTCCCTGGCCTGAGACACGAAGCGCTTTGAATGCCGGGCCGGCTGCGTTACAACGAGGGCGTGCCGAACCCTTCACCACCGCGCCGTCTCGACCAGATGCTCTCCGCCTGCGGCTATTGCAGCCGCAGCGAGGCCCGCCTCTGGGTGCGTGGCGGACGCGTGCTCGTCAACGGCCAGCCGGCGAAAGCCTTCGACCAAAAAGCCCGGGCGACGGAAGTGCAGGTGGACGGCGAGCCGGTGGATTCACCCGAAGGCATCCTCGTCCTCCTGCACAAGCCCGCCGGTTACGTGTGTTCGCACGATGCCAAGGAAGGCCCGCGCGTGTTCGATCTCATGCCCAAGCGCTGGCTCAAGCGCAACCCGCCCGTCACCACGGTCGGCCGCCTGGACAAGGATGCGACCGGCGCACTCGTCATCACGGATCAGGGTGAACTCGTCCACCGCTGGACTTCACCGAAGCGCCACGTGGCCAAGCTCTACGAAGTGACCGTGGACAAGGACCTCGAGCCGCAGCTCATCGGCATCTTTGCCTCCGGCGAACTGCGCCTGGACGAAGAGCCGAAGCCGTGCCTGCCCGCGAAGCTGGAGATCGTCAGCGCCCGCGAAGCAAAACTGGAGCTTACAGAAGGCAAGTACCATCAGGTGAAGCGCATGTTCGCCAGCCAGGGCTGGACCGTCACGCGCCTGCACCGGAGCCGTTTCGGCGAATTTGAACTGGGCGACCTGCCCGTGGGCCAATGGCGCACCTTGGTGATGCCGGACTGATCTTTTAATCAGGAAGGCAGGAAAGCAGGAAAGGAACCATGCGCACTGATCTTTTCCTGCCTTCCTGCTTTCCTGATTTAAAAGCTATCGGCCTGCTTGTTCCTGAGTCGGCTTTCCTGCTTGGTCGATCCTGATACGCAGACACGCGGGGCACAGGCAATCAGCGGAGGCATCGGTCGGCATCGGCACTCGGGGGAGCTCCATGCACCAGCAGGTGTTGGCCGCGCAGTGCGCGAGGCATTGGAACTCCGCGCCGCATTCCGGGCAGCGCTTCTTTTCGGCGTGGCGGCTCATGGCAGAAGGTCTTGATACACGAAGTCACCTTGCACCGCCACGTCGCCGCGCGTGAAGGTGACCGGGCCGCTGGCGAAGCCGGGGCCATCGAACACAAACGTGTGGAACTCGCCGTTCTCACCGCAGGGATCCACGCCGGCGGGCAGTTCCTTCAGCAGGGCGGCATCGAACTCACGCCCGGCGAAGCGGGCCTCCAGCCGGCGTGCGTCCACGCACACCAGCGCGGCCCGAAACCGGTAGCGGAAGAACTCCTGGGCCAGCTTGGCAGTGGCGCGGCCCCAGAGCGGGTAGATGCCTTCCATGCCCAGCGGACGCAGCAAGGCATCGCGCCACGCGCGGATGTCTTCGAGAAACAAATCGCCAAAAACCGCGCGGCGTACGCCCTGCGCGAAAAACGGTCGCAGGGCCGCACCTACGCGGTCTTCGTAGAGTGTGTTCGGCGGAAACGCGGGCAAGCGGATGAACTGGAGCGGCAGGCCCAGCGAGGCCGCCTGCCGCTCCAGCAATTCACGACGGATGCGGTGCATGCCGCTGCGTTCGTCTTCTTCGTTCAGTGTCGTCAGCAGCGCGAGCACCTCGTAGCGGGACGCACGGCGGCCAGCGCGAGTGCACTGTCCTTGCCCCCGCTCCAGAACACCACGATGGGCTCGCGTGTGGACATGTTCAGAACGTGACTTTCACGCCGGCATAGGCACCGAGGCGCAGCGCGGGGTAGCCTTTGAGGATCTCGTATTTCTGGTCGAGCAGATTGTCACCCCGCACCCAGACCTGCACGTGCGGGTTGAACTGGTAGGCGGCGGCGGCGCGCAGGAGCAGGTAATCTTCTATCGGTACGTTCGTGGCCGTGAAGGTCGGCGGCGGGAAGGTCACGTCCTGCCGTTCCACCACCCAGTTTGCACCCGCCGAGAGGGTAAGCTTTTCGACCGGCTTCCACACCGAGTCCAGCGTGATGAGGTGCCGGGGTCGGCGGAGCAACCGGATGCCCTGCGTGTCGTCGGTGGTCGTGAGGTAGGTGTAGCTCGCGTTGGCGGTGAACTTGTCGCAGGGCTTGAACTTCACCCCGATCTCCACGCCTTCACTGGTGGCCTCGGAAACATTCTGCGGCACCCCAAATCCATCGAGCTGGATGAAGTCATGATACTGATGCTGGAACCAGGTCGTGGACAGGGCGAGGCGATCCTGCCACAAGGGCTGTTCCACGCCGAGTTCCCAGCTCAGGGCCCGCTCCGGCTTCAAATTCGGGTTGCCGAAGAAGTAAAGGTCCTGTGCCGTGGGCGGGGCAACCGAGCGCGCAACGTTGCCAAACAGCAGCGTCTCGGTGGTCGGGAGGCGATAGGACAAACCCTGCCGCCAGGTGGTGGCGGACTGGTAATCCGAATAGGCGTCAAACCGCACCGAGTTGATGACGGTGAGCCGTTCGAGCGGCGACCACTGGCTCTGTACGTAACCACCGAGGTCCTGCAGCCCGTTGTTGATCCCGCCGCCAAAGATGCTGGTGGTCGTGCGTTCCACGTGCTGGTCCTGCCAGAGCACGCCTGCGGTGAGCTTCCATTGGTCGGTGAGCTTCACGTTGTTCTGCCAGTCCACCATGTGCGACGCGACACTGAGGCGGTTGAGGTCGCCGAAGTCCGACGACGGCTGGAACTGGTTTTCGAACGTGTAGTAGAGCCGCGTCTCCCACTGGTCGGACACCTTCAGGGTCATGCCCGGCGAGACGTTCACCGTCTCGCGCTTCAAGTGGTCGAAGGCCGTGCCCGGCAGCGCTCCCGGCGAGCCGCCGTCGGTCTGGAGATACGACGCCTTGACGTCGAAGTAGAGCTGTTCGCCCACCTCGTAACCGAACGAGCTGCGCACGTTGCTGTTCCGGTAGAGGTTGTTGTCGCGCGGATAGGCCGCATCGAACTGCGAACCCGCCACCGCGTAGTCAAACCCGCCCACCGCACCCCGCGTGGCGAGGGCCTCGCGGAAGGAGTTGAACGAGCCGCCCTCGAACGAGGTTTCATACTCGGGCTTCGCCAGACCACGGCCTGTGCGGGTGATGACGTTCACCACGCCGCCGATGGCGTCGCCGCCGTAGAGCGAGGAACTGGAAGAACGCACGACCTCGATGCGCTCGACGTTATCCAGGCCGATGTTTCCCCAGTCGTAACCGCCCGCGAGCATCGAGGGCGCGCGGCGACCATCCACCGTGAGCAACGTGTGATTGCTCTCCGTGCCGCGCAGGAAGACGGACGTGGCCTGGCCGGGCGTGCCGTTGCGGGTCACGACGAGCCCGGGCACGCTGGCGAGCGCATCCGCGAGCGTGGTGAACTTCTGCTCGTCAATCGCCGTGCGGGTGATGACCGAGACACTGGCGGCGGTTTTATCCACCGGCTCCTCCGTGCGCGTGGCCGTGACGACGACGGGCGCAAGCACCGTCGGCGCATTCGTTTTACCCTCCTGCGCGGACACCGCGCCGGCGAACCCCGCCAGCAACGCCACCTGCGCCGCCAACTTCCGGTTCCTGACTCCCAACTCCCAACCCCCGACTTCTAGCTTCTGACTCCTGACTCCTGTTTTCATGCTGGTCTTTCACTGTCAGCCCCGCGCGGGTTCTTCAGCGCGCGGAGCGGTTGATGTGCGAGACCAGATGGGAGGTGAAAACGAAAAAGCCTTCACCTCCGCAAATTGGAGAATGAAGGCATCTCAGAATCCCGCCGAAAGACAATTCGCCGGGCTGGCCTCATCCTTCTCTTTGTCGGAGAAGTGGGCGTGCGTGAGCACGCCCGGACGAGCGCTGACAAGCCGGTATCCTGACTCCGGGCCTCAAACCTCGCTCCCGCCTTCCCGGCCTTCAGCCAGTGGCATTGGGAGTCTGTAGCCCGTCACAGTGGCGCAACCGTCCCCGGTTCTCACGGGGTTCCCTGCACTTGTAAGCGGTGGTGGCGGAGCAACTCCGCCGTTGTTCAAAGAACCGCTTGAGGTTGTAGGCCAGCCCCCCTCGGCTGCCAAGGAAATCCGGTGAACGCGGCGGGAACAGAGCTGGGTTGAAAAGGTTGGTGCAAACGGCGGAAATAGTTTGGCAACCGCGAGTAGTAACTTTGAGGCCGTTCTCTCTCCGCATGAACCGGCATGGGTAGGGCGCGTCTGTCCTCAGCGCGCCGCCGAACCGCCGAACGCCACCAGACCTCGGCGGCGCGGTGAGGACACCGCGCACTACCGGCGGCTGGTTCATCAGGCGTTTTCGCCGCCGCTCGATTTCAGGCTGTTCAGCAGCTGCATTGGTCAGAAAAATTTCAACTCAGGTCATTCCCATCTTTCTGCCCCTCTTCGGCTAATTGGGAGGCAGATTCCAGCAGCGATCTAGTTTGCGTCCCGGCTCAACTGCTCCCGCAACCATTCCGGGCGGTTGGTGGTGATGCCGTCCACGCCGGCGGCGACCAGTTGCCGGGCTACCGCCGCATCATCCACGGTCCAGACGTAGAACTTGAGGCCGGCGGCGTGCGTTTGCTTCACGAACGCGGCGTCGAGCGGGCCTTTGGAACTGAGATTGAGGCCGTCGAGTCCGGCCCTGGTGGCCTTGGCGATGAGCGTGTCCGGCGTGGGACTCCATTTGCCGCTGGCCTTGTCCTGCTTGAAGCTGGCGAGGAACAGCACGGGGATTTTAGGGAAGAGCTTCTTCGCCTCCGCACACACGTCGTAGTGGAAGCTGATGATGACCAACTGGGCGGCAGGCTTGCCGGATGCGGTCAGCACGCGTCCCAGCTCGGGCAGGCATTCGACGCCGCACTTGATCTCGATGACGAGCCGCCGGCCGTCGGGAATGAGCGCGAGCACTTCTTCGAGGGTCGGCAACGGTTCGCCTTTCCACTTCGGGTCCTTCCAGGAACCGGCGTCGAGCGCCCTGAGTTCAGCAAGCGTGCTCTCGCTGATTTTCTTGGCGACCCCGGTGGTCCGCCGGGTGTTCTCGTCGTGGGAGACGATGAGCCGGCCATCCTTCGAGAGCCAGATGTCCAGTTCGCAGGCGTCGGCGCGCTGCTGCCAGCCGAGCTTGAAGGAAGCCAGCGTATTCTCCGGCGCGTCATGCGAAGCGCCCCGGTGCGCGATGATGTCCACGGCCGAAGTCTGGGCGGCAAAGGCCAGGAGAAGCAAAAGCAAAGCGGTAGATTTCATATTGAAAGCACGGTGCCGAGTCGCTTGATGCCCTCGGTGATGTCTTGTTCCCCGGCACCGCCGAAGCTCAGGCGCATCTCATGGTCAGGCTTGCGGCGTACCGCGTCGTCCGCGTAGCAAAGCACGCCGGGGACGTAGAGGACATTTTGCTTCAAAGCAGTCTGGAAGAATTGCGACTTGGGGCCGGTGCGCAACCGCTTCGGGGTGCGGGCCCAGACGTAGAGCCCGCCGGCCGGCTCGCGCCATTCCACGTCCGCCGGAAAGTGCGCGCGGACGGCATCCGTCATCACCCTGGCCTTGAGGGCGTAGCGGCGTTGCAGCTCCGCGAGGTGGCGCTCGTAAGCTCCGGTGGCCAGCGCGCGGGAGAGCAGTTGCTGAAGCAGATTCGCCGTGCCGAAATCGTGGTTGCCCTTGATGCGCGTGGCCGTGGTCAGCACCGGCTCCGGCAGCACGCCGAAGCCGACCCGGATGCCGGTGGCGAAGGGTTTGCTGTACGTGCCCGCGTAGAGCACGCGGTCGGTGCCACCGGGGGCGGTGAGCGCAGAGGGAATGTCGTCGCCGCTGAAGCGCAATTCACGATACGCCGCATCTTCGAGCAGGTAGAGCGGATGGCCGGCGAACTTCTCGTAGCGACGGAGCAGTTTCAAAGCGGCCGCCTTCTTGGCGTAGCTCGTGGTGTAACCGGTGGGGTTTTGGTAGTAGGTGACCAGATAAAGCAGCTTCATCCGTGGCAGATCGCCACTGCGGCGCAGTTCCTCCAGGACCTGTTCCAAATGCGCGAGATCAATACCGTCGGGCAACAAGCGCACGCCGCGACAGCGCAGGCCGTGGCTTTGGGCGATGCCGAGATAGACGAAGTAGGTGGGGTCCTCGACGAGCACGATGTCGCCGGGATCGCAGAGGGCTTCGGTGAGCAGATAGAGGAGCTGCTGCGAACCGTGAGTGATGAGGAGGCGATCGGGTGTGATCGTGGCGGCAGGCGTCCCGCCTGCCGTGGTGGGTGGCATCCTGCCACCCGGAAGGGGGCTTGCGGACTTCAGGTGGCTATCGTTCTTTCGAGCGGTTTTTGCGTTCGTGGCCTTTTTTCCGCCGGGCGGGACGCCCGGCTCTACGGCAGGCGGGACGCCTGCCGCCACGGGGGCGTCCAACGCGGACAGGCGCTTCGCGGTCAGTTCGCGGAGCAACGGATCGCCGGCGGTCGAACCGTATTGCAGGGCGGGCTGGCCGGTGCGCGGGGCGGAGAGGATTTCATCGAGCAACGCCCGGGCTTCGTCCACGGGCAGCGAGGCGTTGTCCGTGAAGCCGGCGGCAAGCGAGATGAGCTGGGGATGCCCCAGGGTGAGGCTCATGAGCCACGAGATCGCGGGGGGTGCAGTGCGCAGGCCGAGTTGCGAGAGGGGAGAATTCATGGTCGAGGGTCGAGGGCCGAGGGTCGAGGGTCTGGGGTCTGGGGTCTAGGTCCGGAGGCGGGCGTGGGCTGGCCCTCGACCCTCGACTCTCGGCCCTCGACCATTTTCAACAGCTTCTCCGCCCCGGCCACATAGGCGGCGCGGTTGGCGAGCAGGGCGTCGTTGTGATCGCCTTGAAGTTCGATGAAGGCCTTCGGCTCACGCGCGACGGTGAAGTTTTTTTCGCCGTGATGGACGCGGATCGTCGTGTCCGCACGGCTGTGCATGACAACGACGGGACAGGAGATGTGGGGCAGCCGGCTGTGCGTGTGGTATTTGATGCGGCTGAGGAGTTTGACCGGCAGCCAGGGAAAGATCTCGGCGCCGATGTCCGGGATGCTGGTGAAGGTGCTTTGCAGCATCAAGCCGCCGACGTGTTCGGTCGCAGCGACATGGCTGGCGATGCCGCCGCCGAGCGATTCGCCCCAGACAAGGATGTGTTCCGGGGCGAACCCGCGCGCGCGGAGCCACGCGTAGGCGGTGGCGGCATCGGTGTAGGTACCGGACTCGCTGGGTTCGCCATCACTGCGACCGTAACCACGATAGTCAAAGGTGAGCAGGTTGACGCCCGTTTCGAGGATCGCGTGGTAGTAGCCCGGCCGGGAAGTGATGTTGCCGCCGTTGCCGTGACAGAAGAGCACGACGAAGCGGGCGCGGGGCGAGGTCTTGTCCGCCGCGAAGAACCACGCATCCAGCCGCAGGCCGTCGGCGGTCTTCAGCCAGACCTCTTCGGCGGGATGGCCCACGTCTTCCGGCGTGCCTTCCGCGTCACGGGTCGGATGATAGACTTGGCTGTGCTCGAAACGGTGAAGCATCAGGGTGATGGCCAGCAGGCCCAGCAGGGGCACCAGCCAGCGGCGGGCTTTCTTAACGCGGGTGAGGAACACGCAGAAATTCCAAATCCCAAGTTCCAAGTTCCAAACAAGCTCCAAGCTCCAAGCCCCAAACGATGGGCGTGGCGCTGCGGTCGCGATGGGTTACATCGGAGGTTTGGCAACGAAACCGGGCCATTGGAGTTTGAAGTTTGGAACTTCTTTGGAGCTTGGAGCTTGGTTTCACTTCGCCGCCAGCGCCTTCTCAATCGCCTTCGTCAGCGCGGAATCATCCGGCTCGGTACCGGTGTCGAAGCGCGCGGCGAGCTTGCCGTCGCGGCCGACGATAAACTTGCAGAAGTTCCATGTCACGGGGCCGGGCAGGGGCGAGGTTTTGCCCGTGAGCGCGGTGTAGAGCGGGTGCTGCTCGGGGCCCGCGTTGATGTTGACCTTCTCGAAGAGCGGGAAGGTGACCTTGTAGGTTGAGGAGCAGAACTGCTTGATCTCCGTGAGGCTGCCCGGTTCCTGTCCGCCAAAGTCATTGCAGGGGAAGCCAAGGACGGTGAAGCCCTGCGCGCCGTACTGCTTGTGCAAGGCTTCGAGGCCGGCGTATTGCGGCGTGGCCCCGCACTGGGACGCGACGTTGACGATGAGCAGGACTTTGCCGGCGTAGGCTTTCAGCGAGGTGTCCTTGCCGTTGATGTCCTTGAGCGGAATGTCGGCGAGGGACTTGGTCTGGGCGGTGGCGAACTGGGTGAGCAGGGCGAGGGCAAGGGCGAGCGCAAGTTTCATGGCCGCAGGATAGCACGCGAACGGCGGCTGGGAAGCCGGAGAATTCGCGGGAGACCCAAAGATTGGGGACGGACAAAGATGGAGTGAGGATTAGGCTTTGTAGAACTTGGCCGCATATCACTTGGGTGGCCCGGCGCACCAAGGCCGCACGTCCTCATACATTTTGGACCAAATGAACCAACCCATCGAGCTGACAATCACGGCTGCGGGAAATACGAGAATGAACAGGTGCCACATTCCGGCAATGTCAGCCGTAACCAGTGATTTCAGGGTGACAATGAACCAGTTTTGAGCGTCGAACAGAGAGCTTGAAGCCAGTCGGACAGACACAGACAGGCACCCCAATGCACACGCCAGCCTCAATTTGTAAGGCAAGGATTTAGGACGCCAACATATTGGGATCATAAACCCCAGATACATCGGGATAAATGCGATGAACACGTACTCAACCAACCACGCCATTTCCAAATTCAAGGGTGGCAGGCCCGAGGAGACAGCCAACAGCAGAGCGGTGGGCCATTTTCCCCGTTCCGACGGGACTAAAATCGGAAGCCTGATGGATCGCCAACTCACTCGGTGAGCTTAGCTTCTCCAAGCCATCTTCGCAACCGGTTCACAGCCCGCCGTGGAACTGCTCGACGACGCGCTTGAAATCGTTGGCCTCGACTTTGACGATGCCGAGTTCGCGCTGCGCGTTTTCGACGGCGTCGCTGGCGTGGGCGGCGTTGACCATGATGTTGGAGCCGAACTCGCGCCGGATGGAGCCGGGTGGGGCCTTCGCGGGATCGGTGGGGCCGAGCACGTCGCGGATCTTGGCCACGGCGTTCGTGCCTTCATACACCAGCGCGATGCACTTCTCGGTGCCGGGTTCGGTCAACTGGTCCGGCGGGCACTCGGATTCGGAGCGGCCGGACATGAAGCGGACGATGTTGTCGAACTGGTTGTCGCCGAAGACGGGTCCGAGGATTTCGCCGAGCTGGGCTTCGGCCTCGGGCGGGATGGTGAAGCCGATGGTCGGGTCCTTTTCGAGGGCCAGCTTGGCCTTGGCGGCGATGACGGACTTGAGCTTGGTGCGGAGGAAGCTCTTCACCGGGCCGTAGAACTCCATCGCCTGCGCCGTGCTCATGTGCAGGACACGGATGCCGACGATGTAAAGGCCCGTGCGGCTGAAGAAGTCGATGACGTTACCGGGGCGGCCGGTGGCGAAGCGGAAGTTGTCCGGCTTGATCAGAACCAAGGTGCGCTCGACCTTTTCGCCGGGCGGATGCTCGACGCAGTCTTCGAGGATGCCACCATCCTGATCGGAGTAGCGCGCCCAGAGCTTGAGCTTCACGCCGGCTTCTTCGGCATTGGGCGCGGCGAGCACGGCGGGCTCAAAATAGCGGACGTGGTCGTTTTCATCGATCACGTAGTCACCAAACGTGTCGCGGATGGTCTCACCACCCCGGCGGGAGTGGCTGATGTTGCCGACGACGGAACGGACCTTGCGGACCGCATCCTCGCCCCGGAAGAGCAGCATCATGCACCGGCGGCGGCGCTTCGTCTTGGGGTCAGGTCCCAGCTCGTGAACGATGTAGTCGTGAATGAGCTGCTGGATGTTGCGGTCCTGGGGGTCGGCGGCGGAAATGACGACCTTGGAATACTCCTCCACCAGTTCCTGGCAGGCCCCGAACATGCGGGCGGCAACGAGTTCCAGCCCGGTGCGGCTGATCAACCGTGCCAAAATGCCGCCGGTGCGGGATTTGGACAGGGTATAGGGCGTGACAATGACGTAGGCGAGTTGCTGGGCCATGAATGGAATTTATTGAAAGTGGAGGGATCAGGCCGCCGGGGTGGCGGAACCTGGGTTCTCCGGAGTCGGGGCCGGGGCCGCCTTGTGAGCACTTGGACCCGTCTACAGCGCACTGGTAGTTTTTGCCCGTGATGGAGAAGTTCAGCGTCTTACCGTCGGGAGTGAAGTCGAGCGCCTGGAAAGGAAGTTTTCCGGCTTCGTAGGTTGCACCGGCGACTTTGGAGAGTTCAGCGGCCAGTTTGGCATGGTCGAAAGCGGGAGCTTTCGACCCGGTGGCCGGATTGACAAGCATGAATTCTGCGCCGGATTCGCGGGTGACTCGGTACCAGAAACGATCGCCTTCAAGAAACGTGGGGCGGACGCCGGCTCCGTAGACTAACGGGGCAGTGTTGTAGCCCATGAATTTTTCGGCCCGGGCGTAATCAGCGCTGGTAAGCGAAGTTTGAGCCAGGGCGGGAAAAGAGAAGACGAGCGTGACAGCAAGTTGGAAACGCATAGGAACAGGGTACCGCGACCCCAAAAAAAGCCCCCAAGCCAGATGGCCGGGGGCTTTTTTTGAGGCCGGAGACCGACTATTCCGGGTAGGTTTCCCAGAAGCCCATTTTGAAGGGGCGGACTTCCTGACGCTGGGTGCCGAGGCCGTCGATCCCGAGGGTAATGACTTCTCCACCCTTGAGGAAGATCTGGGGCTCGACGTTGTCGCCGACGTTCGCGTTGCAGATGAACTTAATCCCCTCCTGCTCCATCAGCTTGATGCGGCGGAGCACGATCTCCTGCTTGTCCAACTTCATGTTGGGAATGCCGTACATCAGCAGGCCGCCCGGGCGGTCGGCGCGCTCAAACACCGTCACGCTGTGACCCGCGAGATTCAGCTGCGCCGCGGCGGCGAGGCCGGACGGGCCGGAGCCGATGATCGCGACCTTCTTGCCCGTGCGCACCTTCGGCGCCTCGGGAACGACCCAGCCTTCCTCCCAGCCGCGGTCGGTGATGGAGGCCTCGATGTTCTTGATCGTGACCGGCGGGCTGTTGATGCCGAGCA
>RFSE01000121.1 GCA_009924135.1 Pseudomonadota bacterium | reverse complement strand
ACGACCCGCGAGACGCGGGTGCCAGCCGAGGCTGTCGGGGCCGTTGGGGCGAAGGTACGCTTGATGGCGTCCGTGTGATTAAGAATACGCACCCGAGGTGCGAATGAGGGTAGCCGGCGGGAAGCGCAGCGCACCCACCGGTGGGTGGTTGTTGAAGTCCGGCGTCCCGGCGGGACGCCTGAAACTTCCGGGGAGAGGTGGCGTTCATGCGCCCCGCCGGGGCGCGGGAGGTTCGGTCGTTTGTTCCGGTGGGTGCGCCTCTCCCTGCGGGCGAGGCTGCCCACCGGCTACCTTCAGCTGCCCCTCCGGGACTGCTGTGGCCGAGCTTGCGGAAGAGGTTGCCTATCGCTTTTCAAAAGGAGCTTATCTTTTCCGATTGGATAAGGCACTCTTGACGGGACGGAAGCCGGGTCAGAATGACGGGCGGCCCCTGCTAAGAGCACCGCATTCAACAAGAAAGCCGCAAGGTTTGTGGTTCACTTAGTTGTTGGGTGTAACTTGGCTCCTTGCTTGCTGTGATGGACGACGCTTTAAAAAACCTTCGAGCGATTGTGGCCGATCGTGATGACAATCGCATGCAGACGTATCTCGTGTCGCTCAAGGAATCTGGCAAGTCCCAGCAAGAGGTCTATGACCTGCTAATGGAGATTTGGTGCGGCTTGACTGCCGAGCAGCACGATCCTGAAATCGACTTTCTGTGGAATTGGCTCGATGTCGTAACAGGAAATTGCAGCAACTCCGACTGCTGGATTTGGCCGATGCCAATGTGAAGCGACCTCGGTCTTACATGACCACACGGGATGACCCAAGGCTTAACTTGGCGACTAACTCTGACTCAACCTCTTCACTGGCGCCTCCCACAGCATCGCGTGGGCTTCGCGTAAAATCTCCGGGATGCGGGCGGCGAAGGGGCTGCGTTTGACGGTTTCGAGCAGCTTCCGCTCGT
Source organism: Pseudomonadota bacterium (assembly GCA_009924135.1). Lineage (GTDB taxonomy): Bacteria > Verrucomicrobiota > Verrucomicrobiia > Limisphaerales > SXTU01 > SXTU01. The sequence continues at coordinate 17,216 of RFSE01000121.1, read as the reverse complement.
CGAAGCTCGCGGCGTTGTGGCCGGGGAACCAGTGGTCGGCCTGGCCCAGCAGGTTGTAGCGCATCTTGCCCCAGTCCACGAGGTCGAGGGACCCACGAGCTTCTTGGGCGGGGCGTAGAGTTTGCCGCCCTTGTCGTTGGGGCTGATGATGAAGACGCCCATGTCCAGGCGCGTGGCGGCCTCGATGGTGGACCAGTTCAGGTCGTTGACGAAGTACCAGTGGACGTTGAAGTAGGCGAACTCGCCGGAGTTCACGGCGTCGAGGATGACGTCGGTGGTGGCGTGGGTGCTGAAGCCGATGTGGCGGCAGCGGCCCTCGCGCTGGAGCTTGCGCGCGGCTTCGAGGCAGCCGCCCTTGCGGAGCGTCCAGTCGAGGTGCTGGCGGTGGTTGATGCCGTGGAAGGAGAGCAGCTCCACGTGGTCCAGCTTCAGATACTTCATCGACTGGTCGAACGTACGGAGGAATTCCTCGGGCGTGGCGAAGGGGGCGACCTTGGTCTGGACGATGAGTTTCTCGCGTTTGATCTGCGGCAGCACCCAGCCGAGCTGCATCTCGCTGGAGCCGTAGCCGCGCGCGGTCTCGATGTGGTTGATGCCGAGTTCCAGGGCGCGGTGGATGGTGGCTTCGAGGTTGGCCTGGCCGTCCTTGGGCACCTCGCCGGGCGGCACGTCCTGCCACTTGTGCTGGTAGCGCATCCCGCCGCAGGAGAAGACGGGCATCTGCAACTCGGTCTTGCCAAAGCGACGGTATTTCATGGGCGGAGCTTGGCAGGAGGGCCGGGGCGGAGGCAATCGCTTTGCCGCGGAAGTTGTCGCGCGAAGGGGAACGACGGCTCATTCGCCCTGCCCATCCGTGTCCATCGGTGTCCATCCGTGGTTGAACACGGTTTTTAGGTTCACGCGAGTTGGACGAGACTTTTAATCCAACGGTTGGCTTGACGTGCCCCCGCCTTCTTGGAACGCTCGCCCTGCGTTCACTGCCAAAGCACATGAAAGTCCTGATCGTTGAAGATGACCCAGTGGTCCGCCGGATCCTCGAAGACCTGCTGACCCGCTGGCAGTATGAGGTGGTCAGCACCACCAACGGCGAGCAGGCCATTCAGGCGCTGCAAGTCGAGAACCCGCCGCGTCTGGCCGTCATCGACTGGCAGATGCCGGGCATGGACGGCGTGGAGCTCTGCTGCCGCGCCCGCCACCAGCTCAAGCTTTCGCCGCTCTACATGATCCTGCTCACCATCCGGGGCGGGAAGGCGAACATCGTCCAGGGCCTCGAGTCCGGCGCGGACGACTACATCACCAAGCCGTTCGATCAGGAGGAACTCAAGGCCCGGGTCCAGGTGGGCGCGCGCGTGGGGCATCTCCAGACCGAGCTGGCCGCCCGGGTCAACGACCTCGAGGTCGCCCTGGAGCATGTGAAACAACTTCAGGGCCTGCTGCCCATCTGCTGCTACTGCAAAAAGATCCGCGACGACCGGAACTACTGGCACGAGGTCGAGTCTTACATCACGACCCATTCCCAGGCCAAGTTCACGCACGGCATCTGCCCGGAGTGCTATCAGAAGGTCGTCCAGCAGATTTGAAGCGGGGCACGCGGAACGTGGCATTCGTGCCGCTTCAGCGCACCCGGGCCTATCACGTTGGAGCGGCGTGAACGCCGCTCCCCGTTCGCGACTTCGTCCACACATGCTTGTGTGCAGCAACTTTCTGACCGGACTCCGTTGAATACTGCTTCGAAGTCCCGATGGGATAGGGAGAGGCGTAGTCCACGCTTCTGTAGCCGCAACCTTCCGGTTGCGGCGAACTGGCAGATGTGACGCGCAGGCCGAAGCCTGCGACTACTTGGACTGGAGAAACTCCAGCAGGTCCGCCACCTCCTGAGCGGTCAGCGCGGCGAGCAGACCCTCGGGCATCGCCGAGAGCGCGGATTCACGGGTGGAGGCGACTTGCGCCAGCGGGATACGCCGGTCCGTGCCGTCTTCGAGGTGGAGGAGCAGTTCCGTGCCGGTGCGTTTGCGCAGGAAACCGGTCAGCTCGGTGTCGTCGCGCAGAATGACCGAATGGGTGCGGTGCTCCGGTGCAACGAGGAGGTTCGGCTGCATGATGTGCGTGAGCAGCGTGGGCCGGTCATATTTGCGGCGGATCTCCGTGAGGTCCGGACCAAAGTCGCGGCCCTCGCCGTGCGACCGATGGCACCGGACACATTGCCCGCCGGACTCGGCCATGAAGACCGCGCGGCCCCGCTTGGCATCGCCCGTCAGGGAAAGCACCTCGTTCGGCGCGAAATCCAGGCCGAGCGTGCGGCGGCGCTTCTCGGGTGGGAGAAACCTTTGGAACAGGTCACGCAATTGCGCGTTGGTGGAGGTATTCGCCTGCGTCAGCGCTCCAGCCCGCGTGGTGGCGTCGACGTCATTCCAAGCAATGCTCAGGGCGAGCGCGCCACTCGGCGTCTCGCCTTTAGGCGGCTCGGAAACGCTGCCGCCTGAAGGGGCCCCGCCGAGTGTGGCGATCCAGTCACGCAACAATTTGATCCCCGCCTCATCCACCGTCCGCGACCCGATGGCCGGCATGTGCCCGGGTCCTTCCGTTGCGACACGCCATAGCAGTGCCGAACTGAAGGGCCGGCCCTTGGCGATGATGCGTGCATCGGCAAGCCCGAAGTCACCCCGAGTAGGCTTCACATCCAGCACGCGCAGCTCGGTGAGTTTCTTGTCCACGTTCAAGTGGGCCGGCACCGCCCCGCCCGCGCCGTTTCGGTGGCACGCGGCGCAGTTGGCGTGCAACCAGGAACGGGCACGATCTGCGAGCGGCTGCTTCGTATCGTGCGGATTGACGAGTTTGGCCAGGGTCGTAGGGACGTTGGTGGAGACCATCAGCCCGAGCTTCTCCAAACGGCGGAACTCGCCGTCCGGGGCGGTGGGGTTGAGCTGGAGCCAGTTGAACCCGACCGTTTCATCCGTCCACGCGTTGTGGCAGCGGAGGCACTCGGCGCGGCTGTGGAAGCGCCAGGGAATCTCACGGCGGCCACCGGGAGCACTGGCATCGGTGACGGTGAACGAATCCCCTGCCCCGGCGGCGGCGACCAGTTCGGCCTCCGTCTGCGCGGCATTCCAGCGGTAGGAGTATGGGTTCCACACCAGGCCGTCGAAGTGCAGGAGCTGCGTCTCGATGCGCCGCGAGCTCGTGGCATCGCCCGCCTTCAGGTCCAGCGTGAGGGTGCGCGCAAAGACGGTGTCCTTGGGGAAATACCACATCTTGCCGGAGATGATCTGCCGCGCGTTGGTGGTGGCGATGAAGCCGTCGCCGGGAATGGCGAGCAGATGCTTCGCCACCGCGCCGTCGTTCCACATCGGCGCGATGGGCGCGTAGGGCTCGACGCCCAGCGCGGGGGTCAGCGGCGCGAGCGAGGCGAAGAGGCCCGTCTCGCTGAGCTTGCGCGGGAAGGCCAGGTTCGCAGGCGGCGCGGTGTTGGGCGTGAAGCGGTAAACGCCGCCGTTGTAATCCAGAATGAGCAGTTCGCCCTCGCGGTCGGTCGCGAAGCAGACGGGCTTGAGCGTCGTCTTGCACAGTTCGTCGTTCGACACGAGCTGGCCGTTCTTATGGCGCAACGCCCAGAACTTGCCCGTCTCCCAGTCGCCGAAAATGTAGGCATCCTTGAGCTTCGGAAACTTCTTCCCGTGATACACCTGGCCACCGGTCACGCTCGCGCCCTCGCTGTGCGGAATGGCAACGACCGCCGGCAGGATCGCGCCGGGACCGGGCTTCACGTTCTTGCGGACATTGGTGTTCGGGCCTTCGGTGATGGGCCAGCCATAATTGCCGCCGCGCACCACGCGATGGACCATCTCCCATTGCTCGAAACCCACGTCGCCGACCCAGAGATCGCCCGTCGCCCGGTCGAAGCTCATGCGGAAGGGATTGCGGAGGCCGAAAGCCCAGACCTCGGGCCGCGCACCCGGAGTTTTGAGGAACGGGTTGTCCTTGGGCACCGCGTAGTTGTTGGTGCCCTCCGTGCGGTTCACATCGATGCGGATGATCGACGACATTAAATCGCTGATGTCCTGGCCGGTGCTGTAGGGCATGTCGGGCGGGTCAGGGTTCGCGCCGTCACCGGTGGAGAAGTAGAGGAAACCGTCGTTGCCAAAGGCGAGCGTGCAACCGTTGTGCCCGCCCGCGCGCCAACGGATGATGACACGCTCGCTGGCGGGATCGATGACCGGCGGGTTCAGCGACGAGAAGGTGAAACGTGAGATATGCGCCCCGTCGGCCTGCGGCCCCGGCTCGTTGTAGTTGATGAAAACAAAATGGTTCTTCGCAAAGTCAGGGTGGAAGGTGAACCCGAGGATGCCGCTGGAAGGTTTGTGAACCTGCGGCCAGTCCAGCACCATCTCCCGCTCGGACGCGTCCGCAGCGTTGCGGAAGGCCCAGACCCGGCCGTTCTGGTCCGCGACAATCCACCGGTCGCCGCCCGGCAGCAGCGCGAAGTCCACGGGGTTTTCAAACCTGATGCCAGGAAAGACGCGCTCCACGGCCAGCAGCGCGGGGGGATTCGGCGACCCAGTGACACGCGACGTTGTCCACGGAACGCGCGGTGCGGCGAACGCACTGAACGTGCAGGCCAAAAGAAGAAACACGCCGCCGGAGCGGAAGCGAAGAAAGGCAGGGAGGCCGCGCATAAGCTGTGCGGCAGTTGTAGGACGGAACGCGGCGCGTGGCGAGCGGTTTGCGCGGGTTAGTAATTCAGCCCGGCAGCCATCCGGAGCGAATCCGGATCATTCGCGGGCACGGCCAACCCGCTGAGCGGGTTCACCGTGGCGCTGGTGCGTTGAGCGGGATGCGACACGTCATTGTACTGGCGGGCGATGACACGGAACGCACCGGTCCAAACCCAGTTCTCAACATGCCCGTCGGCGAAGGAAATCGCCGCACCACTATTGTGCCGTCCGCCGGGAGGGTTCCAGGTGGTCCAGGTGCCCGCTTGAAGCGTGCTCAACGGTTGAATCCCGGCGGCCCCATTGTCGATGCTTACGACGTTTTCCTCCAAAAATATGATGCAATCCGTCGGTTTGAGGATTTCCGCGAGCCGCTTGACGCTTTGCGGGACAACGTTGCAATTGATGCCCACGGACATGGAATAACTACGGTGATGCGGGATGCCGGGAATCGGAGTGCCCGCAATGGTCAATGCCCGCGAACCGGGACAAACGTAAATCTTTTCCGAATTGTGGTACGGAAAGAGGATGCCATTGCGGATCTCGTTGGTGTAGTTGGAATTGCCGTACTGTACGTTGCCTTGAATCCACGAGTTGGTGCCGGCGGAGGTTGCCGTGGGGCCGTTGTCATTCGAAGGAACCCGGTCTTCATAGTCCCCGCCGTACATGGTAATTGCGAGTTCGAGCTGCTTCAGGCCATTCAGACATTGTGTACCCTGCGCTTTGGATTTGGCCTTGCCCAACGCCGGCAGCAACATCCCCGCTAAAATCGCAATGATCGCGATGACGACAAGCAATTCAATCAGGGTGAAGCCAGCCCGCTGGGAAGCGCGCGGCGGCAAGTAGTTGGCGGTCAAAACCATGTCGGTTAGCAGGGCTGTGGTTATTGTCGGCCCACCACCGGCACTTGTCAATCCGCCGCCCGCCCGCTCATGATCACCCGTCATGCAATCCGCCCGCCGCCATTTCGCCAGCGACAACTACGCCGGAGTCTGCCCCGAGGCCTGGCAGGCGCTCGAAGCCTCCAATCACGGCCACGCCCCCAGCTACGGCGATGACCCCTGGACCGCCCAGGCCGCCGACCTGCTCCGCGAGACCTTCGAGATGGAGTGCGAGGTCTTCTTCGTCTTCAACGGCACCGCCGCCAACTCCCTCTCGCTCGCCTCGCTCGGCCAGTCCTACCACAGCGTCCTCTGCCACGAGACCGCCCACGTGGAGACGGATGAGTGCGGTGCGCCGGAGTTCTTCAGCAACGGGATGAAGGTGCTCACGCTCGCCGGGGCGAACGGAAAGATCGATCCCGCCGGCATCGAGCGGCTCGTGAAGAAGCGCTCCGATGTGCATTACCCGAAGCCCCGGGCCGTGAGCGTCACGCAGTCCACGGAACTGGGCACGGTCTATTCCACCACCGAGCTGAAGGCCATCTGGGCGAAGACCAAGCAGCTCGGCTTGAAACTGCACATGGACGGTGCGCGCTTCGCGAATGCCGTCGCCTCGCTCGGCTGCAAACCGCGCGAAGTGACCTGGGAAGCGGGCGTGGATGTGCTGTGCTTCGGCGGCACCAAGAACGGCACGCTCGTGGGCGATGCCGTGGTCTTCTTCAACCGCGAACTCGCGCACGAATTTGACTACCGCTGCAAGCAATCCGGCCAGCTCGCCTCCAAGATGCGTTTCCTCTCCGCGCCGTGGGTGGGGATGCTGAAGGACGGGGCCTGGCTGCGGCACGCCGCACACGCCAACGCCATGGCCGCCCTGCTCCACGACGAACTGACCCCGCTGCCCGAGCTGCGCCTGATGTTCCCCACCCAGGCCAACGCGGTTTTCATTGAGATGCCGCCGTGGCTGATCGTCGCGCTGCGGGCGGCGGGCTGGAAGTTTTACACGTTCATCGGCCAGGGCGGCTGCCGTCTCATGTGCGCCTGGGACACGACCGAAGCGGACGTGCGCGCCTTCGTGGCCGATGTGAAACGCCTGCTGGTCGAAGCGCCAAAGGACATTCCGGTCGGGGCGACGAATCATCGGAAGCTGTGAGCGCCAAACAATCGGAAAGAGGATGCGCAAGATCGCAAACTGCCGCGTAAATGCTGAGGGAACTGCACGTTGCATTATCTACACAGATGATTGCGGTGTGTATGTGTTCCCCTGCGCCTCACTGGAGGACGGGACGGGCGTGGGCGACCATTGGTTCGAGTCCATGGTACAGGCGGAAGCGTTCTGCGAATTACGATACGGGATAACGGCAGCGGACTGGTCTGAGGTTCCTGATCCTGACCCCGGGTGCCTACATGACTGGCTGGCACCGGTAAGGACGAAGCTGGGCGCGGACGGCGCGCCGCAATGGGGCAAGCTTGAACGCAGGGAGAATGGGCGTTGGATTGAGATTTCAACGCCGCGCAAATAGTTGTTTGGTTAAAACGAGAAGGACGGCATGGATTTCTTGTTAGCGCGATGAATCATCGGAAGCTCTGAATCTGGTAGGGACTTGTTTCACCATGTCCCCATTTCGAGCGGAACGAGGCGGGTTGAGCGAGTTTTCTTCCTAATCCACCCGAGATGCTCGCTCCGCTTGCGCCTCCTGCGTCGGCAGATGGGGACGGAACGGAATCCGTCCTTACCAAAAATTTCGCCCGGACAGCCCTTGTCCCACCGCCGCGCGCAGACTGCGCGGCATGAAGAACCTATTGTCTCTCTGGAGCCACGGCGTGGAAGCGGTGGCGAGTTTCGGCCAGGCCACCCTTCACCGCCGTGCGGATGGCCGTTACGAACTGGCCGGCGGCACCCCCGCCGACCGCGCAGATGCTCTCGAGTGGGCCTCGCTCTTCCAGCACGACGCCGTTTTTACCCACCGGCCCGAGGTCAAGCGGTCGGCCCTTCCCGCGCCGTCCCCGCGCTGCTAGGGTCGTCCCCATGCCGCGCGACGACCTGTTCGCCTCTGCCGAAGCCCCTGCCGCCCCCGCGGTGCCGGAAGCGCCGCGCGCCGACACCGGCGAGTCCATGCCGCTGGCCGCCCGGATGCGCCCGCGCAACCTGGACGAGTATTGTGGGCAGCAGCACATCCTCGCGCCGGGCATGCTCCTGCGCCGGGCTATTGAGGCGGACCGGATTCAATCGCTTATCTTCTACGGCCCGCCGGGCACGGGAAAAACTTCGCTGGCCCAGATCATCGCACGGCAGACGAAGTGCAAGTTCGAGCGGCTCAGCGGCGTCGAGTCCAACGTCGCGGACATGCGGCGCGTGCTGCAAGGGGCGGCCAATCGCCTGGAGAACACCGGCCAGACCACGATCCTGTTCGTGGACGAAATCCACCGGTTTAACAAATCGCAGCAGGACGTGCTGCTGCCGGACGTGGAAAGCGGTGTGATCCGCCTCATTGGGGCAACGACGCACAACCCTTTTTTCTTCGTCAACTCGCCGCTCGTCTCGCGGTCCCAGATTTTCGAGCTGAAACCGCTTTCCGAGGACGATCTGTTCGACCTGCTCGCCCGGGCACTCATGGATGCGGACCGGGGCATCGGCTACTTGAAGATCAAGATCGAGAAGGAAGCCGCGCGGCATCTGGCGAAGGTGGCCGACGGCGACGCCCGCAAGGCGCTCAACTCGCTTGAAATCGCCGCGCTCACCACTCCGCCGGAGACCGACGGCACCATCCGCATCACGATGGCCGTGGCCGAGCAGTGCATCCAGAAGAAGGCCATCGTCTATGACGGCGATGGCGACGCGCACTACGACACCATCAGCGCGTTCATCAAGTCCATGCGCGGCAGCGACCCGGACGCAACGCTCTACTGGCTGGCGAAGATGATTCACGCCGGGGAAGACCCGCGCTTCATCTCGCGCCGTATCCTCATCTGTGCCGCCGAGGACGTAGGGCTTGCCGATCCGATGGCCCTCGTGCTGGCCCAAGCCGCGCATCAAGTCGCCGAGTTTGTCGGCTGGCCGGAGGCCCGCATTCCGGTCGCGGAGGCAGCCATCTACATCGCCACGGCAAACAAGAGCAACAGCGCCTACAAGGCCATCGATGCCGCACTGGAAGACGTCCGCTCCGGCCGCACCCTGCCCGTGCCGGAGCGCCTGCGCGACGGCAGCTATGCCGGGGCCAAACGCCTCGGCCACGGTGCGGGCTACCAGTACGCCCACGACGGCGAAGGCCACTTCGTTCCGCAGGATTACCTGACCGAGGTCCGCCGCTACTACGAACCGACCGAGCAAGGCGTGGAGAAGAAGATCAAGGAACGCGTGGACAAGTGGCGGGCTCTGGCGGCGGAAACAACGAAGACCAAGCCATGAAAAACCAAAAGATTGGGGGCGGACAAAGATGGGGGAACTGCAATGGTGGGCGAGCCCACCAGAGGCGCGAAGACACGGCGCGCATCTTCCCCCTCTCCCCCACTGGGGGCGAGGGCCGGGGTGAGGGGGAAAACCGTGCAACGCTCCAAGCCAGCCCGTTAAACATTACGATTGCCCCCCGCATCTTAAATTCGTTACCCCCGTTAGTCCGCCTGGCTATCCCCTCACCCTGGCCCTCTCCCCCGATGGGGGAGAGGGAAGTCGCGGTTGGCCGCGTGCAATCTTTCGCCAGTTCATGAGTTCCCCCAGCGAAGCCAAGCTCACGCTCCGGACCCGGCTTCGTGCCGAGTTGAAAGCCCAACCGTCTTCCGGCGTGATCCTCCCTTCGGCAGACTTGTGCGGGCTGGTGAAGGCTTCGTCCGTCTGGCAAACCTCCCACGCCGTCCTGCTTTTCGCTCCAATGCCCAGCGAACCAGACATATCCCCGCTCCTGGCGGACGCGCTGGCGAGCGGAAAACTCCTCGCCCTCCCGCGTTTCAACGTCGCCACCAAGACCTACGAGGCCGTCCAGGTCACCGACCTCGCCCGTGACCTGGTCGTCGGCTCCTTCCAGTTGCGGGAGCCGTCGGCGGCTTGCTCCAGATTGGCACTGAACCGGCTGGACTTGGCGCTGGTGCCCGGACTAGGCTTCGACGCTCGCGGGCATCGCCTCGGGCGCGGCAAGGGTTACTATGACCGGCTGCTGGCGGGTTTCTCGGGCGTGAAAGTGGGCGTGGCCTTTGACTTTCAAGTCGTACCCGAAGTGCCAGTCGAGCCGCATGACATCGCGCTGGACGCGGTGGTCACGCCGACACGGTGGATCGAGGCGAAGCGCGCATAGAAGCGCTTAACGAAGAGAACGCAATTTGATGGTCCAAAGTCCAAAGTCCAAAGTCCAAAGTCCAAAGTCCGCCCCGGCGCACGTTGGGCCGCGACCGCCTGACTTTGGACTTTGGACTCCTGAACCTTGGACCCCGTTTCCGTCCGCATGATGCTCCTCGCCGCATTTGGCCTCACCGAAGCCGGCTGGATCATCCTCGGCGCCGCGCTGGGCTATGCGTTCATGCGGTTTCAGGAGCGGGCGCGACAGCAGGAATTTGAAACGCAGCGCAAGGAACAGCTCGAAGCCACCAAACGCGAGGCGGATTCGCTGCTGCGCGAGGCACGGGTCACCGCCAACGAGGAAGCCATCAAGCTCCGCAACCAGGCCGAACTGGCCTACGTCACGCGTCAGCAGGAAATCGCCGGTGCCGAGCAACGGCTCGCCCAGCGCGAAGCCCTCCTGACCACGCAGCTCGAAGGGTTTATCCAGCGGGAAAAATCCCTCCAGAGCCAGCAAGGCTCGCTCGATCAACGTGAAGCGGCTCTGGAAAAGTGCCGCGCCGAGGCTGAGGCGCTCGCGCAGGAACGTCGGACCTTGCTCGCCAAGGCCGCCCAGCTCAGCGAGGCCGAAGCCCGGGCGCAGTTGCTGAAGGAGTGCGAGAGCGCCGCGTTGCGGGATGCCAATGAAGTTTCCCGCCGCATTCTCGCCGACGGCAAAAGCCGGGCCGAGGAACAGGCCCGCCGCATCCTTTCCCTGGCCATCCAGCGCTACGCGGCCCAGCACACCTACGAGACGACGACGGCGACCATCGCCCTCACCGGCGACGAGATGAAGGGCCGCATCATCGGACGCGAAGGCCGGAACATCCGGGCGTTCGAAGCGTTGACCGGCGTGACTGTGCTCATCGACGACACGCCGGGAGCGGTGGTCCTCTCCGGCTTCGATCCCGTCCGCCGCGAAATCGCCCGCGAAGCGATGCAACGGCTCATCCTCGACGGACGCATTCATCCGACGCGCATCGAAGAAGTTGTGGCGAAGGTGAAGGAAGAGATGGATGAAAACGTGCGCAAGGCAGGCGAAGATGCCATTTTCCGCGCCGGTGTGCCGCCGTTGCACGATGACATCGCGCAGGTGCTTGGCCGGTTGAAGTTCCGCATGAGCTTCTCGCAGAATGTGCTGGATCACTCGGTCGAGGTCGCGCATCTCACCGGCCTGCTCGCGGCGGAACTTGGCCTGAACGTCGCTGCCGCCAAACGTGCCGGCCTGCTCCACGACATCGGCAAGGCGCTCCAGCAGGACATGGAAGGCTCGCACGCCATGATCGGCGCGGAGTTCCTAAAACGCCTGGGCGAGGCGGAGGACATCGTCAACGGCGTCGCCGCGCACCACGACGAAGTGCCTCACACCTGTCTCTGGGGCATTCTGGTCAGCGCCGCCGACGCCATCAGCGCGAGCCGTCCGGGCGCGCGTTCGGAGACGATGGACACCTACATCAAGCGGTTGGAGAACCTGGAGAAGATCGCCCTGGGCTTCCCCGGCGTGGACAAGTGTCACGCGGTGCAGGCGGGCCGCGAACTGCGCGTGTTCGTCCATCCCGAGGCGGTGACGGACGACCAGGCCGCCGCCCTCGCCCGGAATCTCTGCCGCAAGATTGAGGACGAAATGCAATACCCCGGCCAGATTCGCGTGACGGTCATTCGCGAGACGCGGGCCGTCGAGTTTGCCAAGTAGTCATGCCGTCCCGCTGCTGGCGCATCGCGCACACCGAAAGCTCGCTGGGCTGGGGCGGCCAGGAAATCCGCATCCTCACCGAGTTGACCGCCTTGCGCGCCCGCGGGCACACCATGCTGCTCGCGGCTCCGAAGTCTTCGGGCGTTTATGCGAGGGCGCAAGCGGCTCAATTTCCCGTCCTGCCCCTCGCGGAGTCCAAACTGGCCTTCCCCACGAATGTCCTGCGGCTGGCGGGCTGGTTGCGCCGCGAACGCGTGCAGGTGTTGAACCCCCACAGTTCGCGTGATGGCTGGATCGCCGGACTGGCCGGGCGGCTGGCGCGGGTTCCATTTATCGTGCGGTCTCGGCATTTTGAGGTGCCCGTCGCCAATCCGGCCCTCAGTCGCCCCGTTTACTCGTTGCTGGCGGATCATCTGATCACCACGAGCCCCAAGATCACCGCCCAGTTCAAGACGCTCTTCGGTTTCGCCGATGACCGGGTCAGCACGGTGCCCACAGGCATCGACCCGGAATTATTTTCCCGCCTCGGGACCAAGGCTGTCCTCCCAGCCCCGGCCGATCAAACAGGCTGGCCAGTCTTGGGCATGATCGCCGTCCTACGCCACGCCAAGGGCCACATCACCCTGGCACGCGCGGCGCGGCGGCTGCATGACACTGGATTTCCGGTCCGGCTGGTGTTTGCCGGCGACGGACCTTATCGATTTGCCGTAGAAGCCGAGTTGGCGCGGCTGAATCTGGCTCATTGCGTCCAGTTCCTCGGCCATCGAGAGGACGTACCGGACCTGCTGCGAGCCATGGATTTGCTGGCCATCCCGTCGTTGCACGAAGGTATTCCGCAGATCGCAATGCAGGCGCTGGCGTCCGAGGTGCCGATAGTAGGCAGCGACGTGGGCGGCATTCCGTCGGTCATCGAGCACGGAAAGACTGGCCGGCTTGTCCCGCCGGGCGACGACGCGGCCCTCGCCACGGCAATCAGGGAAACCCTGTCCCACCCGGACGCCACCCGGAGGATGACGTCCGAAGGCCGGCGGCGGGCCGTGGAACGGCACAGCGTGGCGGTCATGGCGGATGCCCTGGAGGCCATCCCAAGGCCTGCGACGTGTTCTACGTCCGTCGGGCCGCCGGCAAAGCCGAGTTCTCCCAGCCGTTGAGCGTCAACAGCCAGCCCGGCAGCGCGATCGCCATCGGAACCATTCGCGGCGCGCAGCTGGCCCTCGGCAAAGCCGGCCGCATCCACATCGCATGGAACGGTTCCAGCCAGGCGGAGCCCAAGCCCAAAACGCAAAGCTCCCCCCTGCTCTACACCCGGCTCAACGACGCGGGCACCGCCTTTGAACCGCAGCGCAACGTGATCAATTCCACCCAGCATCTCGACGGCGGTGGCACCGTGGCAGCCGATGCGCAGGGAAATGTTTATGTCCTCTGGCACAGTGCGCCCGTGGACAACAAGGTGGGTGAGGCGGGCCGGGCCGTGTTCCTGGCGCGGTCCAAGGACGAAGGCAAGACCTTTGCCGCCGAGCGGATGGTCAATCCGGACCTGTCCGGGGCGTGTGGCTGCTGCGGGATGCGGGCCTTCGCCGACTCCCAGGGCAACCTCTTCGCCCTCTACCGCACGGCCGGCGGGGCCTTGAACCGGGACATGACCCTGCTGACTTCGAAAAATCAGGGCGAAATTTTCACGAGCACCACGCTGCACCGCTGGAACATCGGCCAGTGCCCGATGAGCAGCGAATTCTTCACCGAGGCCGGCGGACGGGTGCTCGCGGCCTGGGAAACGGCGGGCCCAGTGCAGTTCGCCGCCCTGAACGGGGCCGGCCAGAAGGCCCCGGTGGCCTCCACTCCCACGGCCACCGTTAAAGGCAAGTATCCCGTAACAGCCGTCAACCAAGCCGGCGAGACGCTGCTGGTTTGGACGGAAGGCACCGCCTGGCAACGCGGCGGTGCGCTGGCCTGGCAACTGTTCGGCACCGATGGCAAGCCTGCGGGCACCGCCCAGCGCCGGGACGGCATCCCGGTATGGGGCCTGGCGGCCGCCGTGGCGGAGCCGGACGGCGGCTTTACCGTGCTTTATTAAGCCAAGGCGGCAGTTGACACTCCATTGTTGCGTGTTTAATTATCTTCGTCGACTAAACCGAACGACCCAAATCAATGCTCGCCCTCCGACTTATCCTGTTCCTCGTTCTGCTCGCCAGCGCCGGCGTCATCGTGTTGAGCGAGCTGAAACTCAAGCCGTTGCTGGAAGAAGTCCGCGAGAAGGAGAAGAAGATTGAGGCTGATCTGAGCAAGGAAAAGGAAAGCGCCAAAAAGGTTGCCGCCGAACTGGCCGAGACCAAGACCAAGCGGGACGAGATTCAGAACGACCTCGACCAGTCCAAAAAGGCTGAGGACGAAGCCAAGAAGCTGGCGGATGCCGAAACCAAGAAGGCCCAGGCCGCAGCGGCGGAAGTCGCCAAGGCCAAGGCCGAGACCGAAGTCGTCCGCAAGGAAGGGGCCGAGTACTTCGTGCTGAAGGACAAGGGCCTCACGCCGACCCTCATCCTGGCTGAACACGAAGCCCTGCCCAAGGCCAAGGAAGAGCTGGTCACGCTGAAACAGGAGCAACGCGTCATCAACGTGCAGCTCACCAAGACCTCCGGCGAATTGAACGCCATCCTCAACCCCAAGGGTGCGGTCGCGCTGCCCAGCCTCGTGGGCAAGGTTTCCGCCGTGGACCCGAAGTGGGACTTCGTCATCCTCGACATTGGCGCGAACCACGGCCTCCTGCGTAACGGCGAACTGTCCATCAGCCGGGAAGGCCGCCTGATCGCCCGGGTGAAGGCCGCCCGCGTCGAGACGGATTACGCCATCGCCAACGTGATGCCCGGCTTCAAGAAGAGCGAAATCCGCGAAGGCGATTCCGTCCTGACCCCTTCCTCCACCTACCTGCCCGCCCAGAAATAACATGAAAACGCGCGTGATCCGATTCGGTCGTTGCCTGCTCGTCATGAGTGCACTCGGGTTCGCGCTGCTGGCCACCGGCTGCGATACACCCGAGCCGGACAACCAGTCCTCCCGTCCGTGGAACACCCCCAAGGGGTGGGAAGGCGGCGTGCCGGGCATGCTGTACGACCGTCGCTGATTCTTGGTTGGCGGTTACACGTTGCGGGTTGGTGTTATCGGCTCCGACAACCTGATTTCTCCCTTCGTCCTTATGCGCAGCTACCAAAATTTCATCGGCGGCGAATGGGTTGCCGCCCAATCCGGCCGGACGTTCACCAACCTTAACCCCGCCGACACCCGCGAGGCCGTTGCCGAATACCCGCAGGGTGGCCAGGCCGATGCGCTGGCCGCCATCGCCGCTGCGAAGGCCGCCTTCCCCGGCTGGTCGGCCCAGACCTCCGTCGCCCGGGGACGCATCCTGAGCAAGGCCTCGCAACTGATCGAAGCGCGCAAGCCTGAGCTGGCCGAATTGCTGACCCGCGAGGAAGGCAAGACGCTGGCCGAGGCCACCGGTGAAGTGCAGCGCACGGCGGACATCTTCCGGTTCTTCGGTGCGCTCGGCTATCAACTCGGCGGCCAGACCATTCCGCACGACCTCCCCAGCCAGTTGCTCTACACCCGGCGTGAACCACTCGGCGTCGTGGCGCTCATCACCCCTTGGAATTTTCCCATCGCGATCCCCGCGTGGAAGATGGCCCCTGCCCTCTTGTGCGGCAACGCCGTCATCATCAAGCCCGCGTCCCAGGCCCCCGCGCTCACCTGCGAACTGGCCAAGGTGCTTGCCGAAGCCGGTCTGCCGAAGGGCGCGCTCAACGTCGTCATCGGCGATGGCCGCTCCGTCGGCGGCGAACTCGCGACCAACCCCTCCGTGGTTGCCTTGTCCTTCACCGGCTCCTTGGGCGTCGGCAGCCAACTCTACCAGCAGCTTGCTCCGCGCATGGCCCGGGCCCAGATGGAAATGGGTGGCAAGAACCCCACCATCGTCCTCGCCGATGCCGATCTCGACCTCGCCGCACGGCTCGTGGCCATTGCCGGCTTCGGTCTCACTGGCCAGGCCTGCACCGCGACCAGCCGCGTCATCGTCGAACGCGCCGTGGCCGAAACCTTTGCCGCCAAGCTCATCGAGAAGGCGAAAGCCCTCGTGGTGGGCAACGGCCTGAAGCCGGGCGTCACGATGGGCCCCGCCGTCAGCAAGGCGCAGCTCGAAGGCAATTTGAATTACGTCCAGATCGCGCAACAGGAAGGTGCCACCCTCCTTTACGGCGGTGCGCGGCTTACCGATGGCGACCTGGCTTTTGGTTACTTCATGCAGCCCACGGTGCTCGGGAACGTGAAACCGGCCGCGCGCATCGCGTGCGAGGAAGTTTTCGGCCCCGTCGTCGGCATCATCCCCGTGGACAGCTTCGACGAAGCGCTCGCGGTGGCCAACAGCGTGGACGTGGGCCTCAGCGCGAGCCTCGTCACCCGCGACCTGAAAAAGGCGATGCTTTACACCGAACGCATCGAAGCCGGCGTGGTGAAGGTGAACCAGATTTCGACCGGCCTCGCCCTCCAGGCCCCCTTCGGCGGCGTGAAGAAGAGCAGCACCGACTCGTTCAAGGAACAGGGTGCCGGCGCGGTGGAGTTTTACTCAAAGCTCAAGACGGTCTATCTGGACTACTCGGCGTGACGCAGTTGCGCCGCTGGGCTGAACCAGCCTGGTTTCACGCATGAGCTTCATCGAAATTGAACGAGAAGCCAGAGCTCTTCCCAACCGCAAGCGAGCGGCTCTCGTGACCGCACTGCTGGGTACGTTTCCCAACCCCGACACGGACGTATCGGACGCTGAAATCCTAAGTCGTGACCAGGAACTGGAGGCGGGCGGCGTGGGAGCAATTTCTCACGCCGAATTTGTCCACCGAGTCGAGCAAACGCGGCGGCGATGAGGGTGAACTATCACCCGGCGGGACGGAACTTCTGCCGGGGTCAAGGCGACGCGACCGGCGCAGCTTCGAAATGCTTGTCGGAGGGTTGCTTAACCAGAATGGTTTACTTACCGTCCGATGAGGTATCCAAATCATGCGCTTTCTGAATCTCTTTCCAGTTATCTGCTTTTGCTCGGCAATGCTATTATCTCGTGGCGGAGCAATTTCGGCGGCTGAATCACAGAAGCTGCTGAAGGACACGCCATTTGAGGAGATAGTGGCGAAAGCCAAGGCTGGAGACGCTGATACCCAGATCTATTTAGCGAAGGGTCATGCATCGATTCTGGGTGGTGGGGTACCACACAACCTTCAGGAAAGTCACAAATGGTACGTAGCGGCTGCCACCAACAATGGACCAGAAGCTCAGTTCTACCTTGGGAAGCACTATTATGACGAAGTTGTTTCAACCCGAGGGAACGCGCCGAAAGACAAGGCAAAGCGCCAACAAATTGCCCCTCTGGCTCTCACTTGGATGATGAAAGCGGCAAGGCAAGAGTACGGCAGCGCTTGGGTTTTCCTCGGTAATGCCTTCGATGAAGGAACCGTTTTCGCCAAAGACCCGGTGGAGGCTTACAAGTGGTACCACCTAGCAGCCTGTTAAAAATCGTTTCCTCCTGTAACGCGCGAACAATGCGGCGCGTCCATGGTGAGCATGGCACTGGGACGACGCAAACCACGGCAGGA
>RFSE01000013.1 GCA_009924135.1 Pseudomonadota bacterium | reverse complement strand
TGCCCGCCGCGCTCGCGCAACGGCTCAAGGATACCTTTGACCCGCACCACATTCTCCCCGCCCCGCCGCTGTGACCGCCGCCCCGGAACAATTTCTCGACGAAAAGAAGTCGCTCGCGTGCATCCACTGCGGCCTCTGCCTCGGGTCATGCCCGACCTATCTCGAAACGGGCAACGAGAATGACTCGCCCCGCGGACGCATCTACCTCATGCGCGCCGTGCAGGACGGCCGCACGCCGCTCAGCGACACCACCGTCCGCCACCTGGACCTCTGCCTCGGCTGCCGCGCCTGCGAAGCCGCCTGTCCCAGCGGCGTGCACTACGGCGAACTCCTCGAAGCCACGCGCGACCACGTCGAGCATCATCACGAACGCTCGCCCTTCCAAAACTTCCTCCGCCACGTGGTGATCGAGCAGGTGTTTCCGCATCCGGAGCGGATGAAGCTCGCCCTGTTTCCCGCCCGCCTGCTCAGGCGCGCCGGAGCCGAGCATCTCTTTCCCAAGTTCATCCGCGATTCGCTCGCCCTGCTCCCGTCCGAAATGACGGAAGGCGTCCTGCCCGAAGTTTCGCCCGCCATCGGACCACGCCGGGGCCGCGTCGGCTTCGTCCGCGGCTGCGTGATGAACGTGATGTTCGGCCGCACGAACGAAAACTCCATCCACCTCCTGAACCGGGCCGGTTACGACGTCGTCACCCCCCGCGACCAGGGCTGCTGCGGCGCGCTCCACGCCCACGGCGGCAACCTCGCTGCCGCCCGCGAGGCCGCCCGCGTAAATCTCACCGCGTTCGGTCGCGAGCCCCTGGATGCGATCATCATCAACGCCGCCGGTTGCGGCTCGACGCTCAAGGAGTACGGCCACCTGCTCGCCGGTGACGCCAACGCCGCCGCCTTCAGCACCAAAGTAAAAGACCTCTCCGAATTCCTGGTGAGCGCCGGCTTCCAGAATTCGCAATTCGCAATTCGCAATTCGCAAATAAAAGTTTCCTTCCACGACGCCTGCCATCTCGCCCACGCGCAACGCATCACGCAACCACCCCGTGTCCTCGTGAAAGCCGTGGCGGGCGCGAACTACGTCGAAATGCCTGAATCTGACGTCTGCTGCGGCAGTGCCGGCAGCTACAACCTCACGGAACCAGAGATGGCCGAACGCCTGCAAACCCGCAAGGTGGCCAACATCCTCAAGACCGGGGCCAACTGCATCGTCACGACCAATCCGGGTTGCCTTCTCCAAATGCGCGCCGGTCTCGACCGGGCCGGAGCGCCCCATGTCGAGACCCTGCACATCGCCGACTACCTCGCCCGCGCCCTCGGCTAACCATTTTGCGGTGCTTCACTTCTATGCGCCGCTTGCGCCTCCTTGTGGCAAAACTTGCGGTTCAGATCCGCACCTTGAACTCCTCCCCGTGCTTCAGTGAGAGCGCGAAGCCCGCCATCAGCTCGGGAATCTGCTCCAGATCGCGGAGGTTCACCATTTCCACGGGTGAGTGCATGTAACGGTTCGGCAGGCTGATCAGGCCACTGGCGATGCCGCCCCGCGTCCAGAAAATCACATCGGTGTCCGTACCGCTGCTGGCACTGGTGGCCTCGTGTTGCAGGGGAATCTTCAAGTGCTGGGCCACCTGCTCCAAGCGCTCGATGACCGCCGGATGATTGCACACGCCGTGCGTCACCGTCGGCCCGCCGCCAAGCTTGATGTCGCCGTGAAGCTGCTTGCTCACCGTGGGGTAATCCGTCGCGTGCGCCACATCTACCACCAGCGCCACGTCCGGCTTGAGCGTGTAGGCGATCTGCCGCGCGCCCAGCAGCCCGACTTCCTCCATGATGTTCGAGACCACGCACACCTCCGCCTTGAGCCGCTTCTTCTGCGGTCGCAACAGGCGCAATGCCTCCGCCACGGCGAACGTCCCGATCCGGTTGTCAAACGCCCGCGCCACCGCCAGGTCCCCGCGCAGATGCTCGAACTCGTTCGTCATCGTGATCGGGTCGCCCACGCGCACCAGCGACTGCGCATCCGCCTTGTCCGCCGCCCCGATGTCGATGAACAGGTCCGCGATCTCCGGCACCTTGCGTTCCTTGTCCAGCTTGGTGAGATGCGGCGCGACGTTGCCGATCACCCCCTTCACCGGCCCCTTGCGCGAATGCACGACCACCCGCTGCGCCTTGGCCACGATGGCATCCACGCCGCCGAGCTTGCGCACCCAGATGTACCCGTTGTCATCGATGAAATTGACCACCAACGAAATCTCGTCGGCATGCGCCGCCAGCATCAGGCGCGGCCCGCCACCCTTGTTGAGCACCGCCACGCAGTTGCCGTACGCATCGGAAAACGTCTCATCCGCATACTCCTTCACGTAATCCATCCAGACCCGCTGCCCGCGCGCCTCATGCCCCGACGGGCTGGGAGTGTTGACCAGTTTGGTGAGAAACGAAAGTGATTCAGAACGCATGGGCCGGGAGATTAGGCAACCACCGCCGGAGCCGCAACCTTCACGTTGCGGCGGTCAGCCGGCACGCGTTGGCCGGCTTTAGCCCGGCTCTCTTGCCGTCCTTTTAGTTCGCACCAATACGATCTTGTCCAAAAATCCAAGTCCGCGCTTGCCAAAGGCGGGGTCCATCGGCATTTTACGCCGCGCTGCGTGGTTAGCTCAGTGGTAGAGCACTACCTTGACACGGTAGGGGTCGCAGGTTCGAACCCTGCACCGCGCACCATTTTCCAAGGGTCTTCCGTGCCTTACTTTGAGGTGAACTTCTGGGTAAACGCCGTGAACCCTGCCGCTTGATTCCGCAGACGGCTGACCAGTTCCGCATCCTTCAACTGGCCATCGGCCCCCAATTGGTTCCCGATGCCGGAGATGAACACCCGCTCCGGATAGATGTAGGCGTTCCGGTAGCCAAAAATCTGCTGCAACTGCTCGACCGGACGCAGCGCGCCCCACATCCCCGCCGCCACGCCGGTGAAGCACACCGGCCGCCGCTCGAAGCTCTCGGGGAACTTGAGCATATCAATAAAATACTTCAGCACGCCGGGCATGGAGCCGTTGTATTCCGGCGTGACCACGTGCAGGCCCGAAGAACTAAGCACGGCGTCGGTGAACGGCGCAAAACTGGCGGGCTTCTCGGCATAAGCCGTCGGTGCAAAAATCTCCGGGGGCAACTGGGCGAGATCCAACACGCGCACCGGCTGCTGCAATTCGGCGTAAAGGCCTTCAATCTGCCGTGCTACCAGCCGCGTGTTACTGCCCGGACGGTTCGTGCCAACGATGAGAGTGATCATGGTTCAATGGGTTTTTGGTTCTTTACTACGGTCGCCAGTGTGATGCCCCCATCCCGCTTGTCGAGTCTGGGGTATTGGTCAGAACCGATCGCGAGTGCCACGCCCGCAATTGCACCGGACTTCAGCCTCCGCGCGCCTGCAATTCCGCGAGCGCCCCGCGCAGTTCGGGGAACCGGAACTCGAAGCCCGCACGCATCAATTTGCCCGGCACCACGCGCCGGCTCTTGAGAATCAGCTCCGTCTCCGTCCGCAGGAAAAACGCACCAATCTCCAGCATCCACGCCGTCGCCGGCAGGCCCAGGGGCATGCCGACCAGCTCCCGGAACGCGCGCATCAATTCATGGTTGGGCACGGGGTTCGGCGCGGCCAGGTTGACCGGCCCGCTCAATTCCTCATGCGCGATCAGAAACTCCACCGCCCGCAAAAAGTCCGCCTCGTGCATCCACGACACAAACTGCTCGCCGCTGCCCATCCGTCCGCCAAGGCCCAGCCGCGCCAGTCGCCGCAGCACTGGGAAGACGCTGTTACGCGCCAACCCCAGTACCAAGGTTGTGCGCAGCGCAACCTTTCGCGTGCGCGGCGTCACCGCTTCGTTCAAGGCCGCTTCCCACGCGTGGATGACCTGGAGTGAAAACTCATCCTTCACCGTGGGCGTAGCCGTAAAATCAGTGCCCGTCTCATCCCACGCGGCTCCGAAGGTGTGCCGGTAAACCGTGGCGGAACTCGAGTTAAGCCACACGCGCGGCGGTTGCGCACACTGGCCGATGGCCTGTCCGATCACGCGCGTGGAGTCCACCCGGGAGGCCAGAATGTCATGGCGATTCTGCGCGGTGTAACGGCAATCCACGGTGCGACCAGTAAGGTTCACCACGGCAGTCGCCCCCTCCAGTTCGCGCGTCCACCCACCGGGCGTCCGCGCATCCCACCCCACTTCCCGCGCGCCGCGATTCGGCTGCGGTGAGCGGGTCAACATCACCACTTCCCAGCCAAGCGCCTGAAAGTGTTTCGCCAACGCCCGTCCGAGGAAGCCGGACCCACCGGCGAGAATGAGACGATTTGTGTTCATTGAATTTGTCCCGCCGCTTCCGCCCGCGCCTTGATGTGCTGGAGCACGCGCAGGTGGATGCGATGGATAATGTGATCGGACCAAGTCTGCCAGTAATCGACCGGCCACATGTTGTGGCGATACCAAGTGGTGCCTTCCAGCCGCGTGCCCCCATCAGGCAGGGCGATAAGTTCAAACTGGCCGCGCTCCGAGGCGAGGAACCCATCGAGATGAGGCGGATGCACCTCCCGGTACGGAGTCCACTCTTCCATCGGCGGGGGGTTTTTGGTCACGCCAAAGCGAAGCAACTTGGGCTCCTCCCAAATTTCGATTGGCTCAACGAACGGTCCGGTGGAGAACACGCAATGCCGCACCGCTCCAGGCCCTCGACCGAACATTTCCGCTCTTTGTGGATGTGCAATTCCCATGCGGAAAATCCATTCGGTCGGAGGCGGCAACTCGTTAAAGGCAACGACATGCTGCCAGACTCGTCCCGGCGGGCTGCCACATCAAGGGACGATTTCACCTTCAGCAACGGTGCCGGAGCGTCAGCCAGCCGTTCAGAGCAAAGCATCAAAGGGACCGCGAGAACTCCCGCGCACAACATCCGCTGCGCCCCTTGCCGCCAGTGCCCGGGTGACACCACGTTGCCAAGCACCGCTCCGACGAGCGCCAGCGGCACCGCCAACGGGGCGGCAATGACCACGCAAATAATTCCTTCAATCGCGAGTGCAACGAAACCCAGTGCGCCGATCAGCACGGCCAACGCCGCCACCGCCAGGCTTTCGCCGATCCGCCGCGACTCGTGCGCTCCATAGATAAAAGCGGCCAGGAAGCCGGCCACGAATGGCAACCCGAGAAACAATCCCCAACCGTATTGGCCCAACCCTTGCGTCCCAAACAACGTGGCCAACCAGAGCAAGGCACAGGCGGACGCCACTCCTGCCACCGCACTGCCAGACCGGCTGCGGGGACAGAAACGATCCAACCATGTGGGGAGGCAGCCATTGGACTTGGCGAAGTCTTCCATAGCCCGGCCCGGTGCCGCCATCGCCACTAGAAAAAGCACCCACTTCAGCACCGGCACGACGAACAGGACCGCCAGCCAAAGGGGCAACCGTGCCGCCCGAAGCCGTTGCACCGTCAGCACAACTCCGGCCCAGAGGAAGGGAATCGCCGACAGCAGCACTACCCAGCCCAGTTCCCGCATCGATTCCGGAGTCCAGGATGTGCTGGCCGGAAACCCTGCTTGGAAATAGTCAACGAAGGAAATGGGATGCCCGTCTGGGCGCACGTTGAGCACGAAACGATCAAGATTCCATTTTCCCGCAAACAGCAGCGCACCCCACAGCAGGTATTCCTGTCGGCCAATCGTCCCGTGCCAATTCCAGAGATGATTCAGTTTCATGGCGCCGTCAGAAGACAAAGTCACCGGCCTTCAACTGCCCGCGAGCGTGCCATTCGCAGGCCACCTCACGCATTAGAAATGCGGAGTCGAAATGGCAGGAGCCGGCGGGGAACCGGTCTGGGGCCGCGAAGTAAGCCGAATCCACCCAGTCCACCGCCAGCGGTTCCAAGCGCCAGTCACGCGTGGACAACTCCATCCCGTCCAGCTCGCCCGCCGTCCGCCCCGGCGACCAGCCGAGCGAACCGGCTCGGAAAAACTCCACCGCCTCGGGCAGCGAATGAAAGACTGACCCGCCAGAAATCGAATCTGAAAGATGCGCGTGCACTCGCAATAACGGACGGTCTGCTTCACCGGGCAGGAACACGCCGATCTTGAAGCGGTTCCCGGGTTCCCACACATGGAAATCGGCGGCGTGGTGTACGCCCGGAAACAGTCTGCCGCCGACGAGCTGGTTGAAGCGCGACGCCGTATCCCGGCGCAGGATGAACACGCCCTCCCGCGTGTGCCCCGCAGCATCTTCCCACTCCACGGCGATACGATGTGCCGCGTTCTCGGAGGCCATTCCCATGAACGCCGGCAGACCGACCGGCCTGACCTCCCGCAGCCGCAGCAGGCAAATCCCGGCCAGCCCCCAGCGATGCACCACTTTCGGCCGGAACGGTGGCGGTAGCAACCGGGCGAGGACTTCCGGTGCCACCCGGTAGTTGATGAGCAGCCGCAGGTCGATCACCGCCCGCAGGGATAAGGCTACTCGCGGTACACTCTCGCGAGTTACCCGGCCACGCGCTTGGGTGGTTGCGACGGTGGGCTCAGGAAGCGTTAGAATGTTTGTCATGGCTTGAAAGGGATGGCGGCGCAATTTGTCACGGCAACTCAAAGAAAACGGTGGTCCGATGCGGCTTGTGCGGGGCCGTTGGCGGAAGCGGGGCGCGGGGCAGACGCGGTTGGTCTGGCAGGAACCGTGCCCTAGCCCGCAGCCACCAGTAACGGAGCGGATGAACGAGTGTGAGTTTCATAGACGGCTTGAATTTTTTGTTTCCGTTATTTCTGCATTCACAGAAGTTCGTTATTCTAAAAATGGCGCAGGGAAACCCTGCGCCAAAAAAATTACTCTCCAAGCCCCAACAGCTTCCGGGCCTTATCCCCGAGCTTGATGAACTTCACGACCGCGCTGGCCGGCCAGCTCCGCACTTGGGCATACCAGGCATTGGTCGTCTCGAAGAAACCGGCCAATTCACGCAACCGCTGCTTCGTAAATTCGTCGGTCGTTTTGTCCTGGTCGGCTTCCAGGATGCAGTCGCGCAGGACCGTGAGCGTGGGATCGATCTCCCGTTTCTTCCGCTCGTCCAGCACCACGCGAAACATCTCCCAGACGTCCTTCATGCTCTCGAAATGGTCGCGGCTGTCGCCCATGACGTGCACGCGCCGGATGATGCCCCAGGCCTGGAGCTCCTTGAGGCTGGTGCTGACGTTCGAGCGGGCCACCTGCAACGTGTCGGAAATCTCCTCGGCCGGCAGCGGCTTGGGGGCGATGAAGAGCAGCGCGTGAATCTGGGCGACGGTCCGGTTGATCCCCCACCGCGTGCCCATCTCGCCCCAATGGAGGACGAACTTCTGCTGGACTGGGTTGAGTGTTGGCATAACGCGTTTAACCATTTCTGTCGCAACAGAAAGTACAGTAATTTAGGTCCAATGCAAGTCCTTTCCGCACCCGCAAATGGAAGGGGCCGTCGGGGCGCGGCGTGACCGCCGCGCCGCATCGGGCATGCTGGATGCCTCAGAACTTGTACGCGATCCCGGTGATCAGTCGGATGTCGTTCGACTTGCGCCCCAGCGCCGGGATGTTGTCGTAGGTATCCTGCAACACCGCGCGCAGGCTCAAGCCGCCGGTGATCACCGAATCCACGCCGAGTTCGGCGGTGACGACGTACTTGCTCAAGCGGTCCACCTGGGGGATGAAGTCGGCGGCCTCCCACATCTTGGCGCGGTCGTTGAACTTGTGCTCGAAGCGCTCGCCCACGCGCAAGCCCGCGTAGCTCTTGTTTACCCCGCCCAAGCTTTCAAGGATGTAGGAAGGGCCGATTTCGGCCCGCAACAGGGTGTTGGTTTCCTTGATGAAATAGTAACCGACCAACGGGCTGATCGTCACCCGGTACTCGAGATCGGCGATGGCATCCTTCACGGCGTTTAACTTGAGGCCGAGGAACGCGTTTTCGGAAAGCAGGCGGTTGTATTGGGCCGAGCCATTCACGTTGTCCACATTTTTGGTGCCGGCATTCTCGCCGTAGGAAAATCCTGCAGCCAGCGCTACTTCGTTCTGGTTCCACTTTTTAGCCGAGGCGATCCCGAGGTTGGCGAGCATCGTATCGCTGTTGCCCTTTGTGAGGGTGAGGCCGGCAGTTGCGACGGCCTCCCAGGCGGGCTGCACCGGTGGAGGGGTCAACGGGACGGGCGCATTCTGGGCCGCGAGATTCTGGGAGGAACCCCACGCGGCCAAAACAACGGCCAGGGTGGAATGGCGGAGACTAAACTTCATAGAAACAACAGTTTTGCGACACTATCCGGATGGCGAAACACTTTCCCCCCGGGTAACGTACCCCGGGCGCCCCGTACACAGGCACAGTCCCGACCAACCGATTGGGAGCGGAAGCTAGGCAGCCGTTCGCGGGTTGCAAGCTTTGGACGCACATTTTTTCGCACCACACCGGCCCTTGGTTGACTCCCTCCGGTACGGTTGTTACAAGAGCGTCACGATGTCGCTCGCACCCAGCATTTCAGTTCACTGCCGCCGAACCGCCATCGCTTCTCCCACCCACTTTTTCGCCTGATCCGCCATGCCTAACCGCACCAAATCCAAGCCTAAATTCCAACGCGTCCTCCTCAAGCTCAGCGGTGAAGCCCTCGGCGGCGAGGCGGGCTACGGCATCTCGCCCGAAATCGTCAAGGACATGGCCGAGCAGATCGCCGAAATCCACAACCTCGGCGTGCAGCTCGTCATCGTCGTGGGCGGCGGTAACATCTTCCGCGGCGTCTCCGGCAGTGAACGCGGCATCGAACGCGCCACGGGCGATTACATGGGCATGCTCGCCACGGTCATCAACGCGCTCGCCCTCCAGGATGCGCTCGAGAAGCAAAACGTCCCCACCCGCGTGCAAAGCGCCATCAGCATGACGCAAGTCGCCGAACCCTTCATCCGCCGCCGCGCCGTGCGTCACCTCGAAAAGAACCGCGTGGTCATCTTCGCCGGCGGCACGGGCAACCCCTACTTTTCAACCGACACCGCCGCCGCCCTGCGCGCGAACGAGATGAACGCCCAGGTCATCCTCAAGGCCACGAAGGTGGACGGCATCTACGACAGCGACCCCAAGAAGAATCCCGATGCGAAGCGCTACTCGCAGGTCAGCTACCACGAAGCCCTCTCGAAGCAGCTCAAGGTCATGGACGCCGCCGCCTTCGCCCTCTGCATGGACAACGCCATGCCCATCATCGTGTTCGACCTCTTCAAGCCGCACAACATCAAGCGCGTCGTCATGGGCGACAAGGTTGGGACGCTCGTCACGACCTGACTCAGCGCGCCGGTGCGTTGGTCCCGACCGCCGAGGTCGCGCGAAGACGGCGAAGCGGGCGGCGTCAGAGTTTGGTATGTTCACCCGTTCAAGCCGCTGGCGCCCTCCGATCTGGCTCCTCACTTTTGTCCTCTTCGCCACCCTGCCCTGCCCGGCCGCGACGCTGGAGGTGCCGCTGCGGACGTGGGTAAAGCTCACGCCGCTGACCAACGGCCCGGCTTCACCGCGTCTGGGCTACGAAGGCGCGTGCGTGTGGGATGCGAAGCACCAGGTGATGATCCGCTATGGCGGGCATAACCAGGGCGGCGGAGGCGAGCAGCATTCCGAAGTCTGGACCTTCGAACCGCTCACGGCGAAGTGGGCCTTCCATCAACCCAACACCCAGCCGCCCGGCATCTGTTGCGGCCAGCAAAACGTGTTCGCTTCGACCCAGGGCCGCTACCTGCGCTTCCCGTCCTTCAGCGGCAGTCATGGCTGGCAATGGTGGCGCGAGATCTACCTGAACGATTCCTCGGTCTGGAGCTACGACCTCGCCGAGAACAAATGGCGTAATCTCCGCCCGTTCCCCACCGCCAACCCCAAGCCCCTGCGCTGCGCTGCGTGGGATACCGCGCAAAACCTTGCGGTCCTCTTCGGCGGCGAGACGAGCAACGAAGGCACGCTCCTCTATGACCCGCATCTCAACGCGTGGACGCACAAGAAACCCACGCCCCAGCCGGAGTCGCGCAGCGGCGGGAACCTGGCCTACGACGCCGCGCGCCAGTTGCACGTGCTCTTCGGCTCGCAGTTCAACAACGACCTGCACACATGGGCCTACAACTTGTCCGAAAACCGCTGGACCAGCCTGAAGCCGCCCACGCTCCCGCCCACGGACAAAAATGACGCCGTGCTGGCCTACGATTCGAACAGCCGCCTTGTGCTGGCCATCGTGCGCGTGAGCGAGGGCCAGGAGGAGAACGCGAAGTCGCATTTGGAATCGTGGCTCTTCGACACCGCCGCCAACCAATGGACCAGGCTGAACCCGCCGCACGAGCCGGACCCGTCCGGCAGCCGCGCGCGCAACCTGCTCTTCGCCCCCGAGCTGAACGCCTTCCTGCTCGAGAACCGCACGCATCCGCCCGGCGGCCCCTCCGAGCAGCAGGTGTGGGCCTTGCGCCTCGGCGACGCGAAAGCGGCGGCAACCCCGTCCAGCCCGTTACCGGCAAGCCCGCGCATCGTCGAGGACCTCGTCGTCTCCGTCCTTGCCACGAACCGCGTGGAACTGACGTGGAAGAAGTCTCCTGAGAAAAGCGCCACCGGCTACCACGTCGAGCGTGCGCCGGTCGAAGTGGCGACCGAAGACCAGCTCCGCCGGCTCAAGCGCCAGACCGAGCCGCTGGCCGAACCCAGCGTCGGGGCCATCACCAAGGTCGGGCCGTTCCGACGCCTCACCACCGCGCCCGTGAAGGACCCCAAATTCACCGACCTCACCGTGGATTTGTCCCATCCCGAGGCCTTGACCGGCCCGCTCGTCTTCGACCGCAAGCTGCACCCCGAGCACCTTGATCCCTCTGGCCGGTCCTATCGTTTCGCGGTCTTCGCGTATCGCGTCCGTGCCGTCAGCGAGAGCGGTGAGAGCGGCGCTTCCGCAGCGGAATTCACCGTCCCCTCGTCACCGCAATGGCTCCAACTCCGCGAGGAAGGCCCCACCGCCCAGCTGAAATGGCAGGCCAACCCCGAGCGCAACCTCAAAGGCTACCGCGTCTATCGCATGAACGGCCGCTACGACAAAGACCCCATCCCGCGCCTCACCCCCGAACCACTCACCGCGACCACCTACACCGACACAACCGCCGGCAAAGACACCCGACGCTTCTACGTCGTCGCCGTGGACGCCCTCGGCCAGGAAGGCTTTCCGACCTCTCCCGTGTGGTTCAACCGCGAGTGGAAACAATTCTACGCCCCCTTCATGGGCGAATGGCATCAGTGAGCCGGACCGGAGCGAGTTCACTTCAACTCAAACTTCCAAGTACAACGAGCGGTCGCAGACGTGGCGGCAGGCATCCTGCCTTGCTTAGAGCCGGCGCTTCCAGCCCGGCGGAACGAACCGCCCGGTCACTCGATCACTCGCGGACAATCCACGCCGCAGGACTCCTCCCGCCCATTCCGGGCGGCAAGATACCCGCCCTCTACGGCAGGCAAGATGCCTGCCCCACCACCTCCCTAAACGCACTCAGGGGGTGTATTGCACGCGGACGCGATAAAATCGTGCCGGGGCCGAAGTAATAGGCAAGGGGTCTTGGGTGGTGAGGCGCGTGGGTTCACCCGGTGCGTTCGTCGCGAGGGGCAACCAGTTGGTCAGGTTGACGCTGCGCTCGAGGTGGTAAAGCAGGTCGGACGCCACCGGCTTCCGGTTATACTGGATGCCGAAGTAGTTCTGGCCTCCGTTGGTGATGATTTGTGGCGCGATTTGCGGATTCACCGGGCCACGCGTCGGGAGACTGAAGGCATACCGCAGCAGGTTCGGCAGGTTCGCGTGATCGGGATCGGCATCGGGGCCGCTCACGGCTGCGTCCTGCTGCTCGGCGGCGGTGAACACGGCAGCCTTCCAGTCGGCATAGGATTCCTGCCGCAAGATTTCGATCGTGGAAACGCTCAACGGCGGCAACGCCACCACCCACGACGCCAGGTTGACCGGCAATTCTCCAACCCAGGCGGGCCGGGCCGTGGTGCCTTGCAGGCGGTAGAGGCGCGCTGTCCCGGATACGGCGAGTCCGCTGAACGCCACGTCCTGTGCATTGGTGGAGCGGTTGATGGCCACCATCACCAACCGGCCCGGCCGGTTGGAATCACGGCTCAGGTACACGGACACTTTCGCGGGATCGCTCGAAACTGCCGGAATGGAAACATCGCCAAAACTCCCCCGCCGGCCGTCGTAATTGCGATACATGTCAAAAGCGGCATAAACGAACGGATACGTTTCCCCAAATCCCGTCGGCCAGAAGGCTGCCAGGTAGATGCCGTAGCTGCCGAAGAGACCCAAATTGTCCGCCTGGGCGATGGCCCCGGCAATGTGGTTGCCCCCGCCGTTTTCATACTCGCTGATGGACATCCGCGTGCCCGGCCACCGGGCGTCGATCTTGTCCTGGAGCCGCTTGAGCAGCATGACCGGGCCGTTGTAGTAGTCCGCGATGTAGGAGGCCTCCCGATACGTGGGGTCCCAGAGTGAGCGGGGACTTTGCACGATCGCCTCGACTTGCTCATCAGTCAGATTCGCCCCCCGCAACGTGGTGACCGGATTGCCGTTGACCACCGACTCGGAATACCAATGAAAGTCATACACATCCAGAAGCCGCCGGCCATCCGCATCGGAAGCCGCCCGCAGATCGTCCAGATACCGGTCGAAGAAGAAATACTCCGGAGTGAATCCCGGCGCCCCCGAAAGGCTGTGAAGGCCGTAGAAACCATAGTTCACCGGACCAAACACCTGCGCCGCCGGGGCAACATCCTTCACCGTCTTTGCCAGGGTGATGGAGCGCTGGATGTAGTCGGTGGGATCAGTCGGCCCCCGCTGGATTTCGGAGTGCGTGGAGGGCCACAATTCCGGCTCATTGTCCAGGCTGACAAAGGTCGGCGTGAGGGGATCGGCAAAAATGTCGTTCGTGAACCGGCTTTTCAGCACGGAGACGAATTCATCCATGTAAACGAATGCGTCGTTGGTCGCCGGCGGGTCGCGGAAGGCCGATCCCTTGCGCGGAACCACCTGCCGGAAGCTGTTGGTGAGATAACCCGGCTGGTTCGTGTTCACGAAGCCTGACTTGTCCGCCGCGACCCAGCCCTGCAACTGGACCGTCATCATGCTGGCCATGCCGTTGGTCCGGTCGCTCGCGATGCGGCTCCGCACGGCCTCCGCCGGAACCTCATCGCCGCCCAGATACCCGTCGCTGCTGAACGGACCATAATCAATCCCGGCGTTGGACGCATTGTTCTCCCAGTTGTAAGCGGTCCAGCGATTGCCGCCCAGCCGATGGAAGGGAATGTTGGCGTTCGTCGGCGCGTTGGGCACATCCCCGGCCACGAGGTTGAGCCCGTAAATCCAGGGCGAGATGGGCCGCGTGTTCGCGGGGGAGAACGAAACGGTCACCGTCGGCGTGCTGGCTGCACTTGTCGCGAACGTGAGCGTCTGCGTCGCGGCCAAGCCGAACGCATCCGTCGCCACCAACGCGACTGAATACGCCGTGGCCGGCTCCAGCAAATCCAGCAACGCGGCGCGGCTGGGGCTGAGATCGGTGAAGGCCCGGGTGAGCGATGCCCCGCCGGCCTTGTGGTAGTCCAGCCGCGCCGTGCAGGGCCGGTCCGTCGTCCAGACCAGCGTCACGCGATACCCAAGGACGTTGCTCGCCACCAGCCCGGCAATCACCGGCGGGGTGACCGGTACCGTCGGCATGACGAAGTAGTTGGTGTACACCCCCACGTTGGGCGATGCATTCGTATCCGCCCGGTGATCCATCGCCACGATGCGGTACTGCACGGTGGCCCCGGGCTGCAAACCCGTGATGGTCACGGTGTGATTGGCGGCCCATTCGTCGGGATTTCCCTGGATCACCGTGGCGTAGTTGGTCGCGCCATACTCCAGCCGGTAGATCGTGGCCTCGTCCGTGGTGAAGGCCAGCGTGAGCTGGTCATAAGTCGGATTCACCGAAGGGATTGGCGGCCTGATCACCGGCGGAGTCGTGTCGTTCACAAAACCGAGCTTCACCGCCATGAGCCGAAAATGCGGCCGCCCCGCCGGCGTGTTGTTAGACAGCAGAAACCTGCCAAAGCGCGCCACCGTCGGGTGAATCTGGGGGATGTCCACCGCCACATGAAACCAGTGGCCGAACCGCTGCGCGTCCGTCATCCCTGCCCAGCCGGGAATCAGGTCCACGATCCGCAACCCGTCCGTCCGCGAGAAATCCTCCAGGACAAACTCAAGGGTATCCTGACCGGTGGAATCCGGCTCGAAGTAGAGGTCGAACTCGACCGTGCGGCACTCGTTCAAATACTTCCACTGCACGTCATAGCCCGGCTTCCGGTCCGCCAGTCCGAAACTTTCGTAACCTTGCGTCCAGCGCGCCTCAATCGCATTCCCCTGCCGGCCCGGCGCGGCGGCGGCGAAATCGGTGACGATATCATTCGGCGTGCTTTCAAAGGCCTCGCGAATCCAGCTTCCGAGCAAGGCGGACTGATACGCATCCTGATAGGCCAGCGGGTTGACGTTCACCGTGACCGTTGCCGTGTTTGTCCCCGTGGCGTTCGTCACCGTTAGCGTGTAAACCGTGGTAACGCTGGGATTCACCACCTGGCCGGTCCCGGTCACTGGACCGACGTAAGGGTCGAGCCGCACGCCTGTCGCGCCTGCCAAGATCCAATCCAGCGTCGTACTTTCCCCTGGGTTGAGAAGGGTCGTTCGGGCGGTAAACGAAGTAATCGTCGGGGCTTGGGCAAGGACAGTTGTGCCGCCGGCGAACCGCCCGATTCCGGTCAACAGGACAAGCAGAACAATGTAGGCGCCGGTCTTCCACCAGGCGCTCCGGTGCTGCCGCGGGGGAGTGAAGCTCATAAGCTAGCATCCGCTGGCGGGCTGCATGGCGTTGCCGTCAATCGTCATGCCGCCACCATGCCACAAAACCGCGATTTGGTAAACGGGAAGAGTCCTCAAAGTCAGGGAGTGCTCCGTGTTCAAACGGCCGAATACCCGCCCCCATCCAAGATGCTTGCTCCGCTCGCGTCGGCTCCGCCGAAAAAGCGGGACGCGGTGAAACGCGTCCTTGCCAAGCGCCACCGCTTCTACATCGTCGCCACGGGCACCCTTGGCCAGGAAGGCTTCCCGACCTCCCCCGTATGACACAACCGCAAGTGGGAAAAATTCTACGCCCCCCTTCATGGGCGAGTGGCATCAGTGAACCGTGCCGGCTTTGCCGGAGAGGTTCGCTGCAACCTGAACTCCCATATACAACGAGCCTGGCAGACGTGGCGGCAGGCATCCTGCCTGCCGTAGAGCCGTGGCTTCCAGCCCGGCGGAGAAAATCGTGCAATCAACGTTCACGCACTGCCACCCCCATGCCGCTGGACTCCTCACGCCCATCCGGGCGGCAAGATGCCCGCCCTCTACGGCAGGCAGGATGCCTGCCGCCACCACCTACACCGACCCCTCCGCCGGCAAGGACACCCGCCGCTTCTACGTCGTAGCCGTGGATACCCTCGGCCAGGAAGGATTCCCAACCTCCCCCGTATGGTTCAACCGCGAATGGAAACAATTCTACGACCCCTTCATGGGCGAATGGCATCAGTGAGCCGGGCAGGCGAGTTGCAGTCGCCGACGGTGACGCCGATAAAGTGGGAAGAGTTCCAACACGTCCCCATCTCAAGCGCAGCAAGGCGAACGCAGTGAGCATCCCTCGAACTGTGGGACAAACCACGATGCCCCGAACTATTTACTGAAATAAATTGGCGTGGCCAGGCTTTCAGCCCTTCCGCCTTCAATAATCCCTCACCGACCCATCCTGATAGGTCGGGTGCGGCCACTTGAACTGGCGCTTGGGGTCGGCGTTCACCTTCGCAAACATCGTTTCGTCCACTTCCACGCCGAGGCCGTTGCCTTGCGGCGGGAGGGCGTCGCCGTCCTTGTTGATGGTGTAGCTGGGCAGCGCGACGCCGCGGGGCATGAGGTGGCCGTCGAGGTAGGCTTCGTGGATGAGGAAGAGCGGCGTGGCGAGGATGGCGTGGAGGCTGGCGCTGACGCCGAGTTCCGAGCAGGTGCAATGCGGGGCCAGTGGGATCATGTAGGTCTCCGCCAGCGTGGCGATCTTGCGCATCTGCGTGATGCCGCCGGTCTGGCCGCAGTCGGGCTGGAGGATGTCGAGGCAACGCTCCTGGAGGTACGGAACAAAACCCCAGATGGTACGGTCGCGCTCGCCCGAGGCCAGCGGGATGCGGATAGCCTGCTTGAGGCGCTTGAAGACTTCGATGTTGCCGGGCACAGCCGGCTCCTCGATCCACATGACGTCGTAGGGCTCGATGGAGTTGGCGAACTGGATGAGCAGCGGCGGCGGCACGGCGCAGTGGGCGTCGAACATCACCGCGCCATCCGGCCCGACGCGCTTGCGGGCATCGCGGATGCTTTTGACGAGGCCTTCGACATCGGCGGGCGAGCCGCTGAAGGGATGCGGACCGCCGGTGCCGGTCTTGAAGGCCTTGGGCGTGGGATAGAGCCGCACGTAATCGCGCACCGGCCCGCCGAGCAGGCGATAAACGGGGACGCCCCAGAGCTTGCCGGTGATGTCCCACAAGGCGCAATCGATGGCCGAGAGCACATGCACGAGGAAGGAGCCGCCCCGGACGTTGCGATGGGCGCGATAGACCTTTTGCCAGAGGTATTCGATGCGCGTGGGATTCTCTCCGTTGAGCAGCTCGAAGAGGATGTTCGCCAGTTCGCACGCGACGGTGGGATCAAGGCCGGTGACTTCGCCCCAGCCGAAGATGCCGTGGTTGGTCTCGATCTTGATGTAGGCCTTGGTCCCGACGCGGAAGGGTTTGAGGGCGCTGATCTTGATGGTGGTCGTGCGGTCGCCGACATTCGCGGCCGGGTTGTCCGCGCCGACGGCGTCGTTGAGCAGGGCCAGACCGGCGGCCAGGGCACCGGCACCGAGCGCATCGCGACGGGTGAAGTCAGGGTTCATTGGGTGGCTTGGACGCACGGGGGCAACGGGGCTTCAACGGCATGGGAAGGTTGCCCGCGAATACATTAAAATTCATCGCGCCCGCGCCCCTTCGCTGCCGGCAGCCGTGCGCTGCCGCCACCGGAAACGGTCGATCACGTTTTCAGAGTCTCGCTCCACGGCGTCCGCAATGATGCCGCCGAGGACCGGCGCGAACTTGAACGCGTGCCCGCTATCGCCCGCCGCGACGAACAAGCCGGGACGTTGCGGATGGTGATCAAACCAGAAGTTGCCATCGAAGGTGTCGCAGTACAGGCAGAGGCGCGTGCCAATGAGCGGGGCGTCGGCGGCCGTGGGAAAGGTATCGCGCAGGAACGCCCGGAAACGCGGTTCCTCGTCCGGTGAGACGGTGCGTGGTTCATCCGGATGCACGCGCCGGCCGGGACCATGGTTGGCGACCTTGAGCGTGCCATCGTTCAACGCCGGAAAACCGTACCAGCCCGTGCGACCGATGTCGGCCGCCCAGACCGGGAAGCGCGGGGCCTGCCACGCGGCCGGATTCGCGACGCGGAAGTGCAGCACGGACTGTCCCGTGGCCCACATCACGCCGCCAAGCTCCGGCAGCAAGGTGGGCGTCCACGCGCCGGTGGCGAGCAGCGTGAGATCGGCGCGAAACTCGTGACCATCCTTGGTGCGCACGCCGACGACCTGTGAACCGCGTTCGAGAAAACCCGCGAACGCGCACTGCTCGAAGATTTGCACGCCTTCGTCCCGCGCCTTGGCAGCCAGCCGGGCGATGACGTTGCCGCTCTCGGCCCAGCCACCGCGCGGGTTGAGGTAGCCGTCGGGGTAACGATCCGCGGCCCAGTTGGGAAAACGTCGAGCGAGGGTGGCGGAGTCGAGACGTTCCAACTTTTCGCCAAGGGCGGTGAGCAATTGGTGGCTCTCGAACTCAAAGCCTCCGGGTTTCATCACCTCGCGCGAGAGCACCAGAAAGCCATCCTCGTGATAAAGAGTTTCGCCCAGTTCGCGGTTCCACTCCGGCCAGCGGGCAACCGATTGCCGGCCCAGCCGGGTCCACAACTCGTCCCCGCCATAGTCCATGCGCACGACCTTGCTGATGTCGGTGGATGCCGCCGTGGGCGCGGGCACCGGACCGGGGTCAACCAGGGTGACCTGCCAGCCGCGCCGACGCAGTTCGCGGGCAGTGGTGAGTCCGAAGAGGCCTGCGCCAACGATGAGGATGGACCGGGTTGCAGCCATGACTGAT
The DNA here is from genome assembly GCA_009924135.1 of Pseudomonadota bacterium. Taxonomy (GTDB): domain Bacteria; phylum Verrucomicrobiota; class Verrucomicrobiia; order Limisphaerales; family SXTU01; genus SXTU01. The sequence goes on along the minus strand of RFSE01000013.1, from coordinate 44,068 downwards.
TGCGGCTACTTTCGCCCCGAACGCCATGGCGCTTCAAGACCACAACACAACCAACATGAAACTCCTGCTCACCCTGCTGCTCGCCACCCTCCTCCATCAGACGGGGCAGGCGCAGTTCAACCTGCTCGATGAATTGAAAAAGAAGGCCGGCGCAACCAACGCCCTGCCCTCCCTCAGCGCGTTGACCGAGGACCAGACCGCCAAGGCGTTAAAGGAAGCCCTGGCCAAAGGAACTGAAAGCGCAGTGAAACGGCTCGGCACCAACGGAGGGTTCCTCACGAACTTGAACGTGAAGATTCCCATGCCGACGGGCCTGCAAAAAGTGGACCTGGCGCTGCGCAAGTTGAAGCAGGAGGCGCTCGCGGACGAATTCGTCACCACCATGAACCGCGCCGCCGAACAGGCCGTGCCCGCCGCCGCCACGGTCTTCGCGGAGTCCATCCGCCAGATGTCCGTCGCGGACGCCAAGACCATCCTCACCGGGGCGAACGACGCGGCGACGCAATATTTCCGGCGCACCAGTACGAACGCGCTCCAGGCGCAGTTCCTGCCCATCGTCAAAAAGGCGACCGATGCGGCGGGCGTGACCGCCGCCTACAAGGCGATGTTGGCCAAGGCCGGTCCGGCGGCCAATCTGGCGCAGACCTTTGGCGGGCTGTTCGGGAAGAGCACCGGCTTCGATGCCGCCTCGCTGGATGTGGACAGCTACGTGACGGGCAAGGCCATGGACGGCCTGTTCAAACTGGTGGCCGAAGAGGAGAAGCGCATCCGCGAAAACCCGGCGGCGCGCACCACGGATTTGCTGAAACAGGTCTTCGGTGCGGTGAAGCAGCCATGAGCTGGCCAACCTTTGGACTTGCGTTTTTGGTGCCTACTCCGAAGATTCCCGCCTTTATCTGTGCAACCTGAACCCATAGAAGTAACCGAAACGTCCTGGCAGATCGAAGCGATGGCGTGGTTGGAAACCCACAAAGTGCATCTGGCTTATGCCGGGGCCGCCGCGCTCGCCCTCTGGCTTGCCACCTTCACCTACCAGTATGTTCGCAAGGGCAAGGAAGCCGACGCCAACACGGCCCTGGCGTTGTTGAACAAGCCCGCCGACAAGTCCGGCAAGGCCCCGCAGATCGCGGCGGCGGATTACCTGAAAGTCGCCGAAGCCCACGCCGGCACCGCCGCCGGGGAACGCGCCAGCCTGTTCGCCGCCGACCGGCTCTTCGCCGAAGGCAAGTACGCCGAGGCCAAGGCACGATTTGAGAAATACCTCGCCGCCAACTCCACTGCTCCCACCGCTCCCGTCGCCCTGATGGGTGTGGCCGCCTGCCAGGAAGCCGCCGGGGAAGCCGACAAGGCCGTCGCCACCTACGAACAAATCATTTCGCAGCACGGCAGCAGCCCCGAGGTCCATCAGGCCCGCCTCGCCATCGCCCTCCTGCACGAGCAGAAGGGCCGCAATGATCAGGCGCTCCGCCTGTACGACCAAGTCCTGCAGGCCAAGCCCGTGACCGTCTGGCGCGTGGAAGCGGAAATGCGCCGGGAGCAACTCCTGCGCAAAGACCCGAAACTCGCCGTGGGCACCGTCACGGCGGCGGCCAGCACCGTCGTGACCGCCCCCACGAACGCTCCCGCAAAGAAGTAGGCCCAAGCCAATTCGGCGCCCGCGTCGGTCCCCTACCCGCCATGAAACTCACCATCATCGGCACCGGTTACGTCGGCCTTGTAACCGGAGCCTGCTTTGCCGAAGTCGGCCATACGGTCATCTGCGTGGACAACGACCTGAAGAAGGTCGAGCTGTTGCGCGCCGGCGGCATTCCCATTTACGAGCCCGGCCTGGAAGACCTGGTCAAACGCAACGTCGCCAGTGGCCGCCTCAGTTTCACCGGCAGCACGGCCGAAGGCGTGGAAAAGTCAGACGTCGTCTTCATCGCCGTCCCCACGCCGCCGCAGCCGGACGGCTCGGTGGACTTGTCCTACATCGAACGCGTCGCCCGGGACATCGCCGGCGCGATGACCAGCTACAAGATCGTCGTGGACAAGAGCACGGTGCCGGTGAAGACCGGTGAAAAGGTTGCCGAGACAATCAAGCGCTACTGCAAGGCCAAGGTGGACTTCGACGTGGTAAGCAACCCGGAGTTCCTCCGCGAAGGCTTCGCGGTCGAGGACTTGATGAAGCCCGACCGCATCGTCGTGGGGGTGGGTTCGCAGCGTCCCGCCGCCGCAATGCGCGAGCTTTACGCCCCGTTCAACGCGCCGATCATCGTCACGGATATCAACTCCGCCGAACTGATCAAGCACGCGGCCAACTCCTTCCTCGCGCTCAAGATCTCCTACATCAACGCCATCTCGATCATCTGCGAGGCCAGCGGCGCGAACGTCGAGGAAGTCGCCAATGGCATGGGAATGGATGCGCGCATCGGCCGCCGTTTCCTCAATGCCGGTCTGGGTTTCGGCGGCTCCTGCTTCCCGAAAGACCTCAGCGCCTTCATCAAGATCGCCGACACGCTCGGCTACGATTTCCAGTTGCTGAAAGAAGTCCAGCACATCAACGCCGACCAGATGGAGCGCTTCGTCAAGAAGCTGACCGACACGCTCTGGGTGCTGAAGGACAAGAAGATCGGCGTGCTCGGCCTGGCCTTCAAGCAGAACACCGACGACGTCCGGATGTCGCCCGCCATCGACCTCTGCCAGCGGTTGCTCAAGGAAGGCGCGGCCATCCGCGTGTTTGATCCGCAGGCGATGACGAAGGCCCAGGGCGTCCTCCCGCCCGGCCCCACGATCACCTACGTTGCCGACATGAACGATGTCCCCACCGGCTGCGACGCACTCGTCGTTGCGACCGAATGGCCGGAATTCAAGCAGCTTGATCTCGACCGCGCCCGCCACGCGATGACGCACCCGATCCTCTTCGACGGCCGGAACCTCTTCGACCCCGCCGAGATGGAGAAACGCGGCTGGGTCTATAAGAGCGTCGGCCGGTAATGGCGAATGGCGAATTCCGAATGACGAATTTGCCTGAGCACCCCGCCGGCGAACCGGAGCCGATTCGCCATTCGCCATTCGCAGTTCGCAATTCCATCGACGTCAGCGCCGGCCTCGTCTTCCGCGCCGGCCAGCTGCTGATCACGCAACGCCCCGCGGGCGGACACCTCGCCGGTCTGTGGGAATTCCCCGGTGGCAAACGCGAGTCCGGCGAGACCTTCGAAGAATGTCTCCGGCGCGAACTCCAGGAAGAACTCGGGGTGGACGTGCGGGTTCACGACGAACTGGAGCGCATCACGCACACCTACCCGGAGAAAACCGTCCACCTGCGCTTCTTCCGCTGCACGCTGGCGGACGTCCAGTCCGAGCCCAAGCCCATCGGCTGCCAGGCCGTGGCCTGGGTGACCCGCGCGACCCTGACGAACTACACCTTCCCCGCCGCCGACGCGCGCCTGCTGGAGATGCTTAGGACGACGGCTGGGTTGTGGCAAAGAGATTGAAACCACTCACGCACCAAGCCGCAAATAGGGTCGGCTGGTTTCTGGAGCTTCCACCACGGCCACGGTGAGGGTCTGGGTTTGCGAGGCGGGCAGGCCGGCCAGTACGCCCGGGTAATGCGGCACTGCGGTTGGCCACGGGCGGCTGCACCGGCACCAGGCCGAGCCATTGTTTCGCCGGGGCCAGACTGCGGGCGCGCAGCAGGAGGTGGACGGCTTCCGCCAGCACGCCGAGGAGTTCGTGCTCGGAGTTCGCAGCCCGGCGGAGCACGGAGCGGCACAGGGCGTGCGCCCCGCCGCGCGTGATGTCCAGCCGGAGGTCCACCCAATGGGCGTCGCGTTTCAGATAGGCCGGCAGCACCACGGAAAAATCAGCCGCGCCTGCCGGTTCGGGATTCTGTTCCAACTGGGACTGGCCCAGGCCGATTTCCTGCACGGCTTCAACGAGGAGGACAGCCAGGTCGGGGGCCACCGTCGGCGCGGCGGCCGGGGCATGAACTGGCGGAGCCGTCGGAGCGGCCGGTCGCGCGGCGGATTGCGAGGCGACCTGCTGGCCCGCGATTTCGCCCAGCATGGTGTGGCGGCGGATGAGCGCGTCATATTCGGCAATGGTCTTGCGCAGTTGGTCTTCGTACTTGAGCGCGCGCAGGGCCACGCGCAAACGGGCCTGCAACTCCGTCAGATCACAGGGCTTGACGATGTAATCATCCGCCCCGGCGTCGAGGCCTTTTACGATGTCGAGCTTGGTGTTGCGGGAGCTGAGCAGGATGACGTAGGTGCGGACGGGCTGCTGGATGGCGCGCAGCCGGGCGCAGACCTCGGGACCGGTCATGCGGGGCATCATCCAGTCGCAGATGGCCAGTTGCGGAGCAGAGGGGGACTGGAGGACCTCCCAGGCTTCGGCGCCGTTCTGCACGACGAGCGACTCGTAGCCAAAGCGCGCCAGAAAGCTCGCAATGATCTTGCGGCTGATTTCGTCGTCGTCGGCTAGCAGTATCTTCATGGAATCGTCGAGACATGTTTAGTCAAACCAGACCGGGGCGCAATCCAAAGCTCCAGACGGTTTGGCACCGGAGCGTATCTGGACACGGCCCTCGGTCTTGGCTGGCCATGCGGAGCGCCGATCTCCGATCCGGCGCGTTGTTGAGTGTATTTCAAAACCTGCCGGGTCGGAGACCGGAGCTCCAGGGGCAGTGTCAAATTACACCCGCGTCGCCACCACTTCTCTTGACCCGCGTCTTGCCAAGGCCTTTTCGACTGCTAGCCTCGGTCGCATGTTGACCACCCGCTCGTTCGTTAAACGAATTTCCTTCGCCCTGGCCGCGCCCGTTGTGGTGCCCGTGGGCATTTCGTGGGCCGCAGACGAACCGCTCTGGACCCCGCGCGCCCTGACCAAGCCCGGCGAGTTCACCCCCGGCATCGAGGGACCCGCGTGCGACCGGGACGGCAACATCTACGCCGTCAATTACGCCAGGCAGCAGACCATCGGCAAAACGACGCCCGACGGGCGCTCCGAAATCTTCCTCACGTTGCCCGGCAAGAGCACGGGCAACGGCATCGTCTTCGACCGCGCCGGGACCATGTTCATCGCGGACTACGAGGGGCACAACGTGCTGCGCGTGGACATGAAGACGAAGCAGATCACGGTCTTCGCGCACAACGCGCAGATGAACCAGCCGAACGACCTGGCCATCGCGCCTGATGGCACGCTCTTCGCCAGCGACCCGAACTGGAAGGACGGCACCGGCCAGCTCTGGCGCATCGACCTCGACGGCAAAACCACGCGCCTCGCCGCCGGCATGGGCACGACGAATGGCATCGAGGTCAGCCCCGATGGCAAGCGCCTCTATGTGAACGAGAGCGTGCAGCGCAACGTGTGGGTGTTTGACCTCGCCCCGGACAAATCGCTGACGAACAAACGCCTCCTGCGGAAGTTCGAGGACCACGGCTTCGACGGTCATCGCTGCGATGTGGATGGCAATCTGTACATCGCCCGCTATGGCGAGGGCGTCGTGGCGGTCGTGTCCCCGCAGGGCGAAATCCTCCGCAAGATTCCCGTGCTGGGACCGCGCCCGAGCAACCTCTGCTTCGGCGGGCCCGATGGCCGGACGGTTTACGTCACCGAAGTGGAGAACACGCGGCTGGTGGCCTTCCGCACGGATCGTCCCGGACTCGCGTGGCAGCGGTGGCAGGAAGGCAAGCGGTGAGCGAAGGCGCGTCTCTGTTTCGTGCTGTGTCACGGTGCGAATGAGGACGGCATTGGAGCGCGGGCAGCCCTGCCCGCGCTATACAGCCACGGCGCATTCTCCATCGCGCGGGCACGGCTGCCCGCGCTACGACCACGACTCCGGCAAACCAGGGGTCCATTTCCAGCGCAGTAAATCTTGGCCTTTGGTGCCAACGACCTTGCAAGTAACGGAGAGTTGCCCGCTGAACGGGAGAAATCTTGATTGACCACGGCGGGCGCGAGGCGTATCACCAGCCAGTCCCATCTGTTTTGAAAGGCGTAATATGGACCGAGCCATGGTGCCGACCGCTGCCGCCGCGTTGGATCTGAAAAGACCCCGTCCGACGCCGGCATTTACCCTGATCGAATTGCTCGTCGTCATCGCGATCATTGCGATTCTGGCGGGCATGCTCTTACCCGCCCTGAGCAAGGCCAAGGAGCAGGGCTTCCGCGCGCGGTGCAAGAACAACGAGCGTCAGCATGGACTCGCGCTGCTGCTTTACGCGGATGACTGGGCCAACAAGTTCCCCGTGTGGCCCTCCATCGGCGGCAACTGGGCGTGGGACATGCACACGAACATGACCGCCACCATGGCGGCCTACGGACCGGTGGACCCGGCCCTCTATTACTGCCCGTCGTTCGTGCGCGCGGAGAACATCATGAACTGGTGGAATTACGGTGCGAACAACGGCTTGCCCGCCCAGCGGTGCGTCGGCTACGTGTTCCTCGTGCCGCGTCAGGCTGGCAGCATCCCGGCACAATTCCTCCAGACCGACACGACCGGGAGCAATGGCCGGAACCCATCGGCCTGCGAACTCGTGGTGGACATCACCCCCAGCCAGGGACCACCGACGTACACCACGTATGTCTTCACCCCGGCCGGCGGCTTTTCGGATCACCCGGCGCACATGAAGGGCAACCTTCCCGCCGGCGAAAACGTGGTCTTTGTGGACGGCCACGCGGAGTGGCGGGACTTTTCCAACATGACGAACAAATGGCTGGTGCCCGGCAACGCGACGCAGTTTGCTTTTTAAGCCGGAAGCATTCTTTGGCCACAGATGGAACACAGATTAAACACAGATGGGGACGAACTGAACGCATCCTGAATGTTACTGAACACCGTCACCCAACGGTGCTGCCGTGCCCAGGAGTGCGCGACCTGACCTTCCCCTGCTGTTCCGTGTTTCATCTGTGTTTCATCTGTGGCTTAAAAAATCACTCCACCTTGTGGCGCGGCGCATTGCCAATTGTTGGGTGAGGCACTTTCCCATTTACATTTTGGCCGTCCGCAATTTTCCTCGTCCCCATGATCCGTCCGCTTGGTTCCCCTGCCCTGCTTCTCTTGTGCCTGCTCCTCGGTGCCCTGGGACCGGGCGCATCCGCCGCCACGCGTCCGAACATCCTCTGGCTCGTGGCGGAGGACATGTCGCCGGATGCCGTGGCGTGCTATGGGGCGAAGCAGGTCTGGACGCCCAATCTGGACCAGTTGGCCAGCCGGGGCATGCGCTACACGCGCGCGTTCACGACCGCGCCCGTGTGCTCGCCCAGCCGCTCGGCGTTCATGACCGGCATGTACCAGATCACCATCGGCGCGCATCACCACCGCTCGCATCGCGATGACGGCTACCCACTGCCCGAGGGCGTAAAAGTGCTCCCGGACTGGCTGCGCGGGGCCGGCTATTTCACGGCGAACATCGTCGAGTTCCCGGCGGCACTCGGGTTCAAGGGCACGGGCAAGACCGATTGGAATTTCACCTACCCCGGCAAGCCCTACGATTCCTCCAAGTGGGAGGAACTGAAATCCCACCAGCCGTTCTACGCACAAGTGAATTTCCACGAGACGCACCGCAAGTTCATCGCCCCCAAGCGCGCCGACCCGGCGAAAGTGGAGCTGCCACCGATCTACCCCGATCATCCCGTCGCGCGGCAGGACTGGGCGGACTACCTCGACTCGGCCACCGAGCTGGACCGCAAGATCGGCCTCATCCTCCAGCAGCTCGAAGCTGACGGCCTGGCGGACAACACCCTGATCCTCTTCATGGGCGACCACGGCGAGGCGCACGTGCGCGGCAAACAGTTCTGCTACGAGGACGGCCTGACCATCCCGCTGATTCTCTACTGGCCAAAAACGCTGCCGCCGCTCAAAAACTTCCGCCCCGGCACGGTGAGCAGCCAGCAACTGGAGGCGATTGATTTCAACGCCACGACGCTCGCCCTCGCCGGGGTGAAGAAGCCCGCCAAGATGCAGGGCCGCGTGTTCCTCGGCGACGACGCGGAACCCCCGCGCGAGTTCACCCACGGCGCGCGCGACCGCTGCGACGAGACGATGTTCCGCTTCCGCACCGTGCGCGACGGCCGCTACCGCTACATCAAGAACTTCATGCCCGATCGGCCCTTCCTGCAGACGAATGACTACAAGGAGCGCAGTTACCCCGTGTGGAACCTCATCAAGGAACTCGGCGCGCAGGGCAAGCTGACCGAAGGCGTTCTACACGGCTGAGTTTTCGTTTACGGTCTTCGATCGCCTTTGCGACTGAATCCTCAGTATTTCGAAGCGCAGTGATCTCCCGTGTCAGCCGGCGTGACGCTCCGCGCTCAACAGCAGGAAATGGATTTTGTTTAAGTCGACCAGGAATGGGCGTGAGATAGCCGACGTATTGTTCGGTGGTCCAGTTGTCCGCAGCCTCTGGACTATCTGGTAGCAATCCCAAACCACGCGCCTGCGAATAGAAAGCCCTGAACTCCTGCGTCCAAGTCACGCTGCGTTGTCGGCGACGTTCAAGTTCTCCACGGGCATGATTGAGTTCAGCCTCAAGATTACGAAGCACCCTCTTTCGTTCAAGCGTTGGACCGTCAATTGCGCCCAAAACGAGTAGAAACATGTTCTTCAATTTCTCTTGGTGCTCAACAGTGTCAGCCTTGAAAAAGAGGGTGTAGGGATTCGCAATAATGTGTTGCGGTTGGAACTGAAACGCGGCGGTATCTCGAAAACTTGGGCGGCCCGAGAATCCTCCCTCGTCTCCTCCGGTCAGTGACAAGGACGGTAATTGCGCAAGTTGGTTGAGTTGTGCGACTACGGTCTCCGCATTTGTCGTTGGCAGGTCGTTTAATGCTTCTGGGATTAGAACTTGCGGTCCCATGTCGAAATACATCTCGCTCGTTTGAGCTTGAAGCCCGGGATTGCGACGTGCCAGCAACATCTCGGCGTAAGGCATCTTTACGACGACGCCGAACCACTCGGCATGGTCTCGGATTTCACCAACCGGAATTGCGCATTTATCGCTACCCAAACAGTAGTCCACAATTGGAATAAGGGACGACTTCCCTGTTTGGCTCTTTCCCGTAATGACCTCAACGCCAACCATCTCAAAGGCGATCACGCGGGGCTTTTTGTCGGCCCGCTTTGGCCACAGAATGATTTTGGAGACTTTTGCTTTCATTAAAGGCGAATCCGCAGGAGCGAACCGATTCGCTCCGGGTTGATCGTTGCAAACCAGTAGCCGAGCCGAGTTGCAGTGCTGAGCATTCGTCGCACCTCTTGGCTGTCCGTGCGAAATGGGTCGGTCTTTCTCACGGGCCTCAATTCACCATTCTCTCGCAGATATGTAATCAAGCCAGCGGCAAAGCCAACGTTCAAACTTTGCATGGTTTGCGGAAGCATAGCTTGCACTCGTTCTTGGAGATCGATTGTCAACGTCCGGTTCTCGGCAAGCGCGAGATCAAGACCACCATCGTAGTTCCGCCGATGCAGTTCTTCGACGGTTTCCTGATGGAAAGTCATAGGCAGAACAACAAGTGCCAAGGGGAGCAGTGGTCCTCGCTCTTGTTTGGTTTGGCCATAGAATTCGAGCGTGAAAGCCCACACAAGTGCGGCACCCAGAGCAGGGTTCTGAACCAATTCAGCTTCTGTTGCTAAGGGCATGTGCCTTCTCCTTTCATCGTGCCGGTGCTTGAGCTTTTTCCGCGTAGTGTGGATGCCACCCAAGCCGTGGCGGACCGTCCGCATCGTCGGCGAGATGATGGAAGGCACCTTGAGTAAGGTAGAACTCGCTCGTTTGCTGGCCAGCCAAAATCTCACGATGATTGAGCGCTTGATTCAACAAGTTGCGCCCGACCGTTTGCTGTTCATCATCCGATTGCGGAACTGGTTTTGGAATATGGAGCCGCCGCAGATTCTTCCATAACGTGACAAGTCTCTGATCGAATGCCCTGAACTCTTCGACGGTCACAACTCCCTTCTGCGAGAGTCTGGCGACTTCCGAGCCGGACCGGATATGCGCGTCGATCGCGTCGAGAATCTGGTTGTCATCGTCCTCTTCCGAACATCCGATCCACTGGAGTTGCCTCACAAACAGTCGATTCTTGCGCTCAGCTCGTGCTGCCGCGTCAACCGGGATGAGGGCTTCCTCGGTTTCGCGCACAAAGGCAATGTCTTGGTAACGGTGGAGCAACCGCACATAGCGTTCATCAAACGCCTCCCGCGTAATCCAAGCTGCCTGCTTTTCTCGAATCTGTTCGAGAACCAACTCATCCACCCAACCAGCCAAGCCCTGAATAATCTCGACCGCATGTGCGGGCGGCAAATGAAGGTGGTCGTGCAGAAAGCTTCGCAGCTCAGATCCATGAACTGCGCTCGTTGCGTCAAATACTCTTATTCGAGAGACCACCTTCTCCAATTGCTCGTCGGAGTAGGCCAAAACTTTAGTAAACAGTTCCTTTAGATTTTCAGGTGGGCACTTTCCCGATTCGCGGAGCCGAGCCGCAAAAGCCAACGCTGCCTCTTTGGCCTTCCCAAGATGCATCAGATCAAAGGCAAGGCCGCTTTCTAGTGTTCGGTTTGTGACCAAGTGAAACTCGACAGCAGTCACGTCCAAGTCCTCCGTCTCGACTGCGTCGAGCCAAACAAGCAAGCTATTCCAGAATTCTTTGCTTCGATCCGCCAGTGGCTTCTTATCGGACGTGTAGTGCTTGTCTTGCTCTCGGATCTGTTGCCCGCCTGGCAACACGACCGCGACATCGTCGAGCGTTTCAATCCCGACCATGGTTCCCCGTGGACTGCGCGCGAGGTGGCACAATGCGCGCTCCGGCTGGAAAAGATAACCTGCCATTTGTCCGGCAGCATTGTGTTTAGACGCAGAGGTCATGATTTATTCGGCATCACGTCAGGATACGGACCGAGAAAGCGTTCGCATTCAAGTGGATCATTGGGCCAAGGTCTCGGCGCACCAGACTTCAGATTCCCATGGGATGGGCGAGACAAAGGCCTGCCCTGCACTTGAAGTGCGAACCTGCTTATTCTTGTATCTGGCGGTGCGACTCCGGTTCATGTCCCTCGCTCCGTGGGTTGCTGAGTGAGTGTTGCCAGAGCGGGCAGCGGGGGCAAGGAGTTTTATGTAGTTGATAGATGAAGGTTGAGCTTTGAGAGAATGGGTAAAGGCCCCGCCGCGCTGTTGGTGCGAGGGACCATTGCGGTGTCTGTGGCGTTATGGCAGGGGTCAATGCAATTTACGCATTGCCAACCCCCGCGTCTTCCCGTTGCGTAGCGCGCATGAAATCCGCTCTCGCCATCTTCGCCCACCCGGACGACATCGAGTTCGTCGCGGCCGGCACGTTGCTGCAGCTCAAACAGTGCGGCTGGGATATCCATTACCTCAACCTCTCCACCGGCAACTGCGGCAGCGCCGAGTTCAGCCCGGCCAAGACGCGGCGCGTCCGGCTGGCCGAGGGCAAGGCCGCCGCCAAAATCCTGGGGGCGCACTTTCATCCACCGATGTGCGATGACCTGGAGATTCGCTTCGACGTGCCGTTCGTGCGCCGGGTCGCGGCGGTCATCCGGGCCGCGCAGGCGTCGATCGTCCTCACGCATTCGCCGCAGGATTACATGGAGGACCACATGAACACCTGCCGGCTGGCGGTGACGGCGGCCTTCACGCATGGAATGCCGAACTTTCAGTCATCCCCGCCGCGCCCGACCTACGCGCATGACGTGACCGTGTATCACGCCATGCCGCACGGGCTGTGCGATCCCCTGCGGCGGCAGATCGTGCCGGGCGCGTTTGTGAACACAGCCGCCGTTCACGCCACCAAGCTCGCCGCGCTGGCCGCGCACCAGAGCCAGCAGGGGTGGCTGGACGTGAGCCAGGGGATGAACTCCTACCTGCGCTCCATGGAGGAGATGTCCCGCGCGGTGGGCAAGCTGTCGAAGAAGTTCGCGCTCGCGGAAGGCTGGCGGCGGCATCTGCACCTGGGTTTCAGCGCGCAGGAAATCGACCCATTGGCAGATGCGCTGGGGAAGGATTACCGGGTGAACGCCGCCTACGAACGGTCCTTGAAGGCCGGCGCGAGCTAGTCGAGGACCACGACCTGCATCCGGTTGCGGTCGAGCGCAAAGCGTTTGCCCGGCGGTGGCTTGGGCAGGGCCTTGAGGTATTTCCCCTTCACCAGCGTTTCGAAGTCTGCCGGCATCTTCTGGTAGTCAGTCAGGTAGAGGTGGATGGCTCCGGTCAGCTCCTTGTTCACGGGAAACCGGAGGGAGGAATCGGGCGGCGCGGTCGGCAGGCTGTCAGGAACCGGCTCCGGTGGCTTCGCCGCCGGGGTGTTAGGAGTGGCTGCCGGTTTGCCAGCGGCAGGGGCGGTGGCGGGCGTAGCGGATGGGCTGGGAGCCGGGGCCGCATCCGGGTCACGCTTCCGCCGGCACGCGGAGGTGGACAGTGTCACCGCCAATCCGGCCGCGACGACGAGACGAAGACAAAACGTAAACCTCATGCCTGATAGATCGCGTTGCTGAGTCTGTCCCCGGTCAGAAGGCCGAAGTGTAGGAGTCCGTCCAGGGGGCGGCGACGGTGTCTGTGTCGGCACCGGCCGCGTTCAGCAGGCCAAAGTCCCCGCTCGTCAGCTTGGTTGCCTGCTTGAACTCCACGTGTCCGTCCATGTGAACGAGATTGCCGCCCCCCTGGTGCAACGTGGAATACCATTCCCACCCAAAGGGATAGGGCTGGCCAGGATAAGTGTAGGGATCGCGGGTCAAATGCCAGTTGGTGTAAATGCGCGGGCTGGCATTGTTGCCCGAAGGACGCAGCCACGCCACGTGCGTAGGGGCCGAACTCTCCTGCATGGCAATGATGCGGCTGGGATTGGGGACCTGGGCAGTACGCCGGGTGGCGGTCGTTGTGCTGATCACCACCGCGTTGCCGATGTAGATGGTGTCATCGGTGGCGTCGGCCGCATTAACGGGACTTTGCCATTCCAGCCGGGCGGCCAGGCAGGTGAAGGTTTTGCTGTTGGTGCCGATGCCCGGTTGAAGCAAACCGAGAAAATTCGGCGTGGCGGTAATGGCGAACTGATTGACCGAACCGGCATCTTGCAAGGGGGTACGGTCGTCGTGGTCCGAGGCATAGATCATGAAGGCCAGGGCCACCTGCTTCTGGTTGGACAGGCACTGGGTACGTTTGGCCTTCTCTTTGGCCTTCCCCAAGGCCGGCAACAGCATCCCCGCCAGGATGGCGATGATCGCAATGACGACGAGCAATTCAATCAGGGTGAAACCGACCAACCGGCGGGTATGACGCGCAGTTATCATGGGCAGAGGCTTAAGTGAATGGAACCTGCGCCGTTTTAACCGGCTTCGCAAGCCTTGATTTACCACGGGATGAACCACGAAGGCGCAAAGGACACAAAGCCGGGTGAACGGCAGAAGAATGCGCTCAACCTGCTCGACCGCAACGCCCTGCAGCGGCGGTCTGTGACCGCCGAGTTGCACGTGCGATCGCCCAAGCCCGCGCAAAGGCCCTGTGGCCATCCAACTCGGTGCTCACCGAGCGCCGCTACAGCGGCTACAGCGGTCTGGACCTGCGGTCACCAAGGGATGCACGGCAGCCCGTTGGGATTCGGCCACGGACGGACCGCAAGATTCCAGCTACACCCCCTGACGAGTGTGCTTGCGGACAACGCCGGTCTCCGCCTAAATCGCCGGGACTGATCCATGTTCAAAGCACTATGATTTGCATCTGCCTTGCCCTGCTGTTCGCGGCCCTGTTGGGCCTGCCCGCCACCTCGTCCGCCGCCGATGCCGCGAAGAAGCCGGTGTTGCTGTACACCCGTTACTTCAACGCCCCGGGCGAGTCGCGCTATCTGCCGGACGGCAATTACAAGGAGATCCTGGCCAAGTTGCGTGGCGAGTTCGAGGTGCGCGTCAACAGTGACCCGCTCACGGAGAAAAGCCTCGCCGACGTGAACGTGGTGCTCATCGCCAACCCCAGTGACAAGGCCGCCGGCCAAAATCCGGCCCCGCACCACGTGGCCGCCGGTGACATCGCCACGCTGACCAAGTTCACCGAGCGCGGCGGTGGCTTGATCATTTTCGGCAACCAGGAGAATCACAACTTGGAAACCACCGACCTGAACAAGCTGCTGGCCCGCTACGGCTTCCAGTTCGTCGAGCAGTTCACCGACATGAAACGCATTACCGTGCCCAAGGATGCGCCCATCATTGGCGGGTTGAACTGGGGTTATTACACCGGCAACCACATCGTCCTCACGCCGGGTCATGCGGCGAAGCCGCGTTCCCTCATCGACAACGACGTCACCACCAAGCCCATCAACGGTCCCCGCAATGAGCCCGGCTGCCTCCTCGCGCTGGCCGAGCCAGGCCGGGGCCGGGTGGTGCTCGCGACCGATGCCGGCTGGCTGACCGATGATGCGCTGGCGGAAAAAGGCATTGGCGGCAACGTGGTCAAAGGCCAGGACAACTGGGAAATCATGCGCCGCCTGAGCCATTGGGCCGCCGGGCACTGACCGCGAAGAATGAACATTTGGCGGAGTTGCCAATCCAACCCCTTGATCGTTGATGATTATGAATGCCGCGTTTGTCCGTCTGGTTTTCTCCACCTCGCTCGCCGCCACGCTGACGGCCTGCTACACCCCGGATGGACGCCCTGACCGCACCGGGTCGGGCGCGCTGATCGGCGGGGCTTCCGGCGCAATGATCGGCTCCATTGCCGACCGGCGTCACCCGGGCGTAGGAGCATTGATCGGCGGCGCAGCGGGCGCCCTGACGGGCGGGCTGATCGGACATTCCATGGATCAGCAGGAACGCGCCCGGTATCGCCCGGTACCACCTCCGCCTCCGGCCCCCAATCCGCCCGCTCCGGCGGTTGCGTCGAACCCCACCAGCCTGGAGGACATCAAGAACATGAGCAAAGCGGGGGTCAGCGACGAGGTCATCATCAACCAGATCGTCACCTCCCGGTCCGTTTATCAGTTGAGCGCGGATGCGATCGTGGACCTGAACCGCGCCGGAGTGAGCGCCAAGGTCATCAACTACATGATCGGCACGCCCGGTACCACCGCAGCGGCCGCCGCCCCGTTGGGAACCACGGTAACCCAGGCCCCGCCGCCAGCACGTGTGGAGACGGTTTACGTCAGCCCTGGTCCGGATTACGTCTGGGTCAGCGGCGAGTGGGTCTGGTATCACGGTTCCTGGGTCTGGGTGAGCGGGCGCTGGGTTTACCCGCCCCGCCCCCGCGGCGTCTGGGTGGAAGCCCGCTGGGTTTACGGTCCCGGCGGTTACCGTCACCATCCGGGCTACTGGCGCTGAGCCTGCGGCCTAAAGCTGAACGACTCATCAGCCACGGGTGAAACACGGATTAAACACCGAGCCAACTTTGCAAGGGATGCAACGCATCGCTGGTTGCCCCCCACGGTTTGGTGCAGGCGGGCAACTTCGACGCAACGAGTGTTGGGCTCGTCCCCTTCCGTGTTCCGTCCGTGTTTCATCTGTGGCTAAAGAATCGGTCCCGGCTAAAAAACAAGCCCAGTGGGACAGGCATCCAGGCCGCCCCTGAGGCCAGCTTGCCCGCGAACGGGTTTTCTAAAGGCAAATTTTCCGTGTAGATCAACGCGGGCAAGATGCCCGCCAAGGCAGGCTGGAAGCCTGCCCCTCCAAAAACCAAAAGGCGCACTGGCCCTGACCAGTGCGCCTCACGTAGTTTGAAGATCGTTGGAGCTTACTTCGCCTTGGCAAAAGCCTCGGCGACGACGGCCCAGTTCACCACGTTCCAGAAAGCCTTCAAGTAGTCGGCGCGCTTGTTCTGATACTTCAGGTAGTAGGCATGTTCCCACACGTCGCAGCCGAGGAGGGGCATGCCTTCGCAACCGGCGATGGCCTTGCCCATGATCGGGTTGTCCTGGTTGCCGGTGGAAACGATTTCGAGCTTGCCGCCGTTGACGACGAGCCAGACCCAGCCGGAACCGAAACGTCCGACGCCGCCAGCCTCGAACTTCGCCTGAAACTCGGCGAAGGAGCCGAAGGTCGCATTGATGGCCGCCGCGAGTTCGCCCGTGGGCGCGCCGCCGGCATTCGGAGCCATGAGCTTCCAGAAGAAGGAATGGTTCCAATGGCCGCCGCCGTTGTTGCGCACGGGGCCGCGGATGTTCTCGGGCACGGACGCGATGTCCTTGACCAGCTCACAGATGGACTTGGCTTCCAGCGGCGTGCCGGCGAGGGCCTTGTTCAGATTGTCCACATAGGCTTTGTGGTGGCGGCCGTGGTGGATTTCCATCGTGGCCTTGTCAATGTGGGGTTCGAGCGCGGCGTGCGCGTACGGAAGGGCGGGGAGTTCGTGAGCCATAGTTTTTCGATTTGGGTTTGCGCTTTCGTGTAACGGGAAAGCGCCGCCAAACTAACATCCGGCGACGCGGGCGCAAATGGATTTCTCTGGGTGGTTTCCCGTAAGAGCGCAGCAAGGCCGAAACGATGCAGTTGAGCCACGGATGTAACCCGGATTAAACCCGGAGCCAACGGTGCCGGGGTCGCCTCGCCCCGCGGCTTGACCTGCACCGTTTGGGGCCGGCAGACAACTGCGACAAAACGCGGGCCCAGCTCGTCCCCATCCGGCTTCCGTCCGGCTTCCGTCCGTGGCTAATGAATCGGTTCAGCTGACCCAGGGCAGCTCATGGGCGTACCTTGGCACTGCCCCCCGCAGCGCGGCTGTGTCCCGCTCGGCGCGGGATCAGCCGCAGCAACATGAGAATGCCGATCGGGGGCGGAACACCGCTACCCCTTCTGCCAGGCGCAGCCGCTGCGGCTGGTCTCCGCGACACAGCCGCGCTCCGGAAGCTTTCGTCCCCCAGGGCAGTGTCGAGATGCACCCGTAGCTCGTGCCTTGCAACCCTGGGCGGTGGGCCGGAATCCCGTTGGGATTCAATTCCCCTGGCGACGCGCTGCAAGCAACTGAGCTACGCCCAGGTCCGAAAAATTTCCGATTTCCCCGCCTGACAAAACGGAGGTTCTTTGCTATCTTGGTTACGTGTGGAGAAATTAAACGCCTGACTTAACAGCAGAATTGCTGCGCATCGCGAATGGTACGGTCCATCTGGCCAGGACGATTCAGGTCCGAACGCAAAACGTTCGGAGCGCACTGCTGTTCCGGCAGGTCTGCCGGACGTTCCGACGCCTCATCTCGCCACTCACCGCCAATCCCCTGTCATGAAGAAACCAAGTGTTCCGTCCTCCCCTGCTGAAAAGGCACCTTCCACCCGTTTGCGCTTCGCGCTCTGGGTCTGCTGGCTGGCGTGGTGCGGCCTGGGGCTGACGGCGGCTCAGGCCGCCTCGCCCTACGCCGGTTTTTACACCGGGTATGTTTACAGTTCCATTTCCGGCACGATCACCGTGGCGGAGTCCGCGATTGGCGCGGCCGGGTTCACGGTGGACAGCAACGGCAACATCACGGGCAACCTCACCGGCACGGTGGATGGCAGCGGCAATATTACTTGGAACGCGAACCAGACGGGCTTTACGACCGGCACGATCAGCGGCGGGGTGCTGGCCTCCACCACGAGCCAGAATAATGGCGGGGCCGTCACAACCTTCCGCATCGCGGCAAACAATTCCGCCGGCGGCTTCGGCGGCGGGGCGACTGTGGCGCAGAGCCTGGTTTGGCGGCAGCCCACGCCTACCGGAGCCAGTCTGCGGGGTGTCACCTACGGCGGCGGCAAGTTTGTCGCCGTCGGTCCCGGGGGCAGCGTGGCGATCTCCGGTGACGGCACCAACTGGCTGGCGGCCAACGCCAACACCACCAAGCAGTTGAACGCGGTGGCGTATGGCAACGGCGTCTATGTGGCAGTGGGAGATGGCGCGACGGCCATCAGTTCTCCGGACGCCATAACTTGGACGGCCCGCAGCCTGGGGGGATCGCCCAACCAAAATTTCATTGGCGTGGCCTACGGCAATGGGACGTTTGTGGCCGTGAACTTGGTGAACGAGGTCTTCGTCTCCACCGATGGCATCGCCTGGACCAAGGTGGTGAACTCCTCTCTCGCCGCATTTTGGAACAACCTCAAGTTCGTGGGCGGCATGTTCGTGCTGGTGGGGCAGAACAATGCCAACGGACGCATCAGCACCTCGGCCAATGGTTCGACATGGAGCACCGAGGTTACGCCTGCTTCCGGCGGCATAGCGGATGTCACGTTCGGCAATGGGAAATGGGCGGCCGTGGCATCCACCGGAACCAGGATTGTCACCTTCGCCAACGCCGCCGCGACGGATGCGACGGTGGGCACGGTCAGCGGCCTGGGCGTCGCCATTGGTTTCGTCAACGGGCTGTTTGTCTCGGACAACCGATATTACTCTGCAGATGCGCTCACCTGGAAACGGGATTCCTATCCCAACCTTTCGATTCGTGCGTTCGCCAATGGCAACAGCCTGCTGGCGGCCGTCGGCGCAGCCATCACCACCTCCACGGATGGAAAGAACTGGATCGTGCAAACCAAGGTGCTCCCGCTGGCCACGGTAAACAACGTCGGGGCCAACGGCGTGGTGAGCGGCAACATTTACGATGAAATCCAGTATGTAAACGCCCAGAGCTTTTCACGTTACCTTCGCCTCGGGGTGGGCGGCCTGATTGACGAACGGGCGACGCTTAGCGTGCCCTACACGAATGTCGTCTCGCCCACGCCCAACACCCTGCGCGACGGCATCGGCCACAGCAGCGGCGGTGTGGCGGTGGGCGACAGCGGCACCATCGTCCGTTACAGCACCGGGGTGGGTGCGTGGACCAATGTGCCCTCCGGTACCGTGGCGAATCTGCGCAGTCTCGCCGGCCCGGACGCGATCAACTTCGTAGCGGTGGGCGCGGGCGGAACGATTCTGCGCAGCGCCAACGGCGGAGCGACTTGGACCGCCTCCACTTCCAACACCACCAACCAGCTCAACCGGGTGGCCTGGATGAATGGAACGGGCTTCAACTACTACGTGGCCGTCGGCGATAACGGGGTGATCCGCAAGTCCACGGATGGAACCACCTGGACCTCGCTGACCTCGGGCACCACCAAGCGGCTCGTGGGGATCAGCAATCTCACCGTCGGCAACGTCAAGCTGGTCGCCGTGGCGGAAGATTCGACCGTCGTGGTCTCGGAAGATCATGGGACGACCTGGCGCTCCATCACGGTGAACGCGCCCTTTGCGATCACCTATTCGGACGGGGCCGGCGCCCGCGGTGTGGGCGGTTTTCAGATGACCACGTCGGACGGCACCAACTGGACTTACACTTTGCCAGGGGTCGGCACCTTGATGGGCGTTGGCCACGGCAACGGACGATTTATCGCGCTCGCGTCCCAGGTCCGCCTGTCCTCCACCGATCTCAACACCTGGAGCGCCGCCCCGGTGAGCTACAGCCACAACGCGTTGGTCTTCGGCAACGGCATCCTCGTGTCGGTCGGCGGTGGTTCGAGCACGGAGGGACGTGGTTACGTGAGCACCTCGGTGGATGGTTCACAGTGGGTTGACCGGCTTACGCCGACGATGATCAGCTTAAACGCGGTGACCTATGCGCAGGGAAAGTTTGTCGCGGTGGGAGATTCAGCAACGATTCTCAATTCCACCAATGGCGTCGACTGGGTGAATCGCACGCCGGCCGTGAATGCTTCGGCCTTGCGCGGTGTGGCGTATGGCAACGGGGTGTTCGTGGCCATCGGTGCGGGCAGCATATTGCGCTATTCCACAGATGGTGACACCTGGGTCACGAGTGGCACGTCGGGAACCACGCTGAACTCCATCACGTTTGCGAACGGAATCTTCGTGGGTGTGGGTGACAACGGGGCGGTTCGCTCCTCGGTGGACGGCATCACATGGACCGCGCGAACCACCACGCCGAGCCACAACCGCGTGCTCCAGACGGTCCGTTACGCGGGGGGAAGATTCATCGCGGTGGGCAACTTGGACAGCTCAGGCGAAGGGGCGGTGGTGGTTCACTCCACCGATGGCACCAACTGGACCAAGGAGGTGGCCAATGTCGCCAACGCGCTTCGATCCTCCGCCGTCGCCGCCGGCAACTATGTGGCGGTGGGTGACAGCGGCACCGTGGTTTCCGCGTCCGTGCAGGACACCGGCTCACCCATCATCAGCGGCCAGCCGACGCCGGACAATCAGACGGTGAGCGCGGGCACGACGGTGACGTATACGGTCACCTCGCCCAGTGCCGGCTTGCAATACCGCTGGCTCAAAGATGGCACGCCAATGGCCGATGGCCCGGGTGTGACCGGCTCGGATACCGCCACGCTGACGTTGACCGGTGTGGACGTGCTCGATACGGCTGTCTATCAGGTCTCGATCTGGAACACCGCCGCCAGCGCGCTCAGTCTGCCGGTCTCCCTGGCGGTCAATGGGCCACCGATTATCACCAGTCATCCCCTGTCGGTGACCACGAGCAACTTGCTGACTACAAACTTCACCGTGGCGGCGGTCGGTCCGGGACCGTTCACTTACCTATGGCGTGCAAACGGCCAACCCCTGACCAATGGCGGCAAGTTTGGCGGTGCCACGACCAGCAAGCTCACGATCACCGGCATTACCGGCACGAACGAGGGGGCTTATGATGTGATCGTAAGCAACTCGTTCGGCGGAAGTTTGCCCAGCAATCCAGCGCAGCTCACCGTCTTGCGGCCGCCCACAATCATCCAGCCGCCGGTGGCCACCAACCTTACGCAAGGACAGTCATTTACCCTGTCCGTGGTGGCCGATGGCTCGCCCACCCTCCTCTATCAATGGAAGCATGCCGGAACGAATCTGACCGATGGCGGCCGGGTCTCAGGGGCCACCAACGCCACGCTGACCATTACCGGAGCGCAGGTGTCGGACGGCGGCGGCTACACGGTTTCCGTTACGAATGCTTTCACCCCGGGCACCATCAGCAGTTCGGTCTATGTCTCGGTGCTCGGGCCCGGGGCGTTCGTGCCCCAGCTCACCTACAACGGCACCGGCCTCATCTACGACATCGTTCCGACCGGGGATGGCAAGTTTCTGGTGGCTGGCGATGGTGGTCTTACCTTCTCGGGCAGTAATTGGTTTGGTCTGGTGAAGGTTGATTCCAACGGCGTGCCGGTGCTCACTTTTGCCACCACCAACGCAGGCCGGGCACCCAGTGGCACGGTACGCTCGATTGCGCCCCAGGCGGACGGCCAGATCGTGGTAGGTGGCAGCTTCGTTTGGGGTGGCACCAACACCTATTCCTACGCCGCGAGGCTCAGTGCGGATGGTGTCCTGGATACCACCTACGTGCCAGCCCCGGCCTTGATCGTAAAGAAAGTCCTGCCCCTGGCCGGCGGCCAGATCGTGCTCGGGAGGACCGGTCTGGGCTTCTCCACCAGCCGGGTGACTCGTTACACGTCCACCGGGACGTTGGACGGTACTTTCACTGAAGTGGTTAACGCCAACCGGGAACTGCACGGGCTCGCCATGCAAAGCGACGGCACTCTCTGGATGTCCGGGGTATTTGGGCTCAAGAAGTCCAATGCGGACGGCACGAATCCCACGAACCTTACGACCTACGCGCCTTTCCCCGAAATGTTCAAGGTGTTCGTCGGACCTGACGACAAGGTCTATTACAGCGACAACAACGGCCAGTATTTCGGTCGCTTAAACCCAGACGGCTCGCGGGACACCTCGTTCGTCATGACGATTGGCGGGCATGTGATGGACATGGCATTCCTGCCAGATGGACGGCTGGTAATCGTCGGTGATTTCCAAACGGTAAACTCCGTCACAAACGCTTATGTCAGCCTGCTGGAGAGCAACGGCACCTCCGTTGCAGGTTTCACGTCGCCTTACACTTGGTCCGCAGCCACCCTGCTCAATGCAATCAAGATGCTTGGCGATGGCAGTGCGTTGGTGGGCGGCAGCGTTTTGATCACCCTTCCCACTAACCAGCGCTACCTCCAGCGCATTCAAATCACGGCTCCCGCCGCACCCGCGCCGACCTTCGCCGAGTGGAAGGCGGACAAGGGCCTGCCGGTGGGCCAGGACGGACCGAACGATGACCCGGATGGCGACGGGCTGCCGAATGTGGTGGAGTTCGCCTTTGGGACACATCCGATGCAATCGCAATCCCGCGTGCTGCCAGCCAATCGGGTGTACTCCGAAAACGGGGAGAACTACCCGTCCGTGGTCATGATCCGGCGGAAGAGCCTCACCGGAGCCACCATCCTGGTGGATGCCTTCACCACCCTCCCTTTCAATAGTGCGGTGGGCACTACGCAGGTCGGCCAGCCGGAAGATCTCGGTGATGGCACGGAACGGGTGACCATCCGTTCACAGACCCCGTTGCGGACGCTGCAAGGCTTCTACTTCCGCACGCGGGTGCAGGTGCCGTAGGCCAATTGGCACACGGCCCATTTACGGTTTCCCGCTCCGCTTCGTGGGAAGGAAGCGGTCAGCCCGCCAACCCCACGAAGTTCTGCAACAGCCGCAGACCGACGGTCTGGCTTTTCTCCGGGTGGAACTGCGTGGCATAGACGTTGTCACGCCAGACGGAGGAGGCGAAGGTGTCGCCGTGCTCCGTCCGCGTGGCCACAATGCCGGGATCCACCGGCTGCGGGTAAAAACTGTGCACGAAATAAACGTAGCTGCCGCCGGGAATGCCGGCGTAAAGCGGGCAATCGGAGCGGACGATTTCCAACTGGTTCCAGCCGATCTGTGGAATCTTTAATCCGGGCCGTTCGGTGAAACGCACAACTTTTCCCCCAAAGACGCCGAGGCCCAGGGCGCAACTGTTGAACTCCTCGCTCTTCTCGAACAACGCCTGATAGCCGACGCAGATGCCGAGGAAGGGCCGGCCCGTCTGGATGAATTCCTTCACCGCGCCGAGCAGTTCCTGCCGCTGCATCGCGGAGATGCAGTCATCGAACGCCCCGACGCCGGGCAGCACGATGGCCCGCGCCTCGCGCAGCGGCTCTGGCCTCGTGGTGACCAGCAGGTCTGCACCGACTTTGCGCAGTGCCTTCTCGACGCTGCGCAAGTTGCCGGAACCGTAATCAAGCAAAGCAATCACGCGGGTAATTCAACCACGGACGAGCTGGATGGGCACGGATTTTTCGTCAACGGGGGCTCCCTCGCGAGCCAGCAGTTCTTTTGGCTGGTGAACGCCATTTCGTAGCCGCTTTTCGGCATTTCAACGCCTGCTTGATGAGGAGGATGTGCAACTTGTCCTTGTCGCGACCAGCCGCCTGCTTGCTCTTGCAAATGCGTTCCAATGGCAAGACCGGAATCCGGCGACCATGAAAGGAAAGCCATTCAGCCTTCGGAAGTTCCTTGTCGAATGCGGGCAGCCCAGTGACTTCGTAGGTGAAGTCCACTGGCGTGTCGTCGCTGAGGTAAACCTTGTTCGGACTGCGGAGCGTAGCCCCCAGGCTCAGGCACAGATTGGAAACCTTCATGTACTGACGTGAGGGCAGGCCGATCCAGACATCGACATCAATGGTGCTCACCATGATGCCCTGAAGATTGGCCGCCGACATGCCACCAACATGAAGGGGATGTCCGCGCGCTTCAGTGCGTCGAAGAGTTGAACAACCGCAGATGATTCCGCATCAGTCGCCATCGTTCCTCCGGGGTGGCTGCCAGGCCCAGTGAGTGCAAAGCCTTCTCATCGTCGCTAAGTCCGCGCACATGCTTGAGGCGGGCCAACATTTTTTTGGCCCGCATCGCCAGCGGCTGGATTTGAATTTTGCGATTCACGGCAGGGCAAACACTAGCATCAACTGGCTTTAAGTTCACGTTCTGTTTTCAACCGCAACTGCCCGCAGGCCGCATCAATATCCCCGCCCTTCTCGCGGCGGAGCGTGGCGGTGACGCCGAGATTTTCGAGCGCGGCGAGGAAGCCTTCGCAGACGGTCTCGGTCGGGCGCGTCCAGGGAAGGCCCTCGACGGTGTTGTACGGAATGAGGTTCACCTTTGCGTTCAAGCGCGAAGCGAGCGCGGCCAACGGCCGGGTCTGGTCGAGTCCGTCATTCACGCCAGCAATTAGAATGTATTCGAAGGTGATGAGCTGGTCCTTCCGCCGCTGGTAGGCCTCCAGCGCACCGGTCAGTTCCACCAAGGGATGTTTCCGGTTCACCGGCATGATGCGGGCCCGCACCTCATCGGTGGCCCCGTGCAATGAAAGCGCGAGGCGAAACTGCTCCGGCTCCAGGGCAAGTTTGCGAATCTGCGGGGCGAGGCCGCTCGTGGAGATCGTAATTTTCCGTGCCCCGATGCCGCCGCCCCACGGTGCGTTCAACAGGCGGAGCGCCTTGAGCAAATTGTCGTAGTTCGCCAGCGGCTCGCCCATGCCCATGATGACGAGGTTGTTAATCAGTCGAGAGTCGAGGGTCGAGGGTCGAGGGCTCTGCGCTTCGGCAATCGACTCTCGACTCTCGACTCTCGACTGCTCATTAGCGTTCCACCGTTCCACAGCCAAAACCTGTTCCACGATCTCCTCCGGCCCCAGGTTCCGCTTCCAACCATCGAGGCCGCTGGCGCAGAACTTGCAACCGTAGGCGCAGCCGACCTGGGTGGAGACGCAGAGCGTGTGGCGGTCGCTGGCTTCACCGAACAACGCCGGGTTGGCAGGAATCAGGACGCTTTCAATGAGTGCACCGTCCCCGAGCCGCCAGAGAAACTTCTGCGTGGTGTCACGGGCACCCTGCTTGCGGACGAGTTCGAGCACGCGCAGGGAAAAGCTTTCGGCCAGCTTGGCGCGCAGGGGCTTGGGCAAGTTGGTCATCGCGTCCCAACTCGCGGCGCGGCGCTTGTAGAGCCAGTCGAGCACCTGCCCGGCGCGATAGGCCGGTTCGCCCCACGCCTTCAGGTGGGCTTCCAGTTCGGTACGGTTGAGGGATTTGATGTCAGTCACCGTCGTAAGAATGGCCTACCAGTCGAGCAAAGACAACGCTTCGCCGAGGAACTCCACAACCGCCTGCGAAGCATCCACCCCGTTGCTGGCCATGACGCCGAGAATTTCACCCAGTGGTGAGAGAAAATCGATGCATGGAAAATCAACCAGATCAAACCATTCCGCTGGCCGGTTCGTGGGGGCAATCTTCGTCAACGGCGGCTGAACGATGCCGGGGACCGAGGTGTTGCGCTGGCGATGGCTGGCAATGATTTGCCGCAGCTCACCGGCATCCAGCCAGATGCCCTGACACTTCTGGCAGACATCAATCTCGATGCCATGCAGCCAGCGAACGGCGAGCTGGTAGTTGCAGCCAGGACAAAGCCGCACCCGCCCCGGGCCGGGTTTGAGCTGCGGCGGCTGTGGTTCCGCCGCATCCAGGGTCTCCGGCGGATGGCGCGAAGCGAAAGCGCGGCTCAGCGTGTCACGGGTGATCCAGAGGCCCTGACAACTCGGGCAGGCGGCCGGCTTGAATCCGCCACGTTCGGCCTCGCACAAGGAAGTGTCGTCCACCGGGCATTTCATGCCAGGACACTGCCTCACCCGGGGTTTGTTTCAACCCGTTCGGAGGTTCAGGGATTTTCCTAATTCGCGCCGACCACCAGCCGCCTCCTTTCCGGTTGTCGAAAAAGGCGCGGGCTCTGGATGGGCGAAGCAACCAACGATTACTTCATCTGGTAGTACTTCCGCGTGTACTCCTGCACCATGCGCCAGGTGCTGTACTGCGGCACGAGCGTGGTCATGGCGCGGCGGATCTTGCCCAACCACTGACGCGGGATGCCCGTGGAGTCGCGGTTGTAGAAGCACGGGATGACTTCCTCGGTGAGCACCTTGAAGGTGTTCGCGCTGTCCCGACGGTCCTGCTCTTCGATGTTCGCGGGATGCGTGTCATCGCCGATGGAGAACCCGTTGGTGCCGTCGTAACCTTCACGCCACCAGCCGTCCATGATGCTCATGTTGAGGCAGCCATGCGGACCGCATTTCATGCCGCTGGTGCCGGAGGCTTCGAGCGGACGACGCGGATTGTTGAGCCACACGTCGCAGCCGGAGACCATCTGACGCGCCACATGCACATCATAGTTCTCGATGAAGAACAGGTGGCCCTTCAGGTCGCTGAACTTGCTGAGGTGGATGATGTGCTGGATGAAGCGCTTGCCCTCGTCGTCGCGCGGGTGCGCCTTGCCGGCGAAGATGAACTGCACCGGGCATTGCTTGTCGTGGGCGAGCCGCACGATATTCTCAAACTGCTGGAAGATCAGGGGTGCGCGCTTGTAGGTAGCGAACCGGCGGGCGAAACCGATGGTCAGCGCATCGGGGTTCAACATGTGGTCGAACGCGATGAAATCACTCTGCGCGAGTCGCTGGCCCTGCAACAACAACCGGCGGCGGGTGAATTCGATCAACTCGCGGCGGAGCCGATAACGCAGCGACCACAGTTCCTCGTCGGGAATGAACGTGGTGTCAGCCATGCGCGCCCAGAATTCGGGCGAGTTGACCTCGCGCTCCCAATCGATGGATGGCTTGCTCTTCCAGAAGCGGGTGGTCTCGGTGGTCGAGGTGTCGGGTTGCTCGTGTGCCGTATCCAGTTTTTTGCGCCAGAAGCGGCGGACGGTGCCCTTCATCCAGCCGGCCACGTGGACGCCATTGGTGACATGACCGATGGGAACCTCTTCAACGGTCTTGCCGGGATAGAGACACTGCCACATTTCGCGGCTGACTGCGCCGTGCAGCTCGCTCACGCCATTGGCGGCGCGGGAGCCCTTGAGCGCGAGTACCGTCATGCAGAACGGCTCGTTCAGGTCGTTCGGATTCACCCGGCCCAGGCCCATCAATTCCTGATGGGAAAGCTTCAGGTTCGAGCAGAATTTGTTCGCGGCAAAGGCCATCAGATCGCTGCTGAAGCGATCGTGCCCGGCCTCCACCGGCGTGTGGGTCGTGAAGAGGCATTGCTTCGCCGTCTCGGTCCAGGCCTGGGCGAAGGGTTTGCCCTCAGCCATCTTCTCACGGGCGAGTTCCAGCGTCAGGAACGCCGCATGGCCCTCGTTCATGTGGAAGGTCGAAGGTTGCAGACCCAGTTCACGCAGCAGACGGACGCCCCCGACGCCCAGCAGGATTTCCTGCATCACGCGCGTGGTCGTATCACCGCCGTAAACGCGGAGCGTAAGGTCGCGCTGATGAGGCTCGTTCTCGGGCAGGTTCGCGTCGAGCAGATAGACCGGGCACCGGCCGACGTTCGCGCGCCAGGCGCGGAAGCTCACGGTGCTGGTGGACACCTTCACGGTGCAAACCAGCGGCTCGCCCGTGGGCTTGAGCACCGGCTCGATGGGGAGGTTCTGCGGGTTGAGCTGCGAGTAAAATTCCGTCTGCCAGTTGTCCGCGTTGACGGTCTGCTGGAAGTAACCTTCGCGGTAGAAAAGGGTGATGCCAACGAACCCCAGACCGAGGTCGCTCGCCGCCTTGGCATGGTCGCCTGCAAGCATCCCGAGGCCGCCGGCCGCAATGGGCAGCGTCTCGTGGAAGCCGAACTCGGCGCTGAAGTAGGCCACGGGATTCTTGAGCAGTTCCGGGGCGTTCTGGGCGCACCAAGTGTCCGTGCTTTTCAGGTAATTGTCGAAGTTCTTGAGCACCACGCGCACGCGCTCGGCGAACTCCGGCTCCTGGAGGCGCATCCGCAGTTCGTAGTCGGAGACCTCGTGGAGGATGGCGACGGCGTTGTGGTAGAGATTCGTCCAACCGCGCGGCGAGAGATCATGGAAAATCTCCTGCGGCTCCTGGTTCCAGGTCCACCAGAGGTTCCGCGAAAGCCGGTGGAGTCCGGCCGTCAATTCAGCAAGTTCAGAGGTCGTCAGCGGTTTATGGTTCATAGCTCAACATTAGCCACGGGGACGGGGTCGGGATTTGCCGGCCAGCAGCGACGGCGACGCTAAAGAGGTGCGCGGTTCCCGGCAAACAAAAAGGCTTCATCAGAAAGATGAAACCGAAAAGGGGTCAAATGATCTCGCGGATGGCCTGCCCCCCATCGATGATCGGAACGGGCCGTCCGGCGAAGTCATCGAAGGTCTTTTCCGGGTCAATCCCCAGCACGTGATAGACGGTCGCCAGCACGTCCGCCGGCGTCAGCGGTCGTTCGACGGGAAACTCACCGTTCACACTGGACGCCCCGATCACCTGCCCCGTCTTGAGCCCGCCGCCGGCCAGCATCACGGAGAAAACATCACCCCAATGGTCCCGGCCCGGAATGGGAATGCCCGGTTGTCCCTCGTTGATCTTTGGCGTGCGGCCGAACTCGCCCATCACCATCACCAGCACGTCGTTCAACATCCCGCGCTCGCTCAAATCCTCCAGTAAAGCCGCCACCGCGCGATCCAGTACCGGCAGCTTGTAACCGTGGCCCTTGGCGATGCCCGAGTGATCGTCCCAGTGCGGCATGTCCACTGTAACGAAGGTCACCCCGGACTCCACAAGCCGGCGGGCCAGCAAGGTGTAATGGCCCCATGGTCCACGCCCGTAACGGTCCCGGGTCTTCGCGTCCTCCTGCTCGATGTCGAACGCCGCCCGCGCCCGGTTGCCGGTGACCATGTCCACCGCCTGCTGCTGGTAACGGTCCATCGCATCCATCAGCCGGCCGCGATCCAGACCGCGGCGGAAGCCGTCGAGCTGCGACAGCAGGTCCACGCGTGACTGCGTGCGTGCCACGTCCCCGGAGAAGTTGTCGAGACACTGCGGCTTTTGCACCGGCCCGGCATGGTTCGCCGCGAGATACTTCTGGGCCGTGTTGACATCGAATGGATTGAAAGCCGGCCCCAGATACGCCGCCCCCTGATAACCGGGAAAGAGGTAAATGCTTTGCGCCGCCGGCAAGCCGACATAGGCCGGCAGTCCGGGCGCATTCGGCCCGCACGTACGTGACACGATGGAGCCGACCGAGGGATACTTCTGCTCCTTGTCCGTCGTGGTTGAACCAAAACGGCCCGTGAGCATCCAGTGCCCACCGGCAAAATGATCGCCGGTCTTGTGATGCACCGAGCGGAGGAAAACCATCTTGTCGGCGTGCTTCGCGTGCAAGGGAAGCTGCTCCGAAATGCGGATGCCGGAAACGTTCGTCTCAATTGCGCCCCACGGCCCGCGATACGCACTGGTCGCCTCGGGCTTGGGATCGTACGTCTCCAAATGACTTGGCCCGCCGTCCAGCCAGAGAAGAATGACCGACTTGCCCTTCTTTTGCGCCGCACCCTGCGCCTGCAAGCGCAGTAAATCTGCCGAACTCAAACCCAGTGCACCGAGGAACCCCGCCTTCAACGCCGAACGCCGCGATACACCCTGACAGGTGAACGACGACCGTCCGTTTTGAACGAGCAGCATGAGCAATGGACGGTGCGGGGCAGGCTGGATTCACCCCAAACTGTCCCAGGGCAATTGCTTCGGTGGGGAACTCATCCAGCCAATAGCGAGCTTGCGTAACCGGTTCTTTATCCGCGCCATCCGCGTCATCCGCGGTTTTCTCTTCGGAATTCGGGCTCAATTCTCCCTGCCCCAAATTCCTCTGCCCAACCTTCGGAGGATGAACATTCGTCTTGGAGTCGATTCTCCGCCGCTTGTCCCCTTTGCACTGGGCGAATCTTGACACTGCCCCCGAGAACGAAATCTTGCGGAGCGCGGCTGTGTCGCGGAGACCAGCCGCAGCGGCTGCGCCTGGCAGGTGGAGTTGTGGCGTTCCGTCCCCGTCCGGCATTCTGCTGATGCTGCGGCTGATCCCGCGCCGAGCGGGACACAGCCGCGCTCCGGGGGCAGTGTCGAGATGCGCCCCCTTTGCACTCGACCCCTAGCGCGGCGGTCATTAATCTGCTCCCCCTTTGCGGAAATCATGTTGCACCTGACCCTTCAAGCCCGCCTCCAAGCCGCCGTCCGCACTGTATTGCCGGACGCGGAAACCGCCGCCATTCTCGTGCGTCCGTGCCCGGATGCGCGTCACGGGGACTATCAGTCCAACGCCCTCATCGCGGTGGCCAAACAGCGCAAGCTGAACCCCCGCCAGCTCGCCGAGCAGGTAAAGGCTGCACTCGACGTGGCGGATGTCTGCGACGCCGTGGACATTGCCGGTCCAGGTTTCCTCAATTTCCGGGTGCGCCCCGCCGCTCTCGCAGCGACCTTGCAGGCAGCGGGCCGGGGGGAGCATTTGTTCTACGCCGCCGCCGCGCAGCCGCGCACCGTGGTGATCGACTTCAGTTCCCCCAACGTGGCCAAGCCCATGCACGTGGGGCACATCCGGTCCACGGGCATCGGCGACGCGTTGCAGCGCATCTTCCGGTTGCTCGGCCACCGCGTCATCTCGGACAACCACATCGGTGACTGGGGCACGCAATTCGGCAAACTCCTGCTGGGCTGGAAGCAAATCCTCGACCGCGACGCACTGGCCGCCGACGCCATCGCCGAGCTGGAACGGCTCTACAAGGTCATCAACGCCGAGTGTGATGCGAATCCCGCGCGGCTCGAAGAAGCGAAGCAGGAACTGGTCAAGCTCCAGGCTGGCGATGCCGACAACATCGCCGTCTGGCAGGAGATGATCCGCGTGTCGCAGGTCCAATTCGACGCGATCTACGGCCGGCTGGGCGTGAAGTTCGATCACGCGCTGGGCGAGAGCTTTTACAACCCGCAGCTCGGTCCGGTGGTGGAGGACTTGCTGGCACGCGGCATCGCGCGGGAGAGCGAAGGCGCCGTCGGCGTCTTCAGCGACGGCTCACTCCCTCCGAAGCAAGACCCCTTCCTCGTCAACCGCGACGGCGAATGGATCGCGGACCCCGCGCTCGTACGCAAGAGCGATGGCGGCTTCAACTACATGACCACGGACCTGGCAACGATCGATTACCGGCTCAAGACGTGGGCCCCGGCGGAGATCGTTTACGTGGTGGACGACCGACAGGCGCCGCATTTCAAGAAGCTGTTCCTCACTTTCGCGCGCTGGCAGCCTGAGTCGGCCGCGAAGGTGAAGCTCGTGCATGTGGGCTTCGGCAAGATTCTCGGCGAAGACGGCAAGCCGTTCAAAACCCGCAGTGGCGACACGGTGAAACTCGGCGAGCTGCTCGACGAAGCGGAGGAACGCGCCTTGAAAGTGGTCACGGAAAAGAACCCTGACCTGCCCGAAGCCGAGCGGAAGGAAATCGCGCGAGTCGTGGGCTTGGGTGCGGTGAAGTACGCCGACCTGCTGCCCAACCGGCAGAGTGATTACATGTTCAGTTGGGACAAGATGCTCGCGCTGCAAGGCAACACGGCGCCGTATCTGCTCTACGCTTATACCCGCGTGCAGAGCGTCCTCCGGAAGCAGGCGTCTGAAGCCCGGGGTCAGGAAACTGAGTTGCAGCTCGTGGCTGCGGAAGAACTGGCGTTGGCGAAGCACTTCTTGAACTTCGGCCTCGTGCTGGAAGCCGCCGCAGAGGAATACCGCCCGAACTTCCTGTGCAATTACCTCTACGACCTGGCGGGCTTGTTCGCGCGCTTCTACGAGAACTGCCCGGTGCTCAAGGCCGAAGGGGCTGAACGCGCCACGCGCCTGCTGCTATGCGATCTCACCGGTCGCGTCCTCAAGCAGGGGCTGGAAGTGCTCGGTATCCAGACCACGGAGCAGATGTAGCCGGTGGACGGGCGAAATTCTCCCTTTACCTTCGCGTCCCACTTGCCGATTCTCTTCTCAACATACCAGAATACGTAGAGGGACCGCGTGGATCAGGCAGCTCAAGAAATCAGCTTTAAAATCTGGGCCGTGGACGATGTCGTCTATGGTCCGGTGGACTTGCCGACCCTGGCCGAATGGGTGCGGGACGAGCGCGTGCTGGGGGAAACCTGGGTGTTCAGTTGCCACGAGAACAAGTGGAGCCCGGCCGGCGTGATGAAGGAATTGCGGGCGGTCTTCAATGCCGTCCAGCCGGGCGGAGCTGGAGCCGCAGCCGCCCCTGCCCCGCTGATTGCCGGCATCAAGCCCGGTGCCCTCCGGCGGGTGAAAATCCTGGGCGAAATGACCGACCAGCAGCTCGGCCGGTTTGCCCAGTTCATGGAGGTGGAAAACGTCCGGCAGTTTCACACCGTCGTCAAACAAGGCGATCCCGGCGACTCGATGTTCCTGATCCTTGAGGGCGAATTGCGCGTGCGCCAGATGATTGGCAGCAAAGAGACCGTGCTGGTCACCTTGTTGGCCGGCGAGTTCTTCGGTGACATCTCCCTGTTTGACCACGGTCCGCGTTCGGCGGATGTCGTGGCGAACCAGAACTCCGTCCTCCTCAAGATCTCCGCGAAGAACTTCCAGCAGCTCATCCAGGAAGCGCCCGAACTGGCCACCCCGTTCCTGGTCGCCATCTGCAAAACTCTCACCGCCCGCATCCGGGCCGACAACCGCCGCCTCCGCGACCAGATCAACGTCGCCCGGGCGACGCGCTGAGGTCCGGTCCCCGGCGGCTGAATCCCCGCGGTAGCTTCTTCGTCAGTCTCCCCGTCAGTTAACCCAAATACCTGCAAACCCAAATGAAACTCCGTCTCGCCCTGAGCCTCTTCACCCTCACCGCCGCCCTCGCCGTTCAGGCGGATGAGATCAAACTTTCCGGTGTCCACCTCTGCTGCGGCAGTTGCGTCAAGGGCGTCGAGAAGGCCGCCGCCAAAGTCGGCGGCGCGTCCGTCACCGTGGACAAGGACGCCGGCACCGTCACCATCTCCGCCAGCAAGAAGGAAACCATCCAGGAGACCGTCAACGCTCTCGTACATGCCGGCTACTACGGCAAGTCCAGCGACGGCTCCATCAAGCTCGCTGACAGCGGCGCGAAGGATGCGAAAGTCGCCTCGCTCAAGGTCGAAGGCGTCCACCTGTGCTGCGGCAAGTGCGTGACCGCCGTGCAGAACGCGTTGTCCAAGGTGCCCGGCGTCAAGGGCAACACCGCCGAGAAGAACGCCAAGACCTTCGAGGTCACCGGTGACTTCAGCGCCAAGGCCGTCTTCAGTGCCTTGCAGGACGCCGGCCTGACCGGCTCCGTGGCGAAGTAAGCCGTCACTCTCCACCCTCCGGCCCGCGAGCTGTCTCGCGGGCCTTTTTGTTGCCCGGAAACGCCAATCGCGCAAACATCGCCCCCACACTATGCACCGTCGCACCTTCCTCCAGACCGCCGCCGTTTCGTCTGTCGCATTGACCCTCGGGGCTGCCGAGGCCCCGCGTCGCGTGCGGATCGGCTTCCTCGGTTGCAGCCATTCACACGCCCTGCCGAAGGTGAAACTGACCACCCAATCACCAGACTGGGAATGCGTGGGGGTGTTCGAGCCGGCCGCCACCCATCGCGCGGCGGCCGAGAAGCTCGGGGTGAAAGCCTTGAGCAAGGAGGAAGTCCTCGCCGCCAGTGAAGTAATCGCCATTGAATGCGATGCCAAGGATCGCCACGAACTGGCCAAGGCCGCGCTCCAGGCCGGCAAGCACGTTCATGTCGAGAAACCGCCGACGATCGCGCTGGCGGAATTCCGCGAACTGCTCGGACTGGCCCGGAACAAGCGGGTGCTGATGCAGATGGGTTACATGTGGCGCTTCAACCCCGGCATCAACGCCGCGCTCGAAGCCGCCCGGCAGGGCTGGCTGGGCGACGTGCATTTCGTGCGCGGCGTCATCAACACCAGTCTGAACGCCGAGGGCCGCCGCTCGTTCGGCGAGATTGCGGGCGGCACGATGTTCGAACTCGGCTGCCACCTGATTGATCCCCTGATCCGGCTGCTGGGCAAACACGCGATGATCACCCCCGTGTTGCGCCACGACAGCAAGGACGCCGACGCCCTGGCGGACAACTGCGTGGCCGTCTTCGACTTCCCGCACGCCATCGGCATCATCAGCAGCGCCGCGATGCAGCCCCTCGCCGGAGCGCACCGGACGTTTGAGATTCAGGGCACCAACGGGTTCGCCATCGTGAAGCCGTTGGAGCAACCAGTGTTGACCGTGGAACTCGCGAAGGAAGCCGGCCCGTACAAGAAAGGCAGCCAAGTCATCAACTTTCCACCCTACCAACGGTATGCCCCCGAGTTCGCCGCGCTGGCCGAGTGCGTCCGCACCGGCAAGCCCCTGGCCGTCACGCCCGAGGAAGATGAACTGGTACACGAGGCTCTGCTCAAGGCGAGTGCCATGCACTGAGGCCGGAGTAACGTGCCTCCGGCCCGCACTCCCCTTCTCGGGGCGCCAAGTCCCTTAGACATTGTGACAATCCGAGAAGTCCTGATGTAAGCAGGTGCCGGTAGGAATTTGCTTTCTGGATGCTCGGCAGTTTATTTCCCGTCGGTCACCGCCGCTGGCAGGCCAGGGATGTAGACGCTCTGAAAGCCGGGCAGGGTCGGGATCAGCCGGTCGCACGCGAAACACCACATATCCCATTCACCATCGATGTAATTGCCGTTGCGGGGCAGTGGACAAGCCTGCGTATAGAGATACCATTTTCCTTCGATTTGATAAAGCGCAGGCGTGGCAACATGATAGATGGTGTCATCCCGATAGATTCCCGGCCACTTGGTCTGGGTCATGGCGTCCACATCGGTCTGGACCCAACCGGCGGTGGGATTCTTGCTGACGGCGATGACGGGGCGCCAGCGTTTCCCTCTGGCAATGCCAACCTCGATCAACAGCAGATAGGTGTCGCCAATTTTTTGGACCTGGTGCCATTCGTAGTAGGCTCCGGGCGTGGACTTGAAGATCTGGCCCATGCCGCGTCGATCCTGTTCATTGAACTGCCGGGTCCAAGACTTCCCGTCGGTCGAGGTCGCCAGGCGGATGCCCGGAAGGACGCCATCCTTGCCGCGATAGGAATAGTACATGAACCAGTTCCATTGTTTTTTCTGACCATCCCACTCGCGCAAGACCGCCGCCTGCGAGGACATGTTTTCGAAATATGGAGCGGCAGGTTCCGGCGCCAGCACGGGTACGGTACCGAAGCGCCGGATGGCCGCCGGCGTGATGCCGGAATAGCCGTCGGCACCAGCCGGGCAGATGGCCAGCCCGATGCGGTCCTGGGCTCCGTGTTTCGTCCCGGAATAGTAGATGTAGTAGGCATCCTCCTCCGCGATGTAGAGCACGGTGTCCAGGCGCATGCTGCCGGAATCCCAGGCATTCTTGAGGGGACGGAATACCGGGTTCTGCTCATCCTGATGCCAGGTGAACGGGTCGGACTTCAGGGCCCACGCCTTGCCGATGTCGCACCCATCCCGGTTGGTCGCCGGCGTACCCGAGTAGAACATCACCAGGCGGGTCGGGTCCTTGGGATTGGGCAAAACGCACGGTTCCTGGATTTGCTGCGATTGCCACTGCGCGTGTTTACGACTGATGATGAGTTCGCCCCGGACCGGCTTCGGCGGATCGGTCGCATCGGCGGCGCAGAGCGGAGCGATCCCGGCGGACCAGACCAGTGCGGCCAAGCCAATCGCCGCGATCACACTGACAGGAATTGGCTTACTGCACGCTGCGCGGTTCAGGGAAAATTGGTTGTGCAGTGGATTCACTGGGAGTGATCTTGTGCGCCAGAAGGTGGTTGGCAATCCAATTGTAAGGGGCCGTCGTTGACGCAGGAGCCCTCGCCGCCAGTTCACGTTTGGCACCCACTCCAGCCTTGCTTCGTTAGGTGCCCGGAACTTTGAACTTTGAACTTTCCGCGCTGAACCGTAACGTCCGAGCCGCTTTTACATGCCGCTGCAATTGTTCAATACGCTAACCCGGACCGTGGAACATTTCACCCCGCTGGACCCGCTGGGCCGGCAGGTGGGGATGTACTGCTGCGGACCGACCGTCCACGACTTCGCGCACATCGGGAATTTCCGCACCTTTGTTTTCACCGACTTGCTCCGCCGCTACCTGGAGTTTCGCGGGTTCCTGGTGAAACACGTGATGAACATCACGGACGTGGAGGACAAGATCATCAAGCGCGTCCAGCAGCGGAAGACCACGCTGCGGGAATTCACCGGGAAGTATGAGGCGGAATTTCTGGCCGATTTTGACGCGCTCAACTGCCGCCGTCCCCACGTGCTGCCGCGCGCCACGGAGCACATGCCGGAGATCATCACGCTGATCGAGAAGCTCGTCGCCCGGGGCATCGCCTACCAGGCGGCGGATGGCTCGGTTTATTTCAGCATCGATAAATATCGCGGCTGCGGCTGCCAGTACGGGCAGCTGGTGAACCTCAACTTCGACGCGATGCGCGTGGGCGACCGCGTGGCCAACGACGAATACGAAAAGGAGGCGGTGGCCGATTTCGCACTGTGGAAGAAGCGCGTCCCCGAGGATGGCGAAGTCTTCTGGCCCAGCCCGTGGGGTGAAGGCCGGCCCGGCTGGCACATTGAGTGCAGTGCGATGAGCACGAAGCATCTGGGCGACAGCTTCGACCTGCATCTCGGCGGCGAGGACCTGATGTTCCCGCACCACGAAGACGAGATTGCGCAGAGCGAAGGAGCCCTCGCGTATCCGCCGGGCCGGAAGTTCGTCCATCACTGGATGCACGGTTCGCACCTGCTGGTCGAGGGCAAGAAGATGAGCAAGTCGCTCGGCAACTACTTCACGTTGCGCGACCTGCTGGCCAAGGGAGCCACGGGCCGGGAAATCCGTTATCTGCTGCTCACCGCGCATTACCGGGCGCAGTTTAATTTCACCCTCGATGGGCTCGCAGGCGCGCGTGCGTCCCTGGCGCGTCTGGATGAGTGCGTTGGCAAGCTGACCGAGCTGGCCGGCGATACCAGTGTGCCGCCCGAACAGCCGTTGCTGCTGCAGTTCACCAAGGCGATGGACGATGACCTGAACGTCTCCGCCGCCTGGGCCGCCGTCTTCGACTGGGTCACCGAGGTGAACCGCAAACTCGCGGCGGGTGCCCTGCCCCGTCCTCAGGCAGCGGCAGCGCTCGAAGCGTGGAAGCGGGTGGATGAGGTGTTTGGGTTGGGCATGGTCCAAAAGGATGAAGCCCCGGTGGAAGTACTGATGCTCGTGGAAGAGCGCCAGGCCGCCCGCAAGGCGAAGGATTTCAAACGCAGCGACGTGGTTCGTGATCAACTCAAGGCGCTGGGCTGGGCGGTGGAAGACACGCCGAAGGGACCGCGCGTGAAGCGGGTTTGAGGGATTAAGATTAAGAGAAAGATTAAGAGTAAGATTAAGAAGAAAAGACCCGGAGCCCGGTGGCAGTTCTTGCTCTTAATCCTAATCTTCATCGTAATCCTCCCCCACACTTTCCCATGGCCGGATTGTTCATCACCTTTGAAGGCACGGAAGGCGGCGGCAAGAGCACGCAGGTCGCCTTGCTCGCCGAACGGCTCCGCCAACTCGGCCACCACGCCCGGGTGCTGCGCGAGCCGGGCGGCACGCCCATTGGCGAGGAAATCCGGCACCTGCTGAAGCACCACCCTGCGAACGAAGTCATGATGCCCGAAGCCGAGCTGCTCCTGATGAACGCGAGCCGGGCGCAGCTTGTGCTGGAGGTCATCCGGCCCGCGCTCGCCAGGGGGGAAATCGTCCTGTGCGATCGTTTTTACGATTCAACCATTGCCTACCAAGGCTACGGGCGGCAGCTGGATCTGGACCTCGTGAAGTCCGTCGTTCACTTCGCCGTCGGCCGCACCCACCCGGACCTGACGCTCCTGCTCCAGGTGCCGGTAGAGGTGAGCGAACGCCGCCGGGCCGCACGGCAGGCCGCCACGGCGGGGCCGCGTGACCGTTTCGAGGAAGCCGACAGCGCGTTTTTCCGCCGGGTGGAACACGGATTTCAACAGATTGCCGAGGCCGAACCGGAACGGATACGGATCGTGGACGCCACCCAGTGCATCGAAGCGGTCCACGATGACATTTGGCGGCTGGTGTCCCCGCATTTGATGCCCTGAGGAGCCGGCCGGCCAAGAACTTGCCCCCGACCACCAGGCTCAGTGTTTCGTCGCGAGCGCCGCGTTGGTTCGGCGGAGGCGACCACAGAGTTCCAGTGCGATGTTGTGCATCACGGAGAGGCCGAGGTGCGGCTCCCGCTGCGTCATCTCAAAGAACTGCGGCCGCTGCATCACCAGGACAATGCTCGCCTGCTTGGCCACCGCCATCGCCCCGCGCTTGCCGCCGTCGAGGAAGGACAGTTCGCCAAACACCTGGCCCTGCCCCAGCGAGGCAATGGGAGCGGTGTTCTCTTCGAGCAAAATATCCACCTGGCCGCGCATCACCACATAGGCCTCGTGGCCGGCATCGTCCTTGCCAAACACCTTTTCGCCGGGCCGGAAGAGCTTCTGGGTAAAGAGCCGGGCCACCTTGCGCAACTCGCCATCGCCGAGGCCCTTGAAGAGTTCAAGGTCACGCAGCAGGTTGATGATGGCCACGCCGATGCTTTGATCCTGCAGACAATGCTTGATGACGTTGACAATCACCAGCGCATGGGCCGTGAGCTTGTCGTGCTCGATGCTGTAGGTCTGGTTGAGCTTGACCATCTTCACCAAGTCCATCGTGCCGTCATGGACCTTATGGAAGCCGGGCAGATAAGCGACCGGGATGAAGCCCAATTGCTCCGCACTGATCAGGAGCTTCACCGCACTGGTAAGCATGTCCACCTCCACGTAGGCGGCGCTCAACTCCGTCTGGGCGGATTTGGTGACATGCTGGAGCAACGCCCCCATGGAGAGGTTGTCCGTACAAAAACCGTCCATGATCCGCACGCAACGATCCTGCTCGTCATAGAGGTAGCAGATACCGGCGGTCACCTTGTTCTCCCGGTGACATAGGGAGATGCGCCTCGTCGCGGAAGAGGTGATGCGCATGAAACCCGTGCCCCAGTTAAAGTTGCTGGAAATCTCCGCCGGCGGGTTCAGCGAGGTGGCAGCTTGCCGGGCGGCCTTGAAAGCCTCTTCGTTGGCGGCACTCACGACCACGTCTGTTTGCAAAGGATAGCCGGTGCCACCATCGCGGATGGCCGGCACTCCAGGGATGGAGAGGTGGTGCAGGGCGGCGGCCGCCAGCTCGCCAATCTGCGGCAGTGACTCCGACAACGGCAGCCGGTTCGAGGTCATCGACCGCGCCCGTTTCACGTAGAAGAGCACTTCTTCCCGCGTCTTGGTGATGTGCTTGAGCGGTTGAAATCCCACGCAAACAAACCCGGTCCGCTCCACCAGCACCTGCTGACCATTGTCCGACGCCAGCACGCGCGTCACACACATCTGCCGGCGCAGCACGGCCAGCTCGGTGATCTTGTGCAGCAACGCCTCAGCCGAGCCATCCGTGTAGCTGGCGGGATGGAACAGATTCCGCCCCAGATTGCAGACGGGGTTCTCGTTGGCCTGCACGGCCCCGAGCACGGAGATGCTCGCCCGGATTTTGCCCCCGTCCTCCGCCACCCACGTTTCGTTGCCTGGCAAGCCGGAGCCTAGTTCCTCTGCCACCCAGGCGGGGTCGTAGATTTGTTTATTGGGGTGGTCATCTCCTAGCACAGCCTTGACCAGAAGGATCCAAGCGGCGGAGTCCTCCGGGGCGGCTTTGCGGATGTTCGCTGCCATAAAAGATGCCGAACGTGCTGATGGCGTTCCCAAGAACGCTGTTTGGTGCGCACGGCAGGACTTGAACCTGCACGATGTTACTCACTAGAACCTGAATCTAGCGCGTCTGCCAATTCCGCCACGTGCGCCCGACAACTCGTGGTTGCGGGCCAAGGATTACCGCGTGACGCCCACGCCGCAAGCGGAATCTCACTTCTTCGGGTTGAACATGGCCGGTCGGCCAGCGTCGGGACTGTAGATGCCGCTCTGCAATTTCATTCGACTTTTGGTGCTTGGGTTCTTCGCGTTGGACTTGGGGGGATTCACCGCCGGGGCCGTCGAGCCGCTGGCATCGTACATCTTCCCGGCCGGGGGCCAGCGCGGGACCAGCGTGGCGGTGCGGGTAGGTGGATGCTATTTCCACGGCAAGGCGGGGTTTGAAATGCTTGGCCCCGGGGTCACGGCCCCACCGCAGGTGGTGGAAACCAACACGGTCTGGTTCGAAGGTCCGCTCATCGTCCAGCCCGCCTCGCAACGCAGCGAGGATTACCCGCGCGATCACGCCGCCACCGTCCGCATCGTAGCCGATGCTCCAGTTGGCGTGCGTCACTGGCGCGCCTGGACTTCGCAGGGAGCCACCACGGCCATGAAGTTCATCGTCGGTGACCTGCCGGAAATCATCGAAACAGAAGTGGAAGGCGAACCGCTCCC
This sequence comes from Pseudomonadota bacterium, assembly GCA_009924135.1. Classification (GTDB taxonomy): domain Bacteria; phylum Verrucomicrobiota; class Verrucomicrobiia; order Limisphaerales; family SXTU01; genus SXTU01. Next base: position 3,974 of record RFSE01000013.1, on the reverse strand, counting down.
CGTGGCCGTGAAACCTCCCGTCACGATCAATGGCCGCATCTTTCCGCGCGAGGACGTGGATGTCTGGACGTTTCAGGCCCGGGCTGGCCAGGCGTTCACGATTTCGGTGGCGGCTTTGTCGCTCGGCTCGGCTTTGCAATCCCGGCTGATTGTGCAAGATGCAGCAGGGCATCCGTTGCAGGAGGCCATCGCGAGCCAGTACGCCGACCCCAAACTGTATTTCACCGCGCCCCGTGAAGGCACTTACAGCGTGCGCATCGACGACGTGAATGCCAACGGCCTCCAGAGCTATGTCTATCGCCTCACCATCACCGACCAGCCGGTGGTCACCCGCACCTACCCGCTGGGGGGCCGGCGCGGTCAAAGCGTGAAGCTCGAACTCGCCGGCCAGGCGTTGCCCGTGAAGGAATTGGACGTCAAACTCCCTGCGACCGGCTCCGGGTCGGTTGCCGTCCCGCTGGCCTTTAACGGCAAGGCCACCGCGACCACGCTGCTCGAACTCGATGAACTGCCCGAACTGCTTTACGCCGAAGGGACCGGTCCATTTACCGCGCCCACCATTTTGAACGGACGCATCCTCAAGCCCGGCGCCACGAACATCTGGCGGTTCTCCGCAAAGAAGGGCGACACCTTGGAACTTTCGCTCGCGTCAGCCCGCCTTGGCAGTCCGCTCACGCCGGTGGTTTCCGTGGTGGACGAGAGCGGCAAATCGGTCATCAGCGGGGAAGCCGCGCCGGGGGAACAAACCGATCTGAACCTGAACTTCCGCGCCCCGGCCGATGGCGACTTCCTCGTGCGCGTGAGTGAACGTTTCGCCTCGCGCGGTGGAGCGGACTTCGCCTACCGCCTGCGCGTCGCCCCGCCGGCTGCGACCCCGGATTTTCAACTCACGCTGGCCAGCGACACGCTCACCGTCATCCGTGAAACCGCCGATGGCGAGCCGGCTCCGGGCAAACCCAAACGCGGCGGCAAGCAGCAGCCGGGCAAGCTCAAGATCAACGTCGTCACGCGGGGCGGCTTCAAGGGGGACATCGAACTTGCTGTCGATGGATTACCCACACAGGTCACCGCCAATGGCACCAAGATCGCCGGCGGTCGCAACACGACCGATCTGAACTTCACCGCTGAACATGGGGCCAAAATCGGAACTGCGCACCTCACCGTGCGCGGCACCGCCACCATCAATGGCGAAGTGGTCACCCGCACGGCGAGCCTTCCGGCTCCGCGTGGAGAGACGGCCATTAACTCGGTGCTGCTGGCCGTTGCCCTGCCCACGCCGTTCAAGACCACGAGCGAGTTCCTGATGAACATCGTGCCGCGCGGTTCAAAGTACCGTCGGCCCTACGGCATCGAACGCGGTGGTTACGAAGGACCGCTGGTGGCCAAGCTGGCGGACCGGCAGGGGCGTCACCTTCAAGGCGTCACCGCGCCGCCGGTGGAGATTTCGCAGGGCGATGACCGGTTCGAGTTTGAAGTCACGTTTCCGCCGGGCATGGAGTTGAGCCGCACGAGCCGTTCCCAGATCATGCTGGTGGGAACGATCCGCGATCACGACGGTTCTGAACATGTGGTCAGCTACAGCCAGAACGAGCAGAACGACCAGGTCATCACCATCACGCAGGCGGGCCTGCTGGAACTGGAACTCGACGCCACCTCCGTGCGCGTCGTGCCGGGAGCCACGGTGAAAATCCCGTTCCACCTGCGCCGCGACAAATCACTCGTGGCCGATCCGGTGCGCGTGGAACTCACCGTTCCCGCCCACGTCCAAGGAGTCCGGGCGGAGGCCGCGACCGTGCCGGCCGGCACTGCGCGCGGGGTGTTGGAAGTAAGTTTCAACTCCGCCCCGGGCCCGTTCAACCTGCCATTCCGCATCTTCGCAACCACCCTCGATCCCAAGACCCCGCACACCGCCGAGGCCTTTGTCGAATTCGTGAAACCGGCCGTTACCCGGACCGCAAGAGTGCAGCCGTGATTGGATGGTCTGTGTTTTTTTGCCACAAATCGGCACAGAAGGCACAAAGAAGAGAAGGCCTGCGGCGAGGTAACGAGGTAAACCACGGATGCAGTCCATTGATCAGGAGAACCTAAACCATTGGTATCAGTCTCCATCCGTGGTTGAGCTGAAGCGCTTCAGGTCAGCGCGGCCCACACGGCGTTTACCAAGGCATTTACGCGGATGGATAAAAGAAAATCCGACGGTGCCTCCAACGTGTAGCTCAACCGGGTCTTGTGCTGGAGCAACCAAAACGCCTCCGGCCATTGCGGGCGGGACAGCGGGTCGTGGCTGGGATGGATGATGCCGCCCTGCGCGGGCCGCCCTTCGATCTCGGCTGACAGATCAATCGGACAGACCGACGCCACGGCATCGACCATGCGCTGCGCCAGTGAAGGCAGGCCGTCGGGATTCAGTTCGTAGAGGTAAAAGCCGTTCGACTCCCAGTCCTCGTGCAGGCAGAACGCGATATCGAAAGTCGGCAACTGCGCGAGCCAGGCCACGTGAGCCCGCGCCTCCGCCGTCTCGAAGTGCTTGTAATCCCGGTTGAGATCCTTGCCGTGGATGTTCTCGCGGCGGTTGTGTGGAAAGCCGGTCGGATTCAGGCACGGGCAAAGGTAGATATTCGCATCGGTCGGCCAACGGTTTTCCTCCAGCAGGCGCTGCACGGCCAGCGGCCCGGCCGGTTCGTCCCCGTGAATGCCGGTGGAGAGATAAACGTTGCGGCGCGCACCCGGTTGCAGCCGTTGAAAGGTGAGCAGTTCCCCTGCCCCGTCAAACGGAAGCGACGCCACCTGCCAGCCGTGCAAGCGGGCCGCGCTCGTTGCGAAGCGGCAGACCTGATCCACATTGATGACGTCGCCGTAGTAGCCTCCCTGGTTTTTGCCGAGCCGTTGCATGGTGTCGCAGTTGCTTGAAACAATTATCACTCCGGGCGGTTCGCCCCCGGTGCGGCAAATCCGGCGAGCAGATGACGCATGACCGCGCGGGCCCGCTGATCGCCCTGTTTCCCGACGACCGTGGGAATCATCAGCGGATGCAAAAACAGCGCGGTCGCGTCCTCGATCATCATGGCCGCCGCAAGCGTGTCCATCGGCGCGAACTCGCCGGTGGCCACGCCCTCATCCAGCAGCCGCTTGAGGACCTTGAGAATGGCTGACTGCCGCTGCGCGACCGCATCCGGGCGGATCTCCATCACCCGTTGATAGGCCACGTAGATTTCGGGGTCCTCGAGGCACTTTGCGTGCCGGGCACCATACAGCTCCAGCACCAGCGCCTCCAATCGCGGACCGGCGGGACCCGGACGCTGGGCGATGCTCTCAACAAAAGCGGTTACTTTTTCCATCCAATCATCCACGATGGCGTCCAAGATTTCCGACTTCGACTTGAAGAACCGATAGACGTTGGCGTGCGACATTCCGAGCGAGCGGGCGATGTCCACCACGGTCAGTTTGTTGCCGCCATGACGCCGCAGCAGCGCCCGGGCGGATTCGAGAATCAGCTCGCGCATGTCGGACTGCGGAGCAGGCGCGACGGGTTTCATGAAAGTGATTGAATATGACCGACAGATTACACGTTACAAATTCTGTAATTTGTCATAAATGGATTTTAAAAAGCTTGCTTCTAATAATCTCGTATCAATGAGTATTTGAGAAGGTTGTAAGTGTGCAGATAGCACAAAACCAACTAAAATAGAATTAGGGAGTATATTTCCCATCATATCAATAAGCGAAAAATGCTTAGATATACAAAAGTTTGTTGTCCAACTCATTGAAATTCCTCGACTTGATAATGTCATTTTATCACCAACTCGATATTTTTTCCATATCGTTGGAATCGAGTTAAATTCAAACAATAATCCACGAAATGCCAATACTGGCTCTGGTAGCTTTAGTGACAGTTGTTTCCACATGTCTAAAGATGGAAAATTATTACTTTTCGCTACAAACCAATCATATAATTCTAAACTTAATTTTTTGTT
>RFSE01000120.1 GCA_009924135.1 Pseudomonadota bacterium | reverse complement strand
GAACACTTTCACCGCCGTGCCTGCTTCCCCCACCCACAAGTCGTAACGGCCGGTAGCCAGCGTGTTGCTGCCACCATTGGGGTTGAGGTAGCCCAAGGGCGAACCGCTGTGGTTGATGACCCATGTCACCAGCGAAAAATTGCCGGCGCGGCCGCCGGGGAAGGTGTTGGTGCTGCCGTTCCAGCCCCAGGTGTCGTTGCCGGGGGAGACCTGCGGGCGCAAGTCCACCCCGAGTTGCGCCGCCACGTTGCTGCCCAACTCGCCCAGCGCGGTGAGGAAGGACAGATTGGTGCCCATCTGAATGACCAAAGCGTTGTTGGTGGGGGCGGTGGCGTAGGCCGTGGTGAAGCGGAACTGGAAGTTCACGGCGCCCACATTGGTCGCTATATCTGTCGTGCGCGTCATCAGCAGGGAACCTCCATTGGTTCCCTCGAACAACAAGGAGTTGCCGAGCCCAAGGCCCAAATTTGTCACCGAAACGGAAGCCCCGGGGAGTGCAGCGAGGGTGTTGAACTGCCCGATCCCGGGGGCGGACAGGGACTGGTAGAGGTTCAGGTCTATCCCACCTTCGAAATTCTGGCTCAACAGCGTCCCGGGGGCGTTCACCGTCAGCGCGGCCACGCTGCTGGTCACGGCTCCGTAGGCGTTGGTGACCACCACGTAATAGCCGCCGGCTTGGGAGGGCTGGATGTTGGGGAGAACGAAGAGCGCGTTGGTGGCACCGCCGACGGGGACTCCCGCCTTGAACCATTGATAGCGCAGGGTCGGCGTGCCGGCGGCGGAGACGAACAGATACGGCGCGCCACCCGCTGGCACCGTTTGGGACTGGGGCGGCAGCGTGATTGTGGGCGGCTCGGGTGCTGCGTTGGGCACCACGGCCAAGCTGTGGCCGTTGCGCGCGGCGATGGCCAGAACGACGTTGCTGCCATTTGTTAAGGCGGCGGGGATGGGGAACTGGCCGTAGCTGTTGGTGCCCCAGGCCACCACGCTGCCATCAGCTTTGAGGGCTAGGCTGTGCCCTGACCCGGCGGCGATTGCCACCACGTTGGTCAGGCCCACGGGAATGTTCGTCTGGCCCGCATCGTTGGATCCCCAGCCGACCACGGTGCCATCCTGCCTCAAGGCCAGCGAGTGGTAATCTCCGGCTGCGATGGCAACGACGTTACTCAGGTTTGGCGGGATGACGATACCTGAAGTGGAGCCCCACTGGACGACGGTGCCGTCTGCCTTGAGCGCCAGCGTGCGATAGAGGCCACCGGCATCGATGGCGATGACATTGGTCAGGTTTGCCGGCACATTCGTTTGTCCGAAGTCGCCTCGGCCCCATGCCACGACGGTGCCGTCCTGACGGAGCGCTACGCTGTGCTGGTCCCCGGCGGTGACGCTCACCACGTTGGTCAAACCAACGGGCGGAGTGGACTCCCCAAAGGCATTCCCACCGCCACCCACCACGGTGCCATCGCTCCGGAGTGCCAAGAAATGGGTAAATCCCCCCGAAATGGCTGTCACGTTTCCCAGCCCCGGAGGTATTGCTGGTTGGTCACCCCACTCTGCGACGTTTCCGGTGTTAAGCAGTGCCAGGCTCTTGAACTGCCCGGCACTGACAGTAACCACGTTGGTCAAATCCGCTGGCACCGTGCTCTCTCCGTAGATGTTGCTCCCCCAAGCCACGACCGTCCCCACGGGCCTCACCTTCACGGTCAGCGTCTGGAAGCCGGCTCCGTAAAGGTTGGTCGCCACCAGCGTCACGTCAGTCTGACCGCCGGCAGCCGGCGCGCCGGAGATGAGGCCGGTGGAGGGATTGAAGGTCAATCCGGGCGGCAGCCCCGGGGCTTGGAAACCCGTCGGGTTCCCGATGGCGGTGATTTGGTAATTCAGCGGCACGCCAGCGATACCCTTAACCTCGGCCGGGCTGGTGATGATGGGGGGGGCGAGCACGGTGAGCACGGCTGGCGGTGCACTGGTAACACTGCCGGCGCCGGACACCACCACGTCGTAATTGCCCGCTGCGGTCACGGTCAGGTTGGAGATTGCCAGCACCGAGGCGGTCTGCCCGACCAGCGGGAAGCCGGCCTTGCGCCACTGGTAGGAAAGCGGGGGCGTGCCGGTGGCGGAGACGGTGAAGACGGCGGTGGTGCCGGCCATCACGGTCTGATTCGTCGGCCCATGGATGATCTGCGGCGGCTGCGCCACCACCGGGTCGCCCAGCAGGGCGATGACGCTGCGTTCGTAAATGGAGATGCCCAAGACGTTGTTACTGATGGCGGCTGGGAAATGTAATTCCTCTCCACCCGCGCTTTCACCAAAGCCGACGAGTGTGCCGTCGCTTCGAAGTGCAAGCATCGTGTTTGCGCCAACATCAAGGTCTTTTGCGCCGAAAAGGTTTGTGACCGGCGAAAAAGTCGCATCAGGAAATGGTATGGTGATTGTGCCGTCCACCCGTAAGAAGCCGATTGGACCGAGCTGCGTCGCGATTTTTTTGATAGGCACCCCCGTGAACTGATTGGTGCCAGTGAAGTTTTTCTCGAAGGACACGATGGTCCCGTCCTGCCTCAGCGCCATTCCGCCTTCGGCGGTGGCTGCGATATGAATCACGTTGCTCAAGTTCGCCGGCACTGAAACGTTTTCCATAGTCTGCCAAGCGACGACTGTGCCATCCGCCTTGAGAGCCAGACTGTGATCAAAACCGCCGGAGATGGCCACGACGTTGGAAAGGCCCACCGGCATGAGCGGCCGCAAAGAATTTAGGACTCCCCAACGCACCACTGTTCCGTCGCTTTTCAGCGCCAGCACATGGTTCTTGCCAGAAGCAATGGCCACGACGTTTGAAAGACCAATGGGCTGAGGAATCACCATCTCGTCGGGAGCGGTGAAATCGAAGACGCCCCAAGTGATTACGGTGCCGTCAGACCTGAGGGCAGCGCAGTGTCTGACCCCGGTGGTGACTTGGACCGCGTTGGTAATTCCATCTGGGACGGGTCGGTTTATGGATTGCTCCCCCCAAACCACGACGCTGGTCGCATCCAGGGCTGCCCCCCCCGCGAAGGGATTCAGCGCAAATAAGGTAAGCAGCAAGGCGAGTGCACCTGATAGAGATGACATAGTCTTTTTCATAGGGTGGGCTTGGTTGGAGGCTGCTCTGAGGTTGTGTGTGAGGCGCAGTGCGCGGGCTTGCCATGGCAGCGCTGCGTTGGGCCAAAATCCGCGCATGCATGTTTATACCAGATTGCAACGGCCCGATTTCAATACTCCAAAAGCAGTGTTTTTCACTCCGGACCACCCGGCCTGGCAGCGGCCGTGGTGATGCAGTATCTGGCGCACTGCATCAGTAAGAGCGGCGTTGAACGTGACGATCACCGGTGGTTTCGCGTGAATCTCGACCACCTGGGGAAGATTATCCCGTACTTCAGTCGTTTTGCCTGGCGGATACGTTGCAGCTTTTGAGCACTGGCGAGACGGCACCGTTGCGGATTCACCAAGCGAACCGGCGGGGCTACGACCACACCAACAACTATGCGTTTAACAACCCCCAACTTGCTGCTCAAAACCGCTCGAATCTCCGCTACTTCGATCCAGAGGAAGCGGCCAACTACGGGCTGCCAGCCGCACTAATCCTCCACAACCTCCGGCACTGGGAGGAAGAACGTAGAGTGATCGCTCCCTTCGTCGCTTAGGATGTTAGTTACCCCCTGCCTCATTCGGATTGCAATACAGTTCTACCCCTTGCAAGCTGAGTGATTATTGCATCCGTGAGCTCCTCCCAAGAACACCATCGTCTGCGCGACTCAGAAATCGAGCCTTTTTCGCCCTGGCGGCAATGGGGGCCTTACGTTTCAGAGCGCGCTTGGGCAGGGGTGCGTGAGGACTACAGCGCGGATGGCAATGCTTGGGCCTACTTTCCGCACGATCACGCGCGTTCACGAGCCTACCGCTGGGGTGAGGACGGACTTGCAGGCATATGCGACCGCTATCAAGTAATGTGCTTTGCGTTGGCCTTTTGGAACGAACGGGATGCGATTATTAAGGAACGCCTGTTTGGCCTCACACCTTATGAGGGCAACCACGGCGAGGACGTAAAAGAATATTACTTTTACCTCGATTCGACGCCGACCCACTCCTACCTCAAGTGGAATTACAAGTATCCCCAGTGTGCTTATCCCTACCAGCGCCTGATTGAGGAGAACAAGCGGCGTGGCCCCTCGGACCCGGAGTATGAGCTGCTGGACACCGGGGTCTTCCGCGAAGACCGCTACTTTGACATCTTTGTGGAATACGCCAAGGCTGGGCCACAAGACATTTGCATTCGCATTGAGGCGATTAATCGCGGCCCCGAAACAGCGCCCCTGCACGTCATGCCGCACCTGTGGTTCCGCAACCGTTGGGCGTGGGGTGACGACGAGCGTCCCGAGCCACGTATCCGCATGGGTGAGACCACAAGTGCGCACCTGTCCCTGGTCGCGGATGACACCTGCTGCCCAAGCATTGGAAGGCTGCCGTATAACTATAACCTTGGGGCGTATCACCTATACGCTCAACTGGGTGGACGTCCGCTCTTCACGAACAACGAGACCAATTCGGAACTCCTTTTCGGTTCGACCGCGAAAAACCGCAGTCCCTTTGTGAAGGATGCCTTTCACCGTCACCTAATCCACGGCGAGCAGTGCGTGAACCCTCGGGAGTTTGGCACGAAGACATGCCTCGACTATCGCTTCGACGTGCCGCCGGGGGAATCCGCCATCGTGCGGTTACGGCTTACGAATCGCGAGCTGTCGCGACCGCTGGCCGGAGTTGAGACCACGTTGCGGGCGCGCCGTGCCGAGGCCGATGAGTTCTACCATTCCATCCAGCCAAAGACCGCCACCGCCGACGAGAAGCGTGTGCAGCGTCAGGCGCTGGCGGGTCTGCTGTGGAGCAAGCAGATTTACCGCTTTGACGTGAGCAAGTGGCTCAAGGGCGACAACCCATCCGCGCCGCCGCCCGCATCGCGCGCGAAGATTCGCAACCGGCACTGGCAGCACCTCAATTCCAAGCGTATTCTCTCAATGCCGGACAAGTGGGAGTATCCTTGGTTTGCCGCATGGGATCTTGCGTTCCAAGCCGTGCCCTTCGCGCTAGTGGACGCGGAGTTCGCCAAGCAGCAGCTCTGGCTCCTGCTCTTCGAGCAGTTCCAGCATCCGAATGGCCAGATCCCCGCCTACGAGTGGGAGTTCAGCGACATGAACCCGCCCGTCCACGCTTGGGCTGTGTGGCGCGTTTACAACATGGACCGCATCCGCAACGGCAAGGCGGATCGCGATTTCCTTGAACGCTGCTTCCACAAGCTGCTCATGAACTTCGCTTGGTGGGTCAACAAAGTGGACCGCGAGGGTAACAATGTCTTCGAGGGCGGCTTCCTCGGCCTGGACAACATCACCGTGCTCGACCGCAGTGAGAAACTGCCCGACGGCACGACGCTTCAGCAGTCCGACGGCACGGGGTGGATGGGTATGTTCTGCCTGAACATGATGCGCATCGCGCTGGAGCTGGCGCGGGAGAACAAAACCTACGAGGCCACCGCGACGAAATTCTTCGAGCACTACGTCTACATCGGCTCCGCCATGAAGCACATGGGCGACCAGGGCATTGAGATGTGGGACGAGCGCGATGGCTTCTTCTACGACGTGCTCCGGCATCCCGACGGACGCTACGACAAGTTCCGCGTGCGTTCCCTAGTCGGACTGATTCCGATGTTCGCCATTGAGCGGCTGGAGGAGAGGTGGCTGGAGCCGTTCAAGGAGTTCCGTGCAAACATGAACTGGTTCCTCGAACACCGCGCCGACCTCGTCCAGCGCTGCGTCACGACGTTGGAAAAGGACGGTGAGAAGGTCCACGTCCTGGCCGTGATGAACCCGGAGCAAATCCACAAGCTCCTGCGCATCATCTGGAACCCCGGCGAGTTCCGCTCCCCCTACGGCCTGCGCAGCCTTTCGAAGCACCACGAACGCTACCCCTACGTCCTCGACCACCGGAACATCGGCTACGAGCCGGGCGAGTCCATCGCCAAGCTCAAGGGCGGCAACTCGAACTGGCGCGGCCCGATCTGGTTCCCCACGACCTTCATGATGATCGAGACGCTGCGCAAGCTGCGGAAGGCCTACGGCGGCAAGTTCACCATCCCCGGTTGCGGCGAGGACGAGACGCCCATCAACCTCGATGAACTCGCCGGGGGATTTGCCGAGCGGCTCATCCGCATCTTCGCCCGCGATGCCGAGGGCCGCCGTGCCGTCTTCGGAACGAACGAAAAGTTCCAGACCGACCCGCACTGGCGCGATAACGTCCTCTTCTACGAATACTTCCACGGCGACACTGGCGCGGGCCTCGGCGCGTCGCACCAGACCGGCTGGACGGCGCTCATCGCGTCGGTGATTGACGAGTGGCGGAAATGAGACCGCAGCCCAAGACAGTGCTGGCCACCATTTGTTCAGGGGGTGCCGATAGCATTGTTCACTAGTTGCCCACAGGATCGTCCACAAACACCACCCGCTCACCGTAATCCACGACCCGGTAGTATCGGCGTGGTGAGCTGGCACTCGTGCCGAGATCGGTGAATTCGACCGCACCGTTGGTGAACGCCACCGCACCACTGACTCTTTGCCAGGTCCGCAAGTCGGCGCTCCAAATCAGAAAAACCCCGGTCGAGTTGGCTGCGGTCATTGGGTGGCCGGCCGGGTCGGTGATGCGCACGAAAGTTTTGCCATCAAACAGGCGGGTTGGCACGGACTGCACCGTGGCCAAGGGGAGGCCCAAGGTGGCGGGACGGCTGTTGGTGGTGCCGGCCGGATTGCTGACGGTGACGGTGTAGCTGCCTCCGTTGGTTCGGTTCAAGCCCGCCAGCGTCAACGTGGCGTTTGTGGCGTTCAGCAGGGGCACGCCGTCTCGCATCCACTGAAAGCCGAGTTCCGTCCCGGTGGCGACGACGGAAAACGTGACGCTGCCGCCGGGGGTGCCAGTCCGATACTGGGGATGCGTGGTTATCCCGGGCGGTTGCGGCATGGGCGGTGGCGTGTTGGTGAAGGCGCTGTAGGCCCAATCCGCGATCAGCGCGTGGGCTTTCTCAGTTGGATGGATGGCGTCCCAGAAGAGGTAGTTGCTCTTGGGGCCGTTGAAGGAGTAGTCGGGCAGGCTGTCGTCATCCAAGGCCCCGATGTTCACCACGGTAAAGCCGGCGGCGGCCGGGTTTGCGATCACGTTGTTCAAGTTGGTGAAGATGTCCACCAGCGTGAGCTGTAGGTCTGGTCGCAGCGCGCGCAGCGCGGTGACGGCGGCCGCCAGCCCACCGTTGTAGGCCGTCACCTTGCCGCTGATATAGCTGCGATAGGTTGCGCCGTGCTGGCTGAGCAGCTCAGGAATCCGGCCCATGTCCGGCAAATTGAACACGAGAACGGTGCGTGCGCCCTTCGCATACAGGGTCTGCACGGCGTTGGAAATGTTGTTGATGGCCGTCTGGTTGAGGGACGCCCACAGGGCGTCGTTGGGCGTGTCCGAGAGACTCAGGTTGTTGAGGTAATCGTTGCCGGTCGTCCAGACGGAGAAAACCGCCGTGCCCGCGTTGGACGGTGCGGACAGGCTATTCACCTGTGACAAGGCCCCGGCGCTTTCCGAACCGCTGGCCGCCCTGTTATTGGCAGCGACGTAGGCGAGGCCCAGCTTGGCGGCAAACCGCTCCACCCACAGCGAGCCGTTAGAAAAGCGGCCGTTGAAGTAAAATGGGGCGGGGGCGGGCAGATTCCCCGTGTCCGTCAAACTGTCTCCGAACGCAAAGACAGCGGAGTAACCGGCCCCCATCAATGGCTGACTCAAACCCGCCAGAGTCAACAGCGTCTGGAAAAGCAGCTTCGGGTTCATAGAAGTGATCTGGGCGATCTCAAAATGGCGGTGGCAAGCGGATTTTTCTCAGTGACTGGCGCGACTAAGTTCTCTTCAAAGAGGACTTCCACAGCAACACCGGCACGGGTCTGGGTGTGTCGCACCAGACCGGCTGGACGGCGCACATCACCTCGGTGATCGACGAATGGCATAAGTGAAATCTGTCCCCTATTTCATTCAGCCTCAATGAGCCATCGGAGATGGGAGCGGCGCTTTCGTAGGGTCGTCTCATTGCACCGGGTGATGCCACCAATCAACTTTAGCAATTCAGATGCATGAAATCAGAACTAAAATGCATCTTTGCTACCCGAGCCGTCCACCCTGAGCCCATAATATATAATTTCCATTTATGTTTTAGGGGTTAAAAGTTGATCCGGATCCGCGTGTAAAGCGTCCGCTCGCGCGGGAGCTCAATGTAATAGTTGATCGGGCTTAGCCGGTAGTCCTCGCCGGTGACATTAAGAAGGCCGACGGCGACTTCACCGCGACGATTGAGGAAGTGCCAGCCCGCCAGCAGGTTCACCTGCGGAAACGCGTCGGTCACCCCCGCCAGCGAGTCGCGGCCATTCTGATCCCACCAGGCAAACTCGGCGCGGGTGAAAAACCTTTCGGGCAAAGTGAGTAGCAGCGCCGCCCGCCACTGGTGGAGCGCGCCGCTCGAAATGGTATTTCGGGCGAAGCCCGCCGCCGCTGGGAGCGATGGCCGGTCTTGCCGCAGCCTTGAGTCGGTCACGCGATACTGCCCCTCGACAAACACGTTCTCGCCGAGCACTTGGTTGACGGTCAGCACAGCGCTGCGCTCACGGAATCGGAGCGATTCGTCGGTGCTGCCCGATGTCGTGGTCGCGAAGAAGGCGTCGAAGTTCAGGATGCCGATCTGCCGGTCCAGCCGCTGCCGGCGTTCACCGGCCTCAATGGTCACGTAGGTGGCGGTGGGGAATTTGAAGTCCAGCCCCGCGCCAAGAATGTCGTAAGCCGGGGCCTCGACAGACCCGGCGAGCGATTCGGAAATCAGCGTGCGAAACGACTGGCTGAACCCGGCGAGCTGTGTCGGCTCCAGCCGGATGCTCTCATCGTAGCTCACACCGCCCAGTGCCCGTGCGTAGGCCAGCCGTGCCACGAACGTGGGTTGCGGATGATAGACCAGCGCGGCCTTGGGCAGCCACCGGTGCTTCTCCATCTCCCCGGAGGTCAGCGGCGAGCGGCGGAAGTTCACCGGCCAGGTCAGCCGGTCGTGCGCCACGCCGCCGGTCAGGAGCAAGTCGTCTAGGATTTCCCAGTTGTGGTAGGCGTAGAGGGTGATGCGTTCGAGGTTGCCATTGCCCTGCGTCATGAACGTGCCACCGAAGGCGGGGATGCCGGAGACATTGTCCAGCCGGCTGGAGGCGTTGAACTCCCCCCGCTGAAAGCGTGCGCCCCAGATGTCCGTGTGCCGCTCGCGCTGGAAAATCTGCTGCACCTCGCCGGACCAGAATTCAAAGCGGCTGCGATAGTCCACGTCGTAATTGACCGCGAACGGATTAAACGCGCCCGCCGGGGCCGTAACGGCCATGATTTGAGGGCTGGCGAGATCGATGAACACCTGCTCGTCAATGAACCGCCCGCCCAACGCCAGCGTGTGAACGCCCGGGGACCATTCGTGATGATAACCCACCAGCACAATCGGCTCCTGTGTCTCGGTCAGCCGGAGATTGGGCCGGGCGGTGGCTGGGTCCAGCCGCTGGTAATTGTCCCCGGACTCGTAGGCTTGGTATTCCACGCGGACCAGCACGGAATCCTCCGGCGTGAGCTGCTGCTTCACCGTGGAATACCAGTCCAACCGTGACAGGTCGTTGTTCACTCGGTTGCCGCGTTTGTAGCCGTAGTCCAAGTCCAGGGCGTAGGCCGTGCCCTCCTTGTATCCGAACTGCGACGCGGTCTGACGGATTTCCTGCGCGTCGCTGAAATACTCGGTGGTCGAGTTCAGGCCGAGCCGCGGCTGCGCGAACGCCCGCGCGTATTCGTTCTGCGAGTAGTTCTGCGACAGCGACCCGGCCCCGGGCGGCGCCAGCAGGCCGGCAATCAGCGACTCGCTCGACCACTCCGTCTCGTTGCGCAGGTTGAAACGCGTCGGGTCGCGCAGCACGTTGTAGCTGCTGGCCAGGTTCAGGTGCGCAGAGTAGCTGGCGTAGTCGAACATTACCGAGCGTGCTGACTCGCGCAGGCTCACCTCGCGCATCCCGGCACTCTCGTAGATGTTCGCCAGCTTCGCGCCCCGCACCGCCTGATCCTGGTCCAACAGGAAGCGCGAGCGATAGACGGCGCGGTTGTCGTTGAGCCGCACCGATTCCTCCAGATCACAGATGGCCGCCGCAATCCGGTCCTGCTGATGGTTCAGCAACGCGGAGTAAAGCGCCGCCGTCGGATCGCCCGGATCAAGCTGCCGGGCCAGGCCCAGCTCCTTCGCCGCGAGGGCGCGCTCGCCGGTGTGCTGGAAAGCCTTGCCCACGTAGCTCCGCAGCAGCGCCCGGTTGGGCTCGAGCGTCGCGGCCACCTGCAAGTCAGCCCGGCCCGCCACCCCGTCGCCCCGGCGAATCTTCATCAAGCCGCGCCCCAGCCACGCATTGGCCAGCGCGGAATCCACCGCGATGGCCCGATTGAAAGCCGCTTCGGAATCGGTGTGCCGGCCGGCGGCGGCCAGCAGGAACCCGCGCAACGCCAGCGCCTGCCCGTTGCGCGGGGAAAGTTCCAGTGCGCGGCCCAGCGCTGCCTGCGCCGCCGCCGTCCGCCCGAAGCCAAACTCCAGCTCCGCCACCCGCGCCTGCGCGAAGCCGAACTTCGGATTCAGTTCCGCCGCCCGCCGCGCCGCTGGCAGCGCCGCCTCCAGCCGCGTCTGCGATTGCTCCATGTAAGATTCCGCCAGCCATTCCGTTGCGAGGACGGGCGACATCAACGGGGGCCGCTTTTCAAACTGCACCGCCGCTATGACCTGCCGCAACGCGCCAGCCACGCGCCGGTGCCGGTCCTCCGTTGGCGACACGCCTTCGAGTCTGCGTTCCACTTCCGTCACTTGGCCCACGCTCAAGGCCAACGCGGCGCGATAGAGCTGCTCCGCCGCGCCGCGCGGCTCCCGACCCGCCGGCCACCCTGCCAGCGCGCCGTGCAGATCGCCCGCCCGATAGGCTGCCAGCGACGTGGCTAGCGCGGTATCCGACAACTCCAGCTCGTCCACGTTCAGCACGCCGGGATAATAGAGACACCATTGGATGCGCTGCTGCGTGTTGATGGACGGAGCCTTGCGCGGAGCCTGTCCAGCCTCCACCGTCGCCTCCTCACCGGACTGAAGCGTAAGCTTCCCGGTGGCATTCTCCAAGTCCACTGCGCCATTGATAAGCGTGAGCATCGTGCGCCCGTCCTCCGCCACCTCAAGCGTGAATTCCGTGCCTCGAATTGCCCCGGACACCGTGCGCGTCTTGAACCGGAGTTGATTGGGCTGCTCCCAGCTTTTGAAAAACAACTTCCCCTGCTCCAGTTCGAAAGCGGCCTTCTCCTGGCCTGCTGGCGCGGCGATGGTGAGCGTGGTCAGCTCCCCGAGGCGTTTCACGCTCTGGTCGGAGAACTGCACCGCCGCCCGGCTGTCCCCGCCGGTGCGCAGCCGGTCGCCGATCTGCAAGGTCTGGTTCGTTCCTGCCGGCTCCCACTGGGCAAGTCCTCCCCGTGCCCAAGTGACGCTGCCTTCCACGCTGACGATCCGCGTCGGCTCCGCGAGGAGTGACGGGGCCAGGCACACGGCCAGGCAAGTCCATGCGAGCGAAAGAAAGGGGCCCATGGTTTTCATTGGTTGGCTGGATAAGATGTGCGAAAGAACTGCTAAGCAGTGCCAGAGATGTTGGTGAAAATATGTCGGCCGGCGGAATCCAATCGATTCGTCGCAAGTGGCACCCATGGCGCGTTGGTCAGGGGCTGGTAACCGTTTAGGCTAGTCAAACCCTCCAAGACAAATTGTCCGTAGGACGACGCGGTAACTTCCAACCGCAAGTCGTTGGGTGAGTCTCCAACCAAGGAGTTCGACAGGTTTCGCGCATATACCACGCTCACCGTTTGCGTCGCGTTAGTAATCATTGGCACGTTGAACCGACCTGGCGTAAGGAAGCCCGTCGCCGAGGTGAACTCCAAATAAAGAGTCGGTGCAGTCGGTGTCACGAGAAAGAAAAGAATCCCGTTGTTGGTCGTGATGAGGGGGCCGCTGTTGGTTCCGTATAGCATTCGATAGCCCGCTCCAGAGGCCAGGGCGTCGCTGTTGACTTGCACCAGCACATACCCGCGACTACCAAAGATGTCGCCCCCGGGCAATGAGCCGTCAGGGTTAGGGTTTCCAACATTTCCCCCTTCTACGGCGAGACCGATATTCGGACTGTGCGAACTAGACAGGGCAGCAATAAGAGCGAGTGTGGAGATGCCACGCCAAATCAATTGCCTCCTACCCAGATTCATACTTCTCACGGGTTGGGGAGGTAGACTGTGCGGAAGAACTGGAACGGTGTGCCCTGAAAGTTAGTGAAAATCAGCACTCCGTTGGTGTTTAGCGTGTAAACCCCCAGCGAGACCCACGGGTAATTGCCCGACCCGCGGAACTTGTTGGTTTCAATACCAAATACCTCTACGCGGCCAAAGGACGACGCGCCTATTTCAAACTGGAAGTCGTCCGGAGCGCGGTTGATGATGCGGTTGGTCAGGTTTCTGGCAAACACCACGTTCACCATCTGCGTGGCATTGGTCACCACCGGAACTGTGAACCGACCCGGCGTCAGGAACCCTGGCAGGGGGTTAAACTCAATCTCGTTGACCGAGAGCCCCACGAGCCGGTTGGTCGTCAACGTGTTGTCCGTAATGAATGGGTCGGTCCCGCCGCCGGGGCGCACGTAACGCCAGCCCGCACCCGCCGCCAGCGCGTCCGCCGGGAATCGCACCGCCATCGCGCCCTGGCCGGCCGACAACGGCACGGTCTGCCCCTCGCCACTGCCGCCCGGGACGCCGCCACTGGTGTTGTTGTCGCCCGTGTTCGCGGTCAACTCGGCGCGGATGATCAACTCGACCACGTCGCGGTCGATGAGCCGGATATTGCTCTGGTTGTTGCCGCCGAGGAACACGCCCGCCGGGTAGAACGTGTTGTTGAACTTCACGCACACCGCGCCGCCGCTGTTGCCGCCGGAACTGCGGAAGGCGTCCGTCCGGTGCGCGGGACCGTCCGGCGAATAGATGGGGTCGCTCGGCCCAGGGTTGAAGAGCGCCGTCTGCTGCAGCTTGCGCTGGCCGGCCAACGGCGCGGGAAAATCCAACGGGTAGCCGGTCAGCAGCTTGTCGGCCGTCACCGTCAGCCAGTTGGTGCCCGCGTCCGACGCCAGATAACCGCTCTGCCCGCCCGCCCCCGCGTCCTCGAAAAAGAAAAGCGCCGCCGTGTCGAGCTTCTGCGACGGCACCGCCGAGACGCCCGGCGTGCGCTCCACACCACGCTGGGAATCGTAACCGCCGAAGACATACCAGCCGCGCGGCTGCTGCGGCCGCGGCTCGTAAAACCCAGCATAGCGGCGGTGGAACCAATACACGTTCGTCACGAACGCCAGCTTCCGGTCGTCGAAAACCAAGTGCGCCGCTGTCAGCACCACGCGCCGCTTGACCACCGTGCCAGTGCCGTAGCCGCCCTCGCCCAGCAATTGTCCGTTAAACGCGTGCGGTTCGCCCGCCTGCACCGTGACCAGGCGGTTGGAACTCACCTCGGTCATGCCCCAAGTGGCATTGTTGTTGGGGAAGGCATACCGCACCGTCCCGGCGAAATTCGGGTAAACGCGGACATTCGCCGGCGGCAGGCGCAGATAACCCGCGCCGGCTAGCGTATCAAACTCCACGACATAAGAACCCGCCACCAAATTCGAGATGGTGGCCGACGCTGTGTCCGAACCAAGCCGCCAGGTCGTCTCCCCCTGCAACCGCCACCGCACCGAGTCCACCGCCGGCGTGAGCTGCACAGTCAGGTGGCCAAGCTGCAAGGCCGTCGTCGCCTGATAGTAGCCCGTCGCGGCGAGCGCTGCGCCGGCCCCCACCGCGACCGTCTGAGGCGCGGGTGTGGTAAAGCCCTCGCGACTCTGGAAGACGATCTCGTAGCTGCCCGGCTGGAGTTTGCCTAAGACCGTGCCACTGTTGTGCCAGACCGTGTCCCAGCGCAACCGCCACTGGCCCACGTTTGTGCTGGCGATGCCCGGCAGGTTAGTGCAAACGGCCCCAACTTGAAGCGCACCCAATTGCGCGGCGTCCGGCAGAGCAGAAGGGTTGAGCACCGTGGTTACTGAGTTGGTGGTGGGCGCCGGATCATCGTCGAGGATGATGACCGTCGCGACGGAGGGATTGGTCAGTGCTCCGGTCACGCCCTGCGGCACGCTCAACTCCACGGTGAAGCTTTGGTTGGTCTCGTAACCTTCGTCGTTGACGATGGGAATCGTGATAGTTTTCTGCACCTCCCCGATCAGGAAATTCAACGTCCCGACCGTGGTCTGATAATCTCCGAGGTTGCCGCCGCTTGTGGCCCGTGCCGAGCCGTCCCGCGTGGTGAAGCCCACCGACCCCGCCGGGCTGGGATGCTTCAGCACTGTCAGCGTCACGCTGCCATCGTTCTCCCGGACAGTATAGGTGTCCTGGGCGAAGCTGAACAGGGGCACCGCCCCCGCCGGATAGGTCACCGTGACGAGATTCTCGGCAGATTCGGCCACATACCCCACCACGTCCGTCGCGCGGGCCTTGAGCCGGTGCTGACCTGGCGGCGGATTCGTCCAGGTGAACTCGGGCGTCGTGTTGGTCGGGCCGTTCACCGTGGCCAGCAGGTTCGTTCCCGCGAAGAACTCGACCTTGCTCACCAGGTTCGTGAAGCCGTCCGTATCAATCGCCTGTGCCTGCACCAATATGTTCGTCGGGAGCGTGAAGACCTGACCGTTGGTGGGAGTGAGCAGGTTGACCGTGGGCGGCAGGCTCTGCACCCGAACCATCACGGGGGCAGAAGTCGCAGCTGCACCCAAATTGTCCAGAACTCGTGCCGTAAGCGTGTAAAGGCCAGCCGACGGGCTCCACGTCAATCCATGGGGTGTGGTCGTATCCGTGCCCACCGATACGCCATTGGCGAAAAACTCCACACTCGCCACCGTTCCATCCGGATCGCTCGCGCTCGCACTCAACGTGATGTTTGTGCCAATGCCGAAGCTTTGGCCATTGGCCGGGCTCGTGAGCGTCACCGACGGAGGCGGGTTGGCTGTAAGCACCGCGGGGGAGCTGGTAATTGCACCTATCACGTTGCCGATCATGAGGTTGGTCAGCGTCACGGAATAGTTGCCGGCGGAACTGAGCTGCACATTCGGGATGGTAAGCGTTGAGCCCGTCTCGCCTGGCAGCGTCACTCCACCCTTGTGCCATTGATACGCCGGCGCTGGGATGCCACCTCCAAGCACCGTGAATACCGCCGTGCCACCGGGCAGCACCGTGAGGTTGGCCGGTTGCTGGCTGATGAACGGCGGCATATGCACCGTGAGCGTCGCCACCGCGCTGGTAATCGCACCGCTGCCATTGGTCACCACCACGTCGTATCCGCCGACCAGATTGGTCGTCGCCGGGCCGAGCGCGAGCGTCGCCCCGGTCTCGCCCGCGAGAGGCGAGCCGCCGCGCCGCCACTGGTAGGCCAGCGTGCCACTGCCCGCCGCTGTCACGCTTAAGTTCACGTTGGTGCCGGCAATGTTGGTTAGTGACTGCGGTTGCGCAGTGATGAACGGAGCGACGTCGTCATTGAGGATCGTGCCGATGCCAAGCGCGGTTTGCAGCGTCGCGTTCACTGGATTGTAGAGCAGCACGCCGAAGGTCTCGTCCCCCTCAATTAGCGTGTCGCCGTTCACAACTGCTGTAATGGTTTTGCTCGTTTCACCGGGATTGAAGGTCAGGCGGCCACTGTTGGTGACATAGTCGCTGCCAGCCTGCGCCGTGCCGTTGGTCGTGGTGAAGTCAATCGTGACCACCTGTGGGTTGGCCGAGGCCAGCGACACAGTGAACACCGCGTTCGTAGTTCCCGCGTCCCGCTCCGTGACCGTGACATTGTTGATGGACGCCGACGAAACCACGGTCGCGCCAAACTGAGCAGTGATGGTCTTGCTCGCGTTGAGCGTCACGGGCAAAGGGTTTTGCCCGCCAGTTGCATCACCCGCCCAGCCTTGGAAATACTGGCCCGCCGCAGGTGCGGCGATCAGATTGACCACCGTCCCATCCGCATACTTATCCGCCGACGGACTCTTCGTCACCGTTCCACTGCCGTTGACTATCACGTTCAAAGCGCGGTCCGTGCCCGCCAAGGCCGCGAAGAGGGCGGAATTAGTGGGCGATGCATTCGTCACTACGAATTCAAGCGGGCTGACCACCTGGCCCGACGCTGCGCCACCCCAAAAGCGGAAATAACGACCGGCGCCAGGCACCGCCGTGAAGCGCACCGTGGAACCGTAAGGATAAGGCCCCGTAGCCGGCGTCAGGCTGACCGTGTCCCCCGGGCCGCCCACAACAGACGCGGAGACAGGCGTCGCGAATACCGCCTTAAGGCTCGTGTTGCCGACCAGGATCAACGCCAGCGGCTGGCTCGTGTTCGTGGTGGTCACGCCGCCGGCGGTTATCTCCCAGCGCACGAAGCTCCAGCCATTGCTGGCCGTGGCAGTGTTGGTCACGATCGTGCCCGCCAGGTAGCTTCCGCCTGCCGGGAGCGCCGCCACCGTGCCACCTCCGGGGGTGCTGTCCGTCAGGACGTAGACCGGCAAAATACTCACCTGAACGGGGTCAGCCTCCCCCACGCTGTTGAAATTGCTGTCCAAGGCCGCCGCGCGGACTAGCGTGGTGGCACTCACCGTGAACGGGCCGGAATACTGGAAGCCATCTGCCGGGTTGCCGCCATTGGTCGAGACGAAGATGACGGCTCCGGGATAGCTGCTGGTCATGGCGACGGTTACGGTCCGGGGCGCGGCAAAGAAGTGGTTAGTGCTGTAGACATTGTCCACTAGGATCGCCGGCGTGCCTGCAGGCACCTCGCGTGAGACGCCGCCGGAGGTCTGCGTCTCCAGCGGCACCGTATTCGTGAAGACGGCGGTGAAGATGTTGGTCGCGCCGATGGTGATGGTGCGGTTGCTGGTGGTCACGCCATCGCTCCACCGGCTGAACGCATAGTAGCGACCAGGCGTAGCCGTGAGCGCCACCGTCTGGCCCCCATTGTAGGTTCCCTGCTGCGGGTTTGCCGTGAGTGTGCCGGTGCCTTGGTGGGCTAGTTGCAGCGTCGGGATGTAGAGCGCCGCCACGCTGCTGGTGATGGAGCCAAACTCATTGGTGATCAGCACGTCGTAATCGGTTGCCGTGGTGAACTGCACATTGGTCAAGACCAGCGCCACATTCGTTTCCCCAGCCATGGTCACCCCGTTGGAACGCCATTGGTAACTCATGGGCGCAGTGCCATCGGCCGCTACGCTGAAGATTGCGTTCGCCCCCAGCGCCACCAACTGGTTCTGCGGCTGGCTAAGGACGGATGGCGCGGCCCCAAATGCCAGCATGCGGGATTCACTGGGGATGCCGTTAACAATGACTGTCAGCATCGTCCAGCCCGCCGGCAGACCGCTCACCGGGGCCGATTGGTAAGCCGTGGCGGACCAGTTGGTAGCGTGCGCGTAAACCGTCTGGCCGCTCTCGACGTTGCGCAACTGCACCACTGGATTATCGGAGGAAGAATCTTGCGAGTAGCCGCCGGAGGCTCCGGAGACACCGCGGAACCGGGTGCCGCTCAGGCCTAGGCTACCGCCCGAGACCAGCGGAGAACTAAAGGCGGCCAACTGCGGCTGCCAAGCCGGGCTGTAATCCAACCGCACATCATAGACCTCCGCACTTGCAAGATAAATGGGGCCATCCCCCCCCATGACCAGCACCTTCCCGTTGGGCAGCAAGGTGGCGGTGTGATTTTTGCGCTTAGTGGCGAGCGGGCTGTTCGCCGTCCAAGCGCCCAGCGCCAAGTCATAAACCTCTACACTCCCCAAGTCGTAGAGGTTATTGGTTGTGGTGAAGCCCCCAGTGACCAGCACCTTTCCATTCGCCAGTAAGGTCGCGGTGTGCCTACTCCGCCCGATTAACAGCGGGCCGGTCGCCGTCCAGATCCCCTGCGTCGGATCATACACCTCCGTAGTCGCCATGTAGCTGCTGCCATTTTCGCCCCCCGTGACCAGCACCTTACCGTTGGGCAGCAAGGTCGCGGTGTGTAGGTAGCGTCCGGTGGCGAGCGGGCTGGTCGAGGTCCAGGTCCCCTGCGCCGGATCATACACCTCCGCACTC
>RFSE01000119.1 GCA_009924135.1 Pseudomonadota bacterium | reverse complement strand
TTTTTACTCCCAATTTTCCTGCCCCTAATTTTCCTGCCAACACCTCGGTTCATGGGGACGAAGCTGAACTTTCAGCCCGCGAATCTCACGAATCAGTGCGAATGAGGCGAAGAATAGGCACGCCTATTCAATTCGCGGCGATTCGCGGATTCGCGGGCAAATAGAAGCGTTAACGCAAAGAAATACTCACTCCACGTGGACCGGTGTGAATCCACAATCGTCCCTTCGGAACCCTGACAAGTGAGCCTCCTCACGTCGGCTGCTACCGGGTCATTTACGGGCGGGCGATGGCGCGGTAGTGGCGGAGGGGTTGCGTACCGGGGGTGTCGGTGAAGTCGGCGGTCGTGGTGAGGACTTGATTGATGCCTAGCGTCGTCCAAGTGGTGAGGTTGGCGCTGGACTGGAGTTCGTAGTTCACCCCGGCGTCGCCGAGGAGGCGCACGATGACCTGGCCGTTGGGCTGGCGTTGTGGGGCTTGCAGCACGGGAGCCACGGGCACCTCGTCCGCGCCGATGTCCACGCGTCCGCCGAAGCGCCGGGCCTGGCCATCCAGATCAGTCTCCCCGGCGGCCGGGACGAAGACCGGATCACCGGCGTCGCGCGCAGGTGAGTTCGTAGCCAAGTGGAAGTCGGCGGCAGCGGGGCTCACGAGCAACGGCGGAACGCAGAGCGAGTGCAGGTCCTGCTGCATGCCGGTGCGGTAACTGGCAAAGCCCGTGTACAACGTGCCACCTTGGGTGAAGGTGAGCGCGTTGGTGGGGCCGTCCGTGAACCAGAGGTTGTAGTCGAGGGCGTTGTTGAGGCTGCCGGCGCTGGCGGTGAGCGCGCGGTTTTGCGAGTTCGCCCAGACGAGGTTGTTCCGCAGGATGTTGGTGCCAGCGTATTGGATGCTGATCTCGCCGTCGCCGGTGTGGAGGGTGTCATTGTTCCACAGCGTGTTGTTCAGAAACTGGCAGGACTGGACGCGTCCGCGCGTTGAATCGTAGCCACCGAAGATGAGCCCGGGCTTGTCGTTCCGGTAGAGCACGTTGTTCCGCACGATGATGTTCCGCGCCACGATGCCAGGGTTCTCCGCACCCACTTCAATCCCCAGGTCGCTCTCCGTAACAATGTTGTTCTCAATGACGATGTCATGCCCGCCGTCCACGTAGATGCCGGCGCCGTAACCGCCGCCGTAGTTGGAACGGGCACGGGCCACGCGGTTGCCCCGGACGATGCCATTGCGCGCTGCATTTTGCGCCGGATCGGGGCACATCTTTTCGCCGCCGATGAAGTCGATCCCAATGTTGTTCACGTCGTGGACGTAATTGCTGGTGACGAGGAAACCGGAGACGTTGCCATTCAGCGTGAGCGTTTCGCTCTGCGCCGGCTCGCAGTCATAGATTTCATTGCCGTCGATGACGAGGTTGGTAATGGGCGTGGTGCTCGTGCCATAGACCGTGATGCCCATGGCATCGGTACCGCGCACCTCGTGGATGCGGCACTGACGAATCTCGAGATGACCCCCCATGCCCTCAATCCGCACACCGGAACCGTTGGCAACATTGAGATTATCGCGCAGTTCAAAACCGATGAGGCGGACGTATTGGCGGTCCAGAAAGTAGAACAGGTTGCCCCCGGTGACACCCGCACCGCTGACGGTGACGGCCCCGTTGGCGAGGAAGGTGATGAAGCCACCTGCGGCAGACCCGGAGACGTTCACCGTGACCTTCTCGTTGTAAGTACCAGGTTGCACCAGCACGGTGGTGCCCGGGCCAACGGTATTGGCCGCCATTTGAATGGTCCGCCACGGGGCGGCCAGCGTGCCGGGATTCGCATCGTCGCCGGTGATCGCCACGTAGTTGGTAGTCTGTGCTGCCGCCGGCAGCAGTTGGCCCATCAGCAACAGCAGGCAACCATGCATCCACCACTGCCGCGCAAAATTTCGAGTCACGAACACGCGGGAAGGTTCGCGCCTTACCGACAGGAACGCAATCGGCACCCCCCCGGTCACACCCTAGGAGCATCCCGCAGTCCAACCGGCACGAATGCCTCCGGCGTGCCGCACGTCAGTTGTGCCACATGAAGTTTGCTGCCCTGCTCATCGCTTTCACCCTCACTGCGTTCACGCTCTCTGCCGCCGACGCCCCGAAGCCGCGCCCCGCCGCCTACCTCACCGAGGCCGAGGCCCGTGCCGCCGGCCCCGACTACGACCTGCAAGGCGAGTACGCCGATGCCGGTCTCGGCGCCCAGATCATTGCGCTGGGCGACAGCAAGTTCCGCCTGGTGCTGCACACAGGCGGCCTGCCCGGTGCGGGCTGGGACAAGTCCGCCAAGGCCGAGGTCGAAGGGGTACTCGACGGTGCCAAGGCCGTGTTCAAGGGCGGTGAGGGCAAACCCTCCGGCGAAGTGGCCGGCGGCCTTCTCACCGGCGAGGATGGCAAGGGGGCAAAGTTCAAGCTTACCAAGGTCTTCCGCCAAAGCCCCACGTTGCTGGTGAAGCCCCCCGCCGGAGCCCAGGTGCTCTTCGACGGCACCAGCCCCGACGCGTGGCAGAACGGCAAGATGGACGACCGCAAATTCCTCCGCTGCGGCACCAAGTCCAAGGACCTCATCAAGAGCGGCACCTTGCACATTGAGTTCTTTATGCCTTTCAAACCGCTGGGACGCGGACAGGACCGCGGCAATTCCGGCGTGTATCTCCAGGACCGCTACGAGGTGCAGGTGCTGGACAGCTTCGGGCTGAAGGGCGAGAACAACGAGTGCGGCGGCATTTACACGAAGCACAAACCCTTCGTGAACATGTGCTTCCCGCCGCTCACCTGGCAGACGTACGACATCGAGTTCACCGAGGCGCAGTGGGACTCTGAGGGCAAGAAGACCAAGGACGCGACGCTGACGGTGAAGCACAACGGCGTGCTGGTTCATGACCACGCGCCGGTGAACAGCGCGACCACCGCAGCGGGCTTGAAAGAAGGCCCCACGCCCGGCCCCATCCAGCTTCAAGACCACGGCAATCCGATCTTCTACCGGAACATCTGGTGGGTGCCCACGAAGTAAGGCCAACTGAGGAAATAGTTTGGTAACAAGCAGTTGGCCGAACTTTGTGGCCGGTCTCTCTCACCATGAACCGGTGCGGTAGGGCTTGTCTGTCCTCAGCATGCCGCCGAACCATCCGGACGCCCCCAGACCACGGCGGCGCGGTGAGGACACCGCGCCCTACCCATCGCAGGAGCGCGGACGCCCACGTCCGCAGCCGCCGGGCCAGGTACCGCAGGCGTCCCCCGCCTGCGAGTTACCGGAGCGTCCCGCCCCGAGTTCGTGCGCATGGCGAGACGCCGCTCGAACTCACAGACGAGGACCCCTGCGGGACAAACTCGGCGACCGGCTGCGAACGTAGGCGTCCGCGGTCCTGAACCGCGGTTCATGGCGAGGGAAATCGCGTCCGAAGGCCGACCGCGAGGGGGCGACTACAGGCTGCAAGCTTGAACTGCAACCAAGGGGTGCCGTAGTCCATTCGCATCAGGCTTGAGCAGACGCGGCGTTCTTTCCGCCGGGCAGGATGCCCGGCTCTACGGCAGGCGGGACGCCTGCCGCCACTTGGAAATCAGAGTTTGGCGGACTTGACCGGGGTGCTGGTCGAGGCGGCCTTGAGCTTCTGATAATCAGTGGTCAGGGCCTGGAGCTTCTTCTCCTCGGCCGTGAGCGGCTTGGTCATCTTGTCAGCAGCGGACTTCGAGTCGGAGGCGAGCTTCTTGTTCTCGGAGATGGTCTGCTCCAAACCCTTGATGCGCTTGGCCAGCTTTTCTTTCTCCTCCTTGGTGGTCGTCTTGGTTTTCTTCGCGGCCTTGATGTCGTCCTCGGCCTGCTTGATCGCGCCCTTCGCGGACTCGGCTTCGGCGAGGAGACGCTTCTGCTCATCCTTGTGGGAGGCGAAGTCCGCCTTGGCCTTCCAGACCTGCGCGTAAAACGCACCGAGCTTGAGCCGTTCCACGCTGGACTTCGCGATCTTCAGCTCGGACTCGGCGTTCTCGATGGCGGCCTTGGCCTCGTCCTGTTTCTTGGCGGCAACTTCGGCGGCGAGGTTGAGCGGGCGCTTGGCGGCGGCATCCTTCGCGGCCTCCACGTCGGCCTTGGCCTTGATCGTCGTGGCCGTGGCTTCGGCGAGCTTGGCCTGGAGCTTGGGCAAGTCGGCTTCGAGATCGGTGATGCGCTTGGCCACCTGCTGCTGCTGCTCGGCGATCGTGGGCGGGTTCAGCGACAAGCCGGTGAGTTCGCGGCCGTCGGCCGCATCCCAGACATAGACGCGCCCGGTCCAGTCAGTGGCAATCACACGCTTGCCCTCGTAGGAGAGCGTCGCGCGGACGGGCAGGTCGTTCGTGATGGTGAAGGTCTTGCCCTTGTTGCCTTCCTTGTCCCAGGTCGTGATCGTCTTGTCGCGGCCAGCGGTGACCATGAGGCCATCGACCGTCATGCGAACGCTCACCGTGCTGTTGTGAGCGGCAGTGGTCTTGACCTGCGCACCTTCCTTGACGCTCCAGGTCTTCACCGAACCGTCCTCGCTCGCGGAAACGAGCAGGTCCGGCGTCCGCCAGGCCAGCGAAGTGATGGCTCCGCGATGGCCGGTGAACGTCTGTACTTCCTGGCCCGCCTCGGCATCCCAGACGACCACGCCGCCGTTGCGGTCGCCGGTCGCGAGATAGGTGCTCGTATGGTTGAACTCGGCCGCCATGACCCAGTCCGTGTGCTTCTTCATCTTGTAAAGCTGCTCCCCCGTGGCCGTGGAATAAATTTTCACGAGCCGGTCCGGCCCGCCGAGCGCGATCCACTTCTGGTTCGAGGAAATGTCCGCCGCCAGCGCGACATCGAGTTCATCACCCGCCGTGATGATGCGTTCGCCGGTGACAATGTCCCAGACGGCAACGACACCCTTGTTCGCACCGCGACCGCCGCCCGCGAGGAGGAGCTTGCCGTTGCGGCTGAACTTCACGTCGTGCGGGTAACCTTCGGGGAAGGGAAACACCCCGGCGAGCTGCAGCGTGTCGGTATTGTAGAGGAAGACCTGTTTCTGTCCGCCGAGCGCGACGAGCGGTGCCCACGGGCTGGTGGCAAGCGCGGTGCTCGCGCTGGTCCGCGTGGTGCGGACAACCGGCTCCAAGAGCAGATCACCAGGCATCGGTGGCGCGCCCTCGGGCTTGCCGAACGACGCGGCGGTGAGGCTGAGGTCCACCTTCGGACGATTCGAGACGATGGCCTTGCTGCCGGAGTTTTCGAGCACCCCGCCGGCGATCCATTTCTTGATCAGCTCGATTTCCTTGTCCGCCAGCTTGCTCTTCGGCGGCATGGTCGGCTCGGCGGCATGGGTGACGACCTTGTAGAGCGAGGAACCATCCGGATCACCGCCGGTCACGATCAGGCCGGAACTGCCACCCTTCATCGTGGCGCTGAAGGTCGAGAGATCGAGGTCCGCCTTGGGCTTCTCGGCGTTATGGCACTTGAGGCACTGGTTCTTGAAGAGCGGGAGGATGTGCTCGTCGAAGGTGACTTTTTGCGCGGAGGCCGCGAAGGGCAGCACGACGACTGCGGCGGCGAGGAGTAGCTTCGGCGTGTTCATGGCGGAGATTAAGAGTAAGAGGAAGAGTAAGATTAAGTACGGGGCAGTTGGCTCGTAATCATGATCTTAATTGAAACCCTTCCGGTTCCCAACAGGCATCAGTGGTTGAAAATGAACTCCTTCGAGTTCAACACGGCCCAGAAAAGATCGTTGAGGACGGTCGCCCGTTCGGCCGACGTTTTAGACGTCTCAAGAAAAGTCGCCAACTTGGTTTGTTCGGACTGAGTCGGCGGGCGGGAGAGGCTGCGCCAGTAAATCTCCTCGATGATTTGCTCGTTGCTCTTCCCATCCTTGATCATGGCCCCGACCAATCCGCCACCCTGAATCTTGGAATTGACCGTATCACCATTCAGAAGGTGCAACGCCTGCGAGAGGTTTGGCTCCATCTTCACTTCGCACGCGCAGACCGTATCGCGGCTGGCGCGGCCGAAGGTGGTAAGGAAGTATGTGGTGGTGCGACCATCCACGATCTCGACGGCGCGGGAACCTTCCGGCAGGCCGCGGAACTTGTTCTTTGTCGCCGTCACCTGCGTGATCGCGTCGAGCAGCACCTCGGCGCGCAGGCGGCGGATGGAGCCCTTGGCGAAGTTGCGGGTGTCCTCGGCGTTCGTCGCGTTGGACTTGGGCGTGAGCTGGTAGGTGCGGCTGGCGCAGATGTCGCGCACGAGCTTCTTGAAGTTGTAGTTGGATTCGGTGAAGCGCTTGCCCAGTTCTTCCAACAGCTCGGGGTTCGAGGCCGGGTTGCTGATGCGCACGTCGTCCACGGGCTCAACGATGCCCTGGCCGAAGAAGTGCGCCCAGACGATGTTGGCCAGATTGCGCGCGAAGAACGGGTTCTGCGGGGAGGCAAGCCACTTGGCCATGACCTCGCGGCGATCCTCGCCTTCTTCGTTCTTGCCGCCGTCCATGCCCAGGAACTTCGGGGCGACATCGCGGTTGCCGACCGGGTGTTTCACCCCGCCGCTCGCGCGGTTGAAGACCACCGTCTCCCGCTGATCTTCACCGGTCTTGCGGCCGACCTGGGCGAAGAACGCGGCGAAGCCGTAGTAGTCATTCATCGTCCAGCGGTCAAACGGGTGGTTGTGGCACTGGGCGCACTGGAGGCGCATGCCCATGAAAACCTGCGCGACGTTTTCGGTGAGCTTCAGCGGGTCGGTCTCGACCTTGTAGAAGTTTGCGGCCGGGTTGGCAAACGTGCCGCCCTTGGCCGTGAGCAGTTCCTGCGTGAGCTTGTCGATCGGCACGTTGCGGGCGAACTGGTCCTTGAGCCAGTCGTAGTACTGGAGCGCGGACTTGTACTGGAAGGTGTTGTTGTCCGTGCGGATCTGGAGCAGCTCGGCGAACTTCATCACCCACAGCTCGGTGAACTCCGGACGTTCGAGCAGCTCCTCCACCTTCTTCTCGCGCTTCTTGGAATCCTTGTCCGCGAGGAACGACCGCACATCCTCGGGCGACGGCATGGTGCCGGTAATGTCGAGCGTCGCGCGGCGCAGGAAGGTCGCGTCATCCGCAACTTCACTGGGCGTGATGCGCACTTTCTTCAGCTTGGTGTGAACCAGCGTGTCGATGTAGTTGTTCTCCGTAACCGGCGGGAAAACGAAGTTCGGGTCCCTGGGAATCGCCAGAATCTGCGCACCGACGGTGAAGGCGTCGAAACGGGCCATGACAAAGGCCTCGCCGCGTTTGTCGGCGGTGACCAAGCCGGTCTTCGTGACCTTCGCACTGGTGTCGTTGTTGCTGACGTAAAACGCGGTCTTGGTCACATCGCGATCCGTGCCGTCGGAGTATTTCGCGCGCACGGTGAACTGCTGGGTCGCCCCGGTACCTTCGAGCACCGCCTGCTTCGGGAAGATCTCAATCCCCGTCACGTACGCGATGTCCTTGGGGTCCGGCTGGGCACCCGCTTCAATCCACTTCAGGACCGTCTGGTACAACTCGTCGGTCTTTTCGAAGGACTTGCCGCCGGTGTGCTGCACCGCGCCGATGGCCTTGGTGAGCATGAGGCTGTCCTCGGGCAGCGCGAGGTTGACGCGCCGCCCCATCATTTGCCGGGTGATCTTGCCGTAATCGCCCTCGGGATCGTAACCGAAGAGGGAGAGATGGAAGCCGTCCTTGCCGCGCGCCGAACCGTGGCAGGAACCGACGTTGCAACCGGCCTTGGTGAACACCGGCATCACGTCGAGCATGAAGCTGATTTCCGGGGTGAAGGAAGATTTGGCCACCTTGACGGGAAGGGCAAGTGACTTGCCCTCGAACTTCACCTGCAACTCCGTCGCGCCGTCGGCCACCGGGTAAACGGCCGCCTTGTCGAGCCGGGCGAAGGCCTTGTCCGCGAGGGCGAACTGCGCCTGGCCGGTCACGTCGCGGGTCGTACTATCCGAGTACACGGCCTGCACCACGACGGTCTGGAAATCGATCTTCGATGACAGGTTGATGTCGGGCGGATAAACCCGCACATCGACCAGGGTCGGAGCGGCGAACGTGGCGAGCGGCAGGGCCAGCGAGAGGGCGGCGAGGAGGGTTCTCATGGGCAGTAATCAGTAATCAGTATTGAGTGTTCAGTTCACTTGCTGGACTTGCTGGACTTGCTGGGCGTCTTCTGCACCGGCTTGGCTTCGGTCTTGGCTTCGGCGAGTTGCTGACGGGTCGGATCGATGCGCAGCGCACCGCTGCTGGCGAAGGTCTGGGTCACGTCCTGACCCTTGAGCTTCAGGTTCATGGCCACGAAGAGCGTGCGGTGCATGCCCTTGACGGCGTTGGTCGCCGTGTTCACGTCGAACACGATTTCCTTGTCGTCCTTGGTGATGGACTTGGGCTCGGCCGTGGCTCCGGCCGGCAGTCCCATGAGCTTCACTTCGGCACGACCGTCGAACGGGGTTTTCTGGTCCAGCGTGCAAATCATCTTCACCGGGGTGCCAATGATCGTGTTGGTCTGCGCCAGCTTGCCACTGACAAACGCCGGCGCCACTTCCAGATCGGTCAAGGCCGTGGATGCATAGGCGGTGCCACCGTTCACAGGGGCGGACGCGAGGAAGGCGATCTTCCAAGTCTTCGTGGCCGCACCGGCATTGGCGTTGAGCTGGTAGGTCGCCGACTTCTCGCCCTTCGGGATGGTGATGTCCGGGGTGCTGCCGGTGCCGGGCGGGTTGTAGAGGTTGATGACCTTGATCGGTTCGTCGAACCCTTCCTTGCGCTCGCAGGTGATCTTCACATCCAAGGAACCGCTCTGAACCAGCGGGGCATTGAGGCCTTCGACGTTGATCTTGAAGGGCAGTTCGTCCACCACGGCGACCGCGATCTTGTCGGTCCAAGTCTGGTAGTAAGTGCCGTTATTGCCGTCCTGCACGAGGTCGTAGTTCTGCCAGGTATCGCCCTTGATCTGCACTTTCGCATCCGCCGGAGAGCGCAGGGCGAGGTTGGCCAGCGTGCCGGCCACCTTGGCATCAGCGCGGGCCTCGAAAACCACGGGCCAGGTGGTCTGGTCTTTGGGAATCGGGCTGGCGTGCATGGTGATACCGGAGGGGAAATTCTCCATAACGAACTCCAAATCAGACACTTCGCTCGGCAGGTCCTTGCGCCGGATGCTCTGGAGCGAGGCGAAGCGGTTGCCCCGGGCAACCACGATGGATTTGCGCGTCTGGGCGTCGTAACGCGCGGTGTCCGCGATGAAGGTGGTCAACTCCGGCTGGACCGGGGTCAACTCAATACGATACGTGCATTCCGGCCCGCCATAACCAAGGTGGTCGGTGACTTTGAGAGTGTACTCGCCGTCCTTGGGGAACGTGTAGCGCAGGTAGCTGTCCGCCCCACCGGAGTCATCGTTGCTGTTGATCGTTTTGCCATCGGCATCGGCCAGGACGAGCACGGTATCGAGCTGCGAACGGATGCGGCGGGCATACACGTTGATGTCGTAGGTCTCCCCCTTCTTCGCAGTGAAGCGGTACCAGTCCACGTCACCCTTCTTGTCGATGATGCCGTTGAACGCGATGGGCAGCGACCCGGTATGGGCGGTGGCGCTCTTCACATCATCATTCGGCTCCTTCTCGTTCACGTTTCCGAAGGACGAAACGCGGACCATGTTGTAGGACGGCGTTGACAGGCCCTTGCGCTCGGCGAACACGCCGTACTTGAAGCGGTTGGGCTGCGGCAGGCTGAAGGTCTGAGTCATGAGGCCACCGGCATCGCCGATGAACTTCACTTCGAGCGATTCACCCGCCTTGCCGCCCGGAGGAAACACGGCGCTGGGCCGGGGAAAACCGCCAATGTGAACGCGGTAGGGGTTGCCAGTGCCGCCGTAGCTGGTCTCGCGAACCTCAATCAAATACTCGCCGTCCGCCGGAGCGATGACCGTGGCGTAAGTGTCCTGGATGAAGAGCGCCGTGTCATCGGCCTTGGCCAGCACCTTGCCGTGCCGGTCAAGAATCGCGACGTAGGGATCGAACATCGTGCGGCCCAAGCGCATGCCTTCGACTTCGACGGCGATGGGTTCACCCTTCTTGGCCTCGACGAGGTAATAGTCCACGTCCTCGTTGGCCATCGTGCCCAGCACGGTGGTGTTCATCGCGACCTTCTGGGCCTTTTCCGGCGTGTTGTTCGGCTCCTTTTCGTCCACCTGTGGGAACGGTCCGACGAAGAAGGTGCGGAAGTCGGAAACGCCGGTCTTGGTGCGGATGCGGATCTTGTGCTCGCCCAGCGGGCAGTCCGCGTCGAGCTTCACCTTCGCCAGCACGTAGGAATCCTTGACCTCTTTGAGCTCGAGAACTTTCACGCCCGGCTCGTAGAACAGCACTTCCTCGGCATCGGCCAGACGCGAGCCGTTGAACTTCAGTTCGGCTTCGATGCCGCGCTGGAGGCCACTGGGCGTGGTGTTTTGCAATGTCGGCGCGACCGCTCCGGCAGTAAAGGCGGAGGCGGCGACTAGGGCGAGGGTAAGCGGGCGGATGTTCATTCGATGAGAGAGAAAGGTTAGGATTAAGATTAAGAGCAGGATCGGGAAGGGAATGACGAGGAACAGGCAGAAACCGGGTTCCTGCTCGTAATCCTAATCATAGTCCCAATCATAATTCTGCTCCCGCTATTCATGTTTTAAACAAAACGGGGCAATGCCGTCTGCCGGACATTGCCCCGCCAATAATCAAGTTGCCGTCCGGAATCCCACGCGCCTCAGGCGAGCAGTTCCTTCTCGACGTGACCGTCAATGACGATGGCCTGCGGGCGGCTGCCCGGGGACATGAGCCGGCGTTCCGGGTCAATGCCGATGAGGCTGTAAATCGTCGCCGAGTAATTGCTGACCGTGAGCGGGTCGTTCTCCGGTTCCGCGCCCTGGGCGTCAGACGAACCGTGGATGTAACCGCGCTTGACGCCGCCACCGGCCATGACGATGGAGAAGACCTTGGGCCAGTGATCGCGACCGGCGGTCTGGTTGATCTTCGGCGTGCGGCCGAACTCGGAGGTGACATACACCAAGGTGCTGTCCAGCAGGCCGCGCTCGTCGAGGTCGCGGATGAGGCGGGCGAACGCCTGGTCGAAGTTGGGCATCTGGTTTTCCATCGCGCGCTTGATGCCGTCGTGATGGTCCCAGCCGCCGTAGGTCATGGAGACGAAGCGGACGCCGGATTCCACGAGGCGGCGTGCGAGCAACATGCGCTGGCCGGCGGTGTTGCGGCCGTATTCGTCACGGAGCTTGCTGCTTTCCTTCTCGATGTCGAACGCCTCACGGGCCTTCTCGGAGGAGATCAGGCTGTAAGCGCGTTGATAGAAGGTGTCCATGCCGTCGAGAGCATCAGTCTTTTCCAGCTTGGAGAAGTGCTCATCCACGGCGGCACGCATGGAGCGGCGGGTGGCGAAGCGGGCGTCATCGATGCCGGTGGGCAGGGTCAGGTCACGGACCTTGTAACCGCTGCTGGCGGGATCGGCCCCGAGGCTGAACGGCGCGTAAGCCGAGCCGAGGTAGCCCGTGCCACCGTTGGCGGTGACGGACGGGATGGCAACGTAAGGCGGCAGGCTCTGGCGGGGTCCGAGTTCGTGGGAAACCACGG
This sequence comes from Pseudomonadota bacterium, assembly GCA_009924135.1. GTDB lineage: Bacteria > Verrucomicrobiota > Verrucomicrobiia > Limisphaerales > SXTU01 > SXTU01. The sequence goes on along the minus strand of RFSE01000119.1, from coordinate 6,662 downwards.
AACCGAAGCTGGGATAAACGAGCGCCGGGCTGGGGCGGACGCCGGTCATCATGTTGTGCGTGCCGCGCTCGTGGGCCGCTTCGCCGTGGGTCATGGAGCGGACGACCGTGATCTTGTCGGCCACCTTGGCGGTTTCCTTCATCAACTCGGAGAAGTAAACGCCTTCGAGCTTGGTCTTCACGGTGCCAAGCGGCCCGCGATACTCGATCGGGGCGTACATCTTCGGGTCGAAGGATTCCTGATGCGCCATGCCGCCGGGCAGGTAAATGTTGATGACGTTCTTGGCTTTGCCTTCCTTGGAGGGATAGGCGTCGTAAGCCTGCGCCTTGAACACGTCGCCGAGCGTCAGCCCGATCGTGCCCAATGCACCGACCTGCATGAAGTTGCGGCGGGAAGTGAAGTAGCTGTGATCAGCGGAATTGCACCAGCGAGGTTTAAAATTGCTCATACGCAGTCTGTTAATATTTATCGACTGCATGGGTTGACGGGCCGGGGCGGGCATTATTCGATGGCAAAGAAAAAAAGTTGCACTTTTTTCCAAACCGGAAGCCCACCCGCATCCCCTTGATTTTCGGCCAGTTCAACGGGGACGGTGCCAGCGCCACTCCAACTGAACCCGGGTGGACTGGCTTAGTTTGAACGGTTCGGCAATCCGCAGCCCTTCCACCCAGAAAATCCGCCCATCCGCCGCCTCGGCGACCAGACGGCCGGGACGCTCACGAGTGGGGACCTTGGCATTCGTAAACAGGTCTTGCAGCTTCACGGTCAGGGCCATGCCGATGGGTTGAAACCGGTCACCGGGCCGCCAGTGGCGCAAAACGATGGGCGAACCCACCAGCCCCGCGTCAAATCGCTCCTGCCCCTCTGTCCGACGGGTGGCCCCCGCAGTGGTTTGGTGCCTGCGAATGTGCCAAACCACTTTCACCCCATCGTATTCTACGGTGCCGGGCTTGGCATCGAGCGCCAGCGGAAGCGGTTCGGAAAGCGCTACGGGCGACTCGGCGCGTTGGAATTCCACCGTGCCGGCCACCTCCCGGACCAGCCAACCCTCCTGCCACGAATACTTTACGCCGGGTTCGAGCCGCAACCGCTCGACCAGCTCAAAATCAGCTGCCAACCCCAGCCGCACCAGTTCGAAGCAAATCGCCTGCCGCTGGACGGCGATGGAGAGGTCTGCAAACGGCGTGCGCCGTTTCTTCCCAAGCCAATCGCGAGCCGCCGCCTGCACGAACTCCGTCTCGGCCCCCACAATTGCCATCGTGCGGAGAATGGTCCGCTCGCAGCCCGACGCGTAGCGGTCACGCAGCAAGGGCAGCAATTCGCGGCGCACGCGGTTCCGCAGGATGTCCTCCGAAGCATTGGTCGCATCCTCGCGAAAATGAATCTTCTGCTCCCGCGCAAACTCAAGCAGTGCCACCTTGGGCTGGTCCAAAAAAGGACGAATCAAGGTGATTGCCAGGTCCGCCGGCGATGGGCTCCGCCACTTCATCCCCGCCAGCCCGCCCCCGGCTCCACGGAGCAACCGCAGGAAGAACAATTCCACCTGATCGTCCGCATGGTGCGCCAGGGCCACGGTGCCCAGCCCCCGCCGCTTCGCCGTCCGGGCCAGAAACTCATGCCGCAGTTCGCGCGCCGCCATCTCGACGGACCAACCTCTTTCCCGCGCCAGCGCCTGAACCGCCCCGCGCTCGACCACGCACTCCAACCCCAGCCGCCGGGCCGCCCGCTCGACAAACCGCGCATCCCCCGTGCTCGCCGCACCGCGCAGGCCATGATCGAAATGGGCCACCACCAGCCCCCTGCCCTGCTCCGCCGCCAGCGAGTGGAGCACATGCAGCAGGACCATCGAGTCCACGCCGCCCGAGACCGCCACCAGCACCGCCGATCCGGCCGGCAGCAACTGGCGCTGGCGAACGTTCAGGGCAACTTGTTCGGACAACGATGACACGCCGGAATGCTAGGACGGAAATGCGGTTTCACAAGCGGATTGCCTTAATCCCAGCCCCCGCTCTCGAACGGCAGGCTAACCCAACAGCCACGGTGCCCCCACCGCCTCGCTCAACCCGCGCAACGTACGGCGCATTTCGTCCGACAGCGGTATGCCATCGCGCGAACGGGCCTCGAACTGTTCCCGCTCCGGATCGCCCGCCACGAGCACCGGCTGATTTTCGTCGGCGCGACGCGTGCCGCGCAACGCCGCCAGCATCTCGTCGAGGCCCGACTCAAACTCGCCTTCTTCCGCAAACGCCTTCGGATCCAGCGCGAGGAAGAAATGGCCGACGTTGTGGCGCGGCGCGTCCGGATGGTCCTTGGAACGCGTCGCGGCGAAGAACGAACCGCTCAACGTCGTGGACAAAATCTCGACCATCGTCGCCAGGCCGTAGCCCTTGTGGCTGCTCATCTCGGGCAGACCGCCGAGCGGCGTGAGCCGGATGCTCTTCACCGCAGCAGCGGCGTCGGTGAGCGGCTGACCGTTGGCATCCATCGCCCAGCCGGGACGTAATTCCTTCCCGTGCCACGCGGCCATTTTCACTTTGTTGAAGGCCACCGTGCTCGTCGCCAGATCGAGACAGAATGGCGGGCCGTTCCTGCCCGGCGCGGCGAACGCAATCGGGTTCGTCCCCAGCATCGCCTCCGCACCGAAGGTCGGCACGATGCCCGGCCGCCAGGTCGCACTCGTCACGTAGCCGATCAACCCGCGCGGCGGAGCCATCATCGCGTAAGCGCCCGCTGCGCCAAAGTGATTCGAGTTGCGCACCGACACGACGCCGACGCCGCACTTCGCCGCCTTGTCGAGCGCGAGCTGCATCGCGCGCTGAGAGGGCAGATGGCCGAGCCCGCCATCACCGTCCACCAAGGCGGTCACCGGCGTCTCGCGCACCACGCGCACCTGCGGGCGCAGCGTGAGCTTGTTCGACCGCCGATACTCGTCATAGAGCGTCATCGTCGAGAAGCCATGCGACTCGATGCCGCGCAAGTCCGCGTAAAGCATCACCTCGACCGTGGCGGCGACGCTGTCATCATCGAGCCCCCAGGCGCGGAGGATGGCAGCGGTTTGGGCGGAAAGCAGGGCGGCGGGAACGTGCATTACAAATCTCCTTGGGCGGACAAATGAAACCCAAAATCTCCAAACATCCGTGTCGAATCCCCTCTCCCCATCGGGGGAGGGTTAGGGTGAGGGGGCGGCGTGCGTAGCGAATGAACGCAACCCATTTTCGTACGGCTTGCCCCCTCACCCCGGCCCTCTCCCCCGCTGGGGGAGAGGGAGAAGAGTCGCGCGCCGTTCGATGACATGAACAGGGTGTCCTTCACTGTTTAAACTTCGCCGCCAAGGCCTCAGTCCCACGGGCGAGGATGCCCAAATCGGAACCCACGGCCACGTAGGAAAAGCCCTGTTTCAGCCAGTGCTTCGCGTCCTCTTCGACCGGCGCGAGGATGCCCGCTGCCTTGCCGGTTTTGAGAATGCGGGGCAACGCCTCTTCGATCAGCGCCTTCACGTCAGGATGCCGGTTGTTGCCCAGATGACCCATGTCCGCCGCGAGGTCGCTCGGCCCGATGAAGAGTCCGTCCACCCCTTCCACCGCGCCGATGGCCTCGATCTGGCTCAACGCAGCGCGCGTCTCCAACTGCACCAGCACACAGACCTCGTCGTTCGCCCGCTGATAGTAATCCGTCACCCGGCCCCATTGGTTCGCCCGATGCGTGACAGCCACGCCCCGGATGCCCTGCGGCGGGTAACGCACGGCGCGCGCAGCGGCGCGGGCCTCGTCGGCGTTCTGCACCCAGGGCACGAGAAAGTTCTGCGTGCCGATGTCGAGGAAGCGCTTGAACAGCACCGCATCATTCCACGCGATGCGCACGACCGGAGCCGCCGTGCCCCCCACGCACGCCTGCAAATGGTTGAACACCGCCGGCAGTTCATTCGGCGCGTGCTCCGTGTCGATCAGCAGCCAGTCAAAGCCGGAACCGGCGATGATCTGGGTGGTGAGACTGCTGCACAGGCTGCTCCACAGACCGATCTGAGGACGCCCGGCGCGGAGGGCCTGCTTGAAGGAATTCGGCGGCAAGTTGGTTTTCATGGCAAAAGCTTCGCCGGGAGAAACACCGGCACGGCGAAACACGCAAGCAGTTTCTCACGCGGAGCGCCGTGGCGTCAGGCATCTTGCCTGACGTAGAGCTGGGCGTCCCGCCCGGCGGACGGGGGCGTGATTGCGCAAGTACGCGTCAGAACTTCTCACGTCATTCCGGGCGGCGAGACGCACGCCCTCTACGGCAGGCGGGACGCCTGCCGCCACAGCTCCCGAACTCGCTGCGTAGACGCCTACGCTGCATCTTACCCTGCTATCCCCCTGCTGGCACAATCACTTCTCTTTGTGCCTTCTGTGCCTTTTCGTGGCAAAAAATCGGAACCTGTTTGCGGTTCAGAGCTTGGCCGGAGGCGGCTTGGGCCGGGCGGCGGCATCGGTGCGGAGGGCTTTGACCACTTTCTCGAACTCGACCTCGAAGAGGGCGTGGTCCTTTTCCCAGCCCTTGAAATTGGCGGCCCGGCGGGTGGTGACTTCCGCCTTTTTCCAGTCCACCCACTGCGGGTCATGCATGTGGCCGTCCAGGTCTAGGGGGATGATGGCCAGGATGGGGCGACCGCGTTCCTTGGACAGGGTCTCCTCCTTCATCAGGGCCATTCAACGCTTCACGCGCCAGATGAACTCAGTTCGAATTCTAATCGGACTGAGTTCGGGCTTTCTCTGCGCTCCTTGCGCCCTTTCGCGGCAAAACAATTGTGCTATCTGGTGAACGAATTCCGGTCCGGCCTGACCCGGCACGAACCACCCCCACGACCTCACCGCGCCGGGTCGGAGACCGGCGCTCCGGCTACCCGGCGCTTGCTCCGAGACGGCGGGCGTGTTACCGGAGGCCGTGCCGGAATCACGCCGCCCATCGTTTCATCGCCGTCCGCCCCGCCGTTTCGTCCCGGCGACTCCCGACTCCGAGTCGTCCCCGGACGAGTCCGTCGCGCCGGCCGATCCGTTGCGCTGGCTCAAGCTGGCCACGACCATCGTGTCGCAAGCCACGCGCGAACGCCCCGCCGACGCGCTGCTGCGGCAGCACCTGCGGGACACGCACGGCCTCTCCAAGGAAGACACCGCGCAGATCAGCCAGGCCGTCTTCGGTTACTTCCGATGGCGCGGCTGGATTGACCCGACGTTGAAGCTCGAATCCCAAGTTCGCAGCGCCATGGAACTCGTCGCCGAGTTCGCCATGAACCCGCAGACGTTCCGCGACGCCGACCTGCTCGCCCGCACGTTGCCTCCGTGGGTGAACGACGCCGTGCCCGTCAGCGCCGCGTGGCTGCGCGCCATCCAGGCCGAGCCGACGCTCTGGCTCCGGGTCAAACCCGGCCGGGCCAAGGCGCTCGCCCAGGTGCTGGGCCACACGCGCAACAGCGCGTTGCCCGACGCCCTGGCCTACGCGGGCGAGGAGAACTTGTTCCGCCAGCCGGAATTTCACGCCGGCGATTTCGAGATTCAGGATATTGCTTCACAGGCGGTCAGCATGGTGTGCAGCCCCAAGCCCGGTGAGACGTGGTGGGACGCCTGCGCAGGTGAAGGCGGCAAGCTGTTGCATCTCTCGGCGCAGATGCAGGGCAAAGGGATGATCTGGGCCAGCGACCGGGCCGAGTGGCGGCTGAAGAAGCTCAAGCTCCGCACCGCCCGGGCCCAGTGCTTCAACTACCGCGCCGCGCTCTGGGACGGCGGCCCCAAACTCCCGACCAAGACGCGCTTCGACGGCGTGTTGCTGGACGCCCCGTGCAGCGGTCTGGGCACCTGGCAACGCAACCCGCACGCGCGCTGGACGATGACGCCCGAGGACGTGCGCGAACTCGCTACCGTGCAGGCCCAACTGCTAAACCATGTCGCGGGCTCGCTGAAACCCGGTGGCAAGCTGGTCTATTCCGTCTGCACCCTGACACGGGCGGAGACCGAGGAAGTGGTGGCCGCCTTCACCGCCGCGCATCCGGAATTCACGCCGCTGCCGGTCCTGAACCCATTTCACACGAACGAGCCGCCGCGCGCCCAACTCAGTCTCTGGCCCCAGCACACCGGTGGTGGCGGGATGTTTATCTCGGCGTGGAAACGGAATGGGTAGGGTGAGACTCGGGGGTGACTGGGGTTGAATGATGGGCAGGATGGACAGGATGGACGATGCCCCAGTCTGGCACGCTCCTCCGGAAAGAAATCCTGTCCAATTACCCTGCCCCAAATTCCTCTGCCACCTCGGCTGCCTAACTTATACCAATTACTGGAATACTCTGGTTGAATCCCCGATTTGAACCAACGAACGGTTTCTCCCAATTAACCTGATAAAATCTCGGTTCATGGGGCGGGGCGCGCTCAGGTTCCCTCTCCCCCATCGGGGGAGAGGGTTAGGGTGAGGGGGCGGGCTGCTTGCGCAGGGGACCATTCCTTCTGTTCGTGCGGCTTGCCCCCTCACCCCGGCCCTCTCCCCCGATGGGGGAGAGGAAGAAACTTCGGCCGCCGTTGTCCAATCGCTGCCCCTGGCCACCAAGTCGGGCTTGGGGGCTCCCTCTCCCAGCGGGAGAGGGCCGGGGTGAGGGAGAACGGCTGCGCAAGTAACAACTCGCTGCATCTTACCAAACTATT
>RFSE01000118.1 GCA_009924135.1 Pseudomonadota bacterium | reverse complement strand
CTTCTTCTCCCTCTCCCCCACTGGGGGAGAGGGAGAAGAAGCGGTCAGTAGGCATGGAGTTGTGCGCGTGCTGCGCGGCATCCGGCAAGGTCTTGCCCGGCGTGTCGAAGAGCGCCGGTTCGTTCATGTCGTTCCAGATGCCAGCCAGGCCGAGCTTTTGAAACGAAGCCTGCTCCTCCGCCCACCATCGCCGGACGCGGCGGTTGAGGAAGTCAGGGAAACGGGACTTGCCCGGCCAGACCTTGCCGATGAAGTCACGCTTGCCGCCAGGGGCTTTCACAAAGGCGGATTGCTCGATCCCCCGTTTCAACACCCCGAACTGCGGATCGTTCTTCACGCCAGGGTCCACAATGGCGATGGCTTTGAAGCCTTGCCGGGCCAGCTTGGCGAACATCGCCTGCGGCTTCGGAAAGTCCTTTCCGAACGTGAAGACCCGGTGGCCATCCATGTGATGGATGTCCAGATGCAACGCGTCGCAGGGAATTTCCCGGTGACGAAACTCACGCGCGATGCGCTCCAACTCGACGCGGCTGGCGTAGCTGTACCGCGATTGGTGGTAACCCAGCGCCCAGCGCGGCGGGAGGGGCATCCGGCCGGTCAGTTCAGTGTAGCGCGCGACCACTTCGGCAGGGGTGGGGCCAAGAAACAGATAGAGATCCAGCGGCCCGGAAGCAGCCCGCAGGCGAAACTCGTCCGGCTCGGTGCAACCGATGTCCCACGTCTGGCGCGCCGGGTTGTCCCAGAAAAGACCTGCGGCCCGGCCTTCGCGCATCGAAAGAGCGAAGGGAATCGAGACGTAGAGGTTGCGCAGGCCGGGGTGCATGCACGAGGCCTGGCCCAGCACGTCGGCGTTCCAGAATTCGCGAATGAGGCCGCGCTTGTTGAGCGGTCCGGTGGACGCGCCGAGGCCGAAGATGCGCTCACCGCCCGCGAGTTGAAGGGTGAGCTGCGGCTGGCCATCGGTGACGGCGAGTACGGTGCAGCGGAAGACTTCGAGACCGACACAATCATGCAACGTCCAGGACCCGGTGCGGCGGTCGATCGAAAATTTGCCGACCGTAGTGTTCAGGGAAAGGTGGCGGGCCGTTTCGCGGAGCCGATGACCAGTCTCAGGTCTAGCGACACGTTCTCCCTCACCCCGGCCCTCTCCCGCTGGGAGAGGGGGAAAGTCAGCCCGCGTCTTTGACTTTCCGGTGTGCGTCGAGCCAGCCAACGGCAGGCTGCGATTCTCCCTCTCCCGGCGGGAGAGGGCCGGGGTGAGGGAGGAGGGGTGAGCCTTCAAGTCGGCCCCGGCTCGCAGCCTCAGGACATCCGGAGCCAGCGCGGTGATTTCGAGGTGGGCGTTGAGCACAGAAATGAAAAAGCCGCCGGCTCGCGCCGGCGGCTTGAGAGTGAATCAGTCTCAGGCCTTCGGAAGCAGATCGGCCACGAGGGCTTTTTCTTCCTTCAGCTCGTTTTCCGTCGCGGTGATCTTTGCACGGCTGAACTCGCCCACGGGCAGGCCCTGGACGATTTCCCACTTCTTGCCGTCGGTGCGGATCGGGTAGCTGAACATCAGGCCCTTCTCGATGCCGTAGCTGCCATCGGAGCAGACGGCGACACTGAACCAGTCACCCGCCGGCGTGGGCGTGGTGAGGCGGCGAACGGTGTCCACCACGGCGTTGGCCGCGCTGGCGGCGGAGCTGAGGCCGCGGGCCTCGATGATGGCCGCCCCGCGCTTTTGCACGATGGTGATGAAGTCCTTCTCCAACCATTCGCGGTGGCCGATGACATCGGTAACCGGGCGGTTCTGGATCTTCGCGTTGAAGAAGTCAGGATACATCGTGGAGCTGTGGTTGCCCCAGATGCAGAGGTTGGTGATGGATTCGACGGGCGCGCCGGCCTTCTTGGCGAGCTGGGTGCGGGCGCGGTTTTCGTCGAGGGCCGTCATGGCGAAGAACTGCTCGCGCGGCACGCCGGCGGCGCTGTTCATCGCGATGAGCGAGTTCGTGTTGCAGGGATTGCCGACGACCAGCGTGCGGACGTCGCGCGCGGCGTTCTTGGCGATGGCGGCACCCTGACCGGTGAAGATCTTGCCATTGGCGGTGAGCAGGTCCTTGCGTTCCATGCCGGGGCCGCGCGGACGGGCACCGACGAGCAGGGACCAGTTCACGCCGCGGAAGCCTTCGTTGAGGTCGCTGGTGGGCACGCACCCCTTGAGCAGCGGGAACGCGCAGTCTTCCAGCTCCATGATGACGCCGCCGAGGGCCTTGAGGGCCTTTTCATCGGGAATTTCAATGAGGTGGAGGATGACCGGTTGGTCCGGACCGAACATCGCGCCGGAGGCGATGCGGAAGAGGAGGGAGTAACCGATTTGGCCGGCAGCGCCGGTGATGGCAACACGAATGGGCTGGTTCATAGTTTCAAAACGCGGGCGAGAGTATGGGAACCTCCAGCCATCGTGGCAAGCGCGGCTTGCGCGTCGCGGAAACGATTGAAATCCATCCCAAACTTGTCTCGCGCCGACCGCGAGGACAGTTACTCGTCCTCTTTCACGCCCGCGAATTTCGCCGCCGTGGCGCGCCGGTCGGTGACGATGCCGCGAAACTGCCAGGTCGCGCGGGGTTCGAGCGACTGGCGGTAATCCGTAGTCGTGCCGACCTTGTTGCCAGTGGCGTCGAGAAGATCCAGTTCCACGCGCACGCCGAAGCGCTGGTGGTCCGACTCGTTTTTCAAAATGCCAGTAACGTAAACGAGGCGGCTGCCCTTGGCTCCCTTGGGCTGGTCGAGGGCGACTTGGGTGACCTTCAAATCACCGATGAGCTTCGGCCCCTTCGGCACGCTGGCGGCGGGCATGGCGTTGGTGGGGGCGGCAGGAGAGGTCGTGTCTTTGGGGGGCGTGACAGCCGCCGGTCCATCCGCTTTCGTAGCGGGAGCGGGAGTGGTCGGGGCAGCCGGAGCGGCGGTCACTGGCGGGGTGGAACCGCCCTCACCGGGCGATGAAGGTCCAGGATTCTTCAAGTGGGCCAGCACGACCAACCCTATCGCGAGCACGATGGCGATGTTCACGGTCCACAGACATGCACGCAGAAAGGATGCACGCCGTTGGCCCGATGGCTGCGCATCGGCGGAGCGGATGGCCGAGGGCTCGACACGTTTGATCCCAACGGGCGGCGGCTTCACCACCGGTGGAGGCGCAGGAACCTTCGTCGCAACGGGGGGAGGGGTAACAGGCCGCGCCGGAGGAACGCCGGCAGGAGGTGGAGGAGCCGCGGCTGCGCGCGGCAGCAACACCGTTTTTCCGCACGTTCCGCAGGAACTGGCCCCGCCGCCGGCGTAATCAGGATAGGTGACCTCCGTGCCGCAGTGCGGACACTTGCACTTGAGGTATGTCTTGCCGGTGCTCACGAAGCGAAGTTCGGGAGACGCTAGAACAACCCGTAAACCGCCGGCAAGGCGCGGCTTACTTCAGCTCGCGCAACTGCAGGTTGCGAAACTCCATCGGAGCGCCCTCGGCCTGCAAGCCAATGTACCCCTGATCCGGGAGAAACCCCGAGCCTTCCCACGCGAGCTTGCTGTTGCACCAGAGGGTGACCTTGTCGCCCTTCACCAGCACGCGCCACTCGTTCCATTCGCCCACGGTCTTCTGCAATTCCGGCACCGCCTTCGCCCCGATGATTTTGCCGGCCAGGAACGCGCCCTCGGTCCCCTTGTCCACGCGGATCTGGTTGTTCCCGGCTTCGGATTTGCACCGGATGTAGAACCCGCTGTTGAACTTTTCCTTCAACGCCCGCCACTCGAACTTCATCTCAAAGTCCGAATAAGCCTTGGTCGTGACGAGGTGCGGCCGCATGGCCCCGGTGAGGGAGATCACACCGTCCTTTACCTTCCAGTTTTCCGGCCAGGGATCGCCCGCCTTCTGCAACGAAAACCGCCACCCCTCGAAATCCCGGCCGTTGAACAAGGCCGTGAAACCCGGGTCCACGCCCTGGGCGCTGAGGGTAAGCAGCGCCAGGGCACAGCACGAAACGAACAAGCGAACTAATTGATCCATGTGCCTTCGACGGAACAAACGCTCACCACTTCAATTCCTGCAAGCGGCGGGCGACTTCCTCCGCATTGGCGCGGCTGTTGAAGCTGCTGATGCGGAAATAGCCTTCACCCTTGGAGCCGAAACCGGAGCCGGGGGTGATGACGACGTTGGCCTCGCCGAGAATCTTGTCGAAGGCCTGCCAACTGGTGACACCAGCCGGGCACTTCACCCAGATGTAAGGCGCGTTGACGCCGCCGAAGACTTTCAAGCCGGCTTTCTTCGCGCCCTTGCGGAGCACGGCCGCGTTGCCCATGTAGTGCTCGATGAGCGCCTTGACCTGCGCCTTGCCCTCGTCGGAGTAGAGCGCCTCGGCGGCGCGCTGGACGATGTAGCTCACGCCGTTGAACTTCGTCGCGGAGCGGCGGTTCCACAGCGGGTGGAGCGGCTTCATCTCGCCCGTGCGCGTGGCGGCAAGGAGGGTCTTCGGCACGACGGTGTAGGCGCAACGCACGCCGGTGAAACCACCGTTCTTCGAAAAGCTGCGGAACTCGATGGCGCACTCGCGCGCACCGGGGATCTCGTAGATGGAATGCGGAATCGCGGGGTCGCTGATGTACGCTTCGTAGGCGGCATCGAAGAGGATGATGGCCTTGTTTTCGAGCGCGTATTTCACCCAGGCCTCCAACTGCTCCCGCGTGGCGACGGCCCCGGTGGGGTTGTTGGGCGAGCAGAGATAGATGACGTCCACGGCCTTCTTCGGCGGCGCGGGCACGAAGCCGTTGCTGGGCTTGCACGGGAGGTACACGAGCTTGCCGTAGGCGCCGGCTTCATTCGCCTCGCCGGTGTGGCCGGCCATGACGTTGGTGTCCACGTACACGGGATACACGGGATCGCTGATGGCGATTTTGTTCTTGTTGCCGAGCACGTCCAAGATGTTGCCGCAGTCGCACTTCGAGCCGTCGCTGACGAACACCTCGTCGTCGGCCACTTCGAGCCCCTTGTCGCGGAAGTCATTCTTCGCAATTGCGCCGCGCAGGAAGTCGTAGCCCTGCTCGGGACCGTACCCTTTGAAGGAACTGCGCACGGCCATCTCGTCCACGGCCTTGTGCAGCGCGGCGATCACCGCGGGCGGCAACGGTTCGGTGACATCACCGATGCCGCAGCGGATGAGGCGTTTGGCAGCCTCGGGGTTTGCCTCGCAGAAGACTTTCACACGGCGGCCGATTTCGGGGAAGAGGTAGCCGGCCTTGAGTTTCAGGTAGTTGTCGTTGAGTTGGGCCATGGTTCTAAAAGTATTCAGTGTTCCGTAATCAGTCCGCGAAATTACAAGGGGCAGACGTTAGCCATGAAGGCAAGTTTCGCAAGCGGCAAAACCGCCTTTACACGGCCCACGGCGGCAGGCCAAACTCGCGGCACTATGCGCAAGACACTGCGGTTGGGCGGATTGATGGCGGCGGCGTTGCTGGCCGGTTGTGGCACCACCTCGACCATTACCAATCTGTCACCCCGCACGCAGCCGAGGAATCCGGAGGGGCTTTATCCGGTGGAAATCGAGTTCCGCAGCAACATGCAGGCGCTGAAGAAGGAGACGCTCAAGCCCTACCTGCAAGTGGGTGAAAGCAACTATCCGATGCGCCGCACCCAACGGATGGAAAACCGGTGGGAAACCCTCCTGCCTGCCCCGGTCTCCACGAACCTCGTCACCTACCGGGTGAAGGTGGATTTTGAGTACAACGCAATTCCGGCGGCGCTTTCCAACAGCGTGCTCTCGGAGCCCTATCAGCTGCAAATCCGGGAGCAGAAGTAACCGGCCGCCCGTTTACGGGATGAGCACCCGGTAAAACCGGCTTTGATTGGTCAGGGCCTGCGGCTCGCTAAACTGGATCAACCCATAGGGTGCGTAGTTGGTGGAGACCGTGATCCAGTTCCCCAGATCACTGGAGGCCTGCACCCAGTAGACTTGGTTGCTCTGGCCTTCAACCCGGAGTTGCAACCCGCCGTTCACCTGCTGAAGCTGGCCGGTGTTGAAACGAAGCGGCACGGACAGGTTCACCGGCTCCACCAAGGGCACATTGATGTTGTCCAAAAAGACCGCGTCCAATCCGCCGGAAGATGAGCCATCCTTCGCGTAGCGCCATTCAAAGATATTCGTGCCGGCGGGCACTTGAAACGCATAACCCTGCCAGCCGGACTCGCCGTTGGTGTTTATCTGCCGGACGCCGTTCAAGTAGAACTGGAAGAAGTCACCCTGCGAGGGACCAAACTCCTCGGAACTCACCCGGTAACTAAATGAAGCACCGCCGGAACGGCAGTTCGCGGTCAACTGCAGCACGGTGGTCTGACCATCCGTAATGACCCCGGACCGGGCATGAAAGAGTCCGCCAGTGAGAGCGTTGGTAGCCACGCCAGTCGCAGATTCCACAAACCAAGGGGCGATTCCCACCGCGTTATTGGTACGCCAGCCGATCCCTGACCGGAAGGTCCCGGACTCGAAATTGTCAGCCAGCAGCTGCGGCGCAAATACAGCGGTCAAGGTCAGGGGGCGGTTCACGGTCACCAAGAAGGGGTTGTCCAATGACAACGCATCCCCGTTCCAGGTGACAAAAGCATAACCATCCGCCGGAATGGCCACCAGATTCACGGTCGAGTTGCTGCGGAAAGTGCCGGAGGCCGGGAATGCAATCCCCCCGGTCGTGGCCTTGACCGTCAGATCCAAGAGGGGTACCGACGTAAAGCTGTAGTTCAGCAAGATCGTTCCAGCTGCTCCCGCCAAGCCATCCACGGCGATGTAGTAACGCGTGCCGGCACGCACCGCCTGATTGAGGTCGCTGAATACGGCACCGCCCCCGTCAGGAGCGTCATCGTTGAAATTCAGGGCCGTGAGCCGATCCACCCGGGTGCCCGTATAAACCGCCAAGAGGGTATCGAAAGTCGAATTCGAGGTGGTCAAGAACAACACCCCGTCAGTGGGCGCGGTGAAGTAGTACCAGACTGACTTGCCCCCCTGCTTCCCGGCATGCAGGGGTTCACCCGGTTCAGTGGTTGCGTTGACATTGTTCGTAACCGTGGCACCCGACACCCCGGGAAGCTCCAAGGCATTGGCAAACACATCGTTGAACGGATCGAAGATGCGATAGATGACCTGAAAGGAGAGCGGAGCGGAAACGTTGCCCGAAAAGTCAGCCGCAGAAACCTGGATCACATTGGTGCCAGGGGCCAGAAATACGAGCGTGGTCCAGTCATTAGTGCCCGTGGCGGCCGTCGCCAGCCCGCCGTTGGCGCGCACAAAGACCTGGTTGACGCCGATGGCGTTGTTGCCCGGATCCGTGGCGGTTCCGGAAAGGGACAGGATCGCATTGGTGACGATCAGACCACTGGGCGGACTGCTCACGGAAAGCGGTCCACTCACCAGATTGGTGATGGCAACCACGGGCGCGTCCGTATCGGGTTGGCCATTAAACTGAACCCTCAGCCTGACCTGGCCCACGGAATTGCTGGAAGCCGCCGCCACGGCAATCCGATAGGTTGTCCCGGGGGCGGCGAGGAAATTCACAAACCCCTGGGAAATGACCCCCACATCATTGGTCTGGGCAAGCAAGGTGAGGTTGGTGAGGCTGGAGCCGGTGTAAACAGCGACCACCGTGTCGAAGGTGCTCCCGGCGGTGTCCAGCAGAACTGGTCCGGCGTTCGTTGGCGCAAAGTTCCACCAGAGCGAATTGGCCAAACTGGTTGCTCCACCATGGATCGGCTCCCCGGATTCCAGCGAACCGAAGGTGTTGTCGCCAAAGACCACCCCGCCACCATCCGGGACTTTTCCGGCCTGCGAAAAGTTGTCATTGGGCGGGATGGTCACGGTCCGGTAGTGTACGGTATTGACGTAATTGGTTTTGTTGGGGGCGGTCACCGTCAGCGTCAAGGGCAGATCAGCAGTTGGTAGCACGGGCAAATTGATGACGGTGGCGTGCTGATTGTCGCCGGCCAGTCGATCCGGGGCAAAGCCGTTGTTTAGGAAAACCAGATTGGTAAATACTCCGGGCAGCGTCGCCGATACGGTGGCATTGGTCACGGCAAACAGGTCATTCACGGTCACCGTAAAAGTTGCGGAAGACCCGGCCAGCAGAGTGGCTCCGGGCGCAGGGGAAACCTGCACTTCGAGCAAACCGTCCGCCACGGTAGTCAGGGCACGATACGCATTGACCCGGCCACCGGAGGAAGTCACCCCTTTCAAGGCCGCCACCGGCGTCGTCGTGAAAAGAATCCGGTTCCGGACTTCACTGTAAGTTATGTTGTTATTGAGTGAAAAAACCAGCGCCGCCACCCCGGAGACATGCGCCGCTGCCATGCTGGTGCCATCCTGCCGGGTGAGATCAAGGGTCGCCGTGTCGTAGCTGTTGTCTCCCAGATAGGAGGTGGAAGCGATCTCCACCCCGGGGGCGCCCAAATGCACGTTGTTGCTGCCGAAGTTCGAGTAGGAAGCCAGACCATCGCGCCGGTCCAGCGCAGCCACGGTAATGATGTTGTCAAACTTGTAGTTAAAGCCGGAAAACCCGGCCGGAAAAACTGGATTCTGGGGATTGTCTATGTTGACCCTACTGTTGCCGGCCGAAGCGACCACCAGCAGCCCGTTTTGCTGGGCTCGTTGGAAGGCTGCTTGCAGGGCAAAATCCGGGGACGTTTCGAAGCTGCAGTTCAGTATCTTGGCCCCGTGCTTGATGGCGTAGTCAATGCACTGCACGATGGCACTGTTCAGCGGGTTGCCCTGCGCATCCGTCGCTTTCAACGCCATCAGGCGAACATTCCAAGCCACGCCCACATGCGAACGTCCGTTGTTGGGGGCGGCAGCGATCACCCCCGCCACCCGGGTACCATGCCCGTTGTCATCCATGGGATCCCCGGTCCCGGCAATCGCATTGATGCCAAACACGTCATCCACGTAGCCGTTGCTGTCGTTGTCCACGCCATCCCCGGCAGTCTCCGTGGGATTGCGCCACATTTGCGCGGCCAAATCCGTGTGCGTATAGCGAATGCCAGAATCAATGACCGCCACAATGACGTTGGTGGAACCCACGGTGATGTCCCACGCGTTGGTAACGCCGATGTCCGCCCCCACCACCCCTCCGAGCTGGCCGACGTTATGCAATCCCCAGAGTGTTCCATCCTGGAAAAAACCATCATTGGGCACGAGCGACAAGCGGCCAACATGGTCCGGAGATACTGATTCAAACAAACCTGACAGACGCAGGCCGTCCAAACGCGCCCGCAAACATTCGGCCGCCTCCGCGTCACTGGGGCGGACCGCCTCCGGACTCAAATCCAAGTGCACCAGACCGGGCATCGCCTTGGTCTCCCATACCACGCGTAAACCCAATCCGCTTAATACTCCCCGCGCCTGCTCCGTCGTGACCCCAGCACGGTATTGGGCCATCACTGAGGTGGGATGGACCCGCTTGCCCTCCAATAACACGTATTTCAGTGCCTTGGATTCGGCCGCTGCCCCCTGCCCGGAAGCGAACCCCAGCAGCAAAAGACAAAGACAGCCGAGAACCAGCCGCTTTGTCCCAGCGGACAGGGAGGGCACGGTTGATAAAAAACGGTTGGTTACTGGTGCCATGCGCCTGGTCAAGGTTGATACCCTACGCGGTAATATCGCTCAGTACTACCCGGCGGAACGACATCCGGAAGAAGCAACACGCGATTCGTGTTGGCCGAATTGGTGAGCAGGCGCAGAAGCTGCCAGCTGCCGGTAAGCAAATTGGTGTTAACCTCGATTTGATAGACCGACTGGGCAGCCGCCTCCCATGAAATATAGGCCGTCAACGGTGGCACGTTGGTAAAGGTCACCTGGCTTTTGATCGTGACTCCGTCAAAGGGGCTCAGGTCGCTCCCGTTCACCACGCCATCCGCATCCGAATCCAGCAACAGGCTGTTCAGCTTGGCCACATTGACCTTCACCGTCCGGCCGTCCGGTAAGCGGTAATCCACGCCCGTGTTGGGCCCGGCAAAATCTTTCACCCAGCGAAGGCGGCCACCCAGCTGCCCGTCCAAAGCCTGAACCGGGACATTCGCGTTGGCGAAATAGATCATCATGTTCGTATCGATGAAAAGATGCGTGGCCAAGTCGTTGGTGATGGTCCCGGTCAGTTCGAGATAGTCCACGTAAAGGGCGTTGCTCGTCCCCAACCCGGAGAAGGCGAACCGGTTGAGCGAGTCAGTGGTGGTCGAATCAAGCAACAACCGGCCCACGGCCGAATTGTTGGTGTAGCCGGCCGGCCATGGCCCCAAATCCGCCGCCGCCCAGACATGTGGCACGCTGCGATTGACCGGCACGGTGGAATAGATCGTCGTGCCCAGCAGGTCACCACTGAGCGGTCTCGCCAACTGGCTGAACCCGAGGGCCACTTCAAACCGGTTGGTACCGGCGGAGCCCGTGTCCGTGAGGGTGTTCGTCACGTTAATGACCAGCGACCCCGCAGTGGTCAGCCGATGGTTGCGAATTTTCAAGTCGTTCGCTGCCAGCAGGATGCTGCCGCCAGCAGCCAGCAACCCACCGCCGCTCCCGCCGTCCAACTTCGCCGTATTGGCCAGGATTGATATGGGACCACCGGTTCCTGCGCCCGCCTGCCCCCTGGTTTGATTGGTACCCGTGCTTTGAAAATCAACCGCCCGGATGGAAATGTTGTTCGCCACGAGCGTGCCGCCATTGATGAAACTGGTGATGGCCGCCGCCCGGTCACTGCCCAGCGTGCAATCATAGGGCACGGTAATGACCCCCAGGTTGGTGAAATAACTGACGTTGGGAAAATTGGTCGAACTGATGTTGGTCGCCCCGCTCAATGGCAGGTTCAGGGAACTGGCAGCGGTGAACGTAACGGCCGGCGAATCGATCTCGATCTCCCGTCCAATGTTCAGGTCGTTGTTGATGATCACGTTGGTGCCGCGGACATTGAACGCCTGCAGGGTCACCGGCGTGAGGCCGCTTAACTGCGACGCATCCACCACCAGGACGGAATAGCGGAAAGTAAGCTGCGGCGAAGCATTGGTGAACACGTTCGTCCAAGTGGTGCTGTAGGCCGAAATGAGGCCGTTGGGACGGGCCACCGAGGCCCCGGCGAAATTCGTCAGCGTGAGCGTGGTGTTCGTATTTGCAATAGCCAGCTGGATAAACGCCGAGTCAATCTTCGTTCCCACGCTGCTGGTCAGGTTCGGGGCCCGGATGCTCACGATCCCATCGGCTTGGATACGGGAATAGCTGAGGTCAAGGTCATTCGCAGTGATTTCCACACGGCCGGGCAGGTTGGTCGGATCATCCAAGGTCACATCGTAGCCCGGCGAACCCGGGCCGAAGGAGGCGTTGCCCACCGCCACCTGCCAGGCGGAGTAAAAGTTGTTGGTAACCGTATCCAGTTGGAAACCCGCCTGGTAATAAAAATTACTGGTTATGACCGCATTGGAGGTTGCCCCGGCTCCGGCGGTCGAAAAATAGGTATCCCAATACGAACTGCGGCGGAAATCATAATTGGCCGGCCGCGACGAACTGGTGCTCAGCTGGTAATCGGACAAGGTCGAATTCGTCTGTGAACCGGTGTAATCAAACAGGTACACGCTGTTGGTGTACAACTGGCCGGTCGTGATGTCGCTGCCAACCGCGCTGAAGCGTACCACCGGCGCACTTTGGGCGACGAAATTAGCCCCCCCAAAGAAGCCGAACCGGACATCGGCAAACAAGTTGGTCGAGGCACCATTCGTCTGCACCAAGACAACCTGCACGGTGACATTGGTGCCCTGCTGGGTGCGGCGGACGAAGGGTTGATAATTGGTTCCGGACAGACTGTTGAAACTGTTGAAATTCCCCAGAAAAACCGATGACAACTGCTGCACCTCGTGGGACGGCGTGGCGATCTGCGGAGGCATCAGCCCGAAATTGGTGGTGTTTAGGGTGGGCAGGAAAAGGCCGGCCCCGCCCTGCCTGACGCTCATGACATTGCCGGTGCCAGCCCCCCAGTAGACATCTGCTGCCAGGTTGGGGTTCTGATACGATACGCGGCCGTTGGTGTTGACGGAGCGGAAGCCATCACTGGTGAAGTTGGTGCCCAAAACCACTGCGGACAACTTCGACCGGCTGACCGACACCGTGCTCCCCTGCATCTGGAGCAGGTTGCCGGCCAGCAAATCGCCTGAATTGTTGATGTTGGTCGCCGAGAGCAGGAGTTGGTCACCCTGAATGGTGCCCTGGTTGATGACGTTTCCGGCCCAGATGTGGGTGAGATTCTCCACATTGCCGGGCACAAGGTTGGTAACCAGATCAAATTGAAACCCGACATCACCACTGAAAAGTCCCGTCAGGGCGTTGGTGTAATTAAGGGTGTTTCTGGTGGAATAAAGTGCCGAGCTGAAATTCGACACGTTCACCGTGTTGAAGTTCACAAAACTCACGGCGTCAAAAGACTGGTTCAGGATATTGGCAAAATTGTTGGTGAGCAGCACGGTGTCGGCCTGCACCGGCTTGTCAGCCACAGCCAGCCAACCCAGCAGCAACCCCAGCAGACCGTGCCGCCCGGCCGCACGAACACTTCCTGCGGCCCGGGCGAGTCGGCCGACGGGGCGTATCAACTGCGATGGGCTAGGCATCATCATCGTCCGTAAAGCTGGCGTTCAAGATCCTGCAACGTCGTCCCATCAGGAAAGACAGAGAAGATTCTCGTGCTGTCGAAATAACCCCACACCCCGTTGAGCGCCGAGAAACGCTGGGAGAGGAAACTTCCGCCGGCCCCGGCGAAATTGTAGCGGCTTGGCCCCAGCGTGTCGAAGGTGATCACAATGGCCGTGGTGTTGGAAGTACCCGACGGGATGACGCCAGGACCGGAGAGGATGCCCGTACCCGTCACCACCGAGTTCAAGGCCGACTGGTTCACCCAGCGGGTGCTGGTTGGCCGGGACATTCTGGCGGCTTGAATGCCACTCGTGGTCGGAACCACCAATGACGCCAGATCCGCAGCCGTAAAAACCACGTCCGGCAACGTGCTCACCCGCTGCAAGGTCTGGTTGGTCAGGTAGAAGTTGGTCGGGTGATAAAAGTAATCAACATAGGTGTTGGTCACCGCACGAATCGCCACGCCCAGCAATGAGTCAACGGCAAGCGGAATGAACGTCACCTTGCCCACGCCCGGCCGCCGGGCGGTGGCGATCGCCACGTTGGTGCTGGCATTGGTTCCCAAGGCCGGGCCGTAGGGGGAATAGGTGGTGGCGAGCGTCACTCCAGCCGTCAGCGTCTCGGTTTTGATATTGTTAAAACGCAGCAGGTACTTCAACGCTCCATAATCATCCCGGGTCAGGCCGCCAAAAAACTCTCCCGGACCCAGATCCCCGGTATTGTCCACGCTCGCCGCCGTCCGGTAAATGTTGGGGAGGGACAAACCCACGGGCGTGTTGACAGTTGCGGCATAGTTGCCGGGCAGCAATGGCTCGGTGACGACGTAACTGAACACGGCCCCATCGTTCACCCGGTTGGTGGGCGTCCAAGTCACGGGATCAAAATGGCGCATGATCACCGTGTAGTTGGTGGTGTTTTGCAGCACCAGCCGGTCCCGCAAGGTGAACACCCAGCGCTCGGGACTGGCCAACCCCATCTGCCCCAGCACGGTGGAAAGCGCGGCTGATTTCAAGTCATAGATCTGCAGTCCCTGGGCCGAGGCGTTGGGAATCGAACTTACCCCCTGCCGGGGCATGTTCGTAATGACAATTTCGTCGGCCTTGGGAATGGCATTGAGCACATCCATGGCCGATTGCACGGCCACCACCCCGTTGGAACCGAAAAAGTTCAGGAAGGTGGCGTCGTACCCAAAGGTCAGGAACGGCACGGTGATCCGGTAACCTTCGAATATGTTCATCGGCCCGCCGATGTCGCCAGTCAGATTATAGCCCAAGGCCGCCGTCTGCCAGGACGCAAACGGGCCCATGAGGGAGAACGCCGACGCCTTGGTCACGACCAGCAAGGCCGCCACCAGGGTACAGAGTCTTTGGATCAGCCTTCGCATGGTTGCCTCACCGGATTCGGATGATTCGATACAGGTTCACATCGCTGCCGCCCACGGGGATTGCATCCGTCCCCCCGGGCGCGAACCGCGCCTTGCCCACGTTTTGCCAGATCGTCGCGTTGGTGGAGTACTGCACCTGATATACCAAGCCAGGCATGGTATTCCAGTTCAGCCAGAGACCCTGACCGGTGCGCACCAAAGCCAGCCGCAACGAACTGTCAGGCCGCGTGGGGTCGGTCCCGGCGAGAAACTCCTGCAGATTGGTCGCCCCATCGCCATCGCTGTCCGCATTCGCTCCCGGCCAGCCCAAGGGGTTCGATCCCCAATAGAGCGCCTGCCAGTCATCCGGCAGGCCGTCAAAGTTCGCGTCCTCGCCCCACGTCACGCCGGTGGCGATGGGGGAGCGGGAGGAACGGCGACCATCGCGCAAGAGGTAATCCATCTGGAAGGTGTGGCTGCTTCCCGCCACCAGATTGCTGATCGTCAGGAACTGGTTCGTGGTGCTGAGTGCGTTGGTGCCTCCATCCAAATAAACCGTGTAGGAAACCACGTCATAGCCGGCCAGTTCAGCCCAGGTCACTGAGAGACGGGATTGGCTGACGGCGTTCACACTGGGCGCTGGGGGCGTGGGCACCGGCTGGCCGGAGGCATAACGTTGCGCGTACAGATCGCTGCCGGTGGCGACTCCGGCGAAGCTGGACCAGACCACCAACAACCGCCCGCTTGAATCTGCTGCCACAGCCGGATAGAGCTGCCGGCTGATCGTCGTAGTATTGACGAGCAACTCATCGCCACTCGGAGCCCCGGAGGTGGTGATGGAGCGGCCATAAATTCCTTCAAACGATCCGTCCTGCCCGAGACTGGTCCAGACCACCAGGTAGGCATTACCCTGAACCGCGAGCTGGGGTGCGTACTGGTCACCATAGGTCGTGGCGTTGACCACTGCGGGAGTGGAAACCGGAGCCCCGGCCGCCGTGAAGCTCCGGGCAAAGATGTCCAGACTGTTGTTCGCCACCACGGCGTCACGCTGCTCCCAAACCACCGTAAAACTACCGTCACCCGCTGCCGCCACGGCCGGGTTGTCACAGATGTAGGGTTGGGTGTTCACCTTGAATTCGTTGCCAGCAGCAGTGCCGGCCGCATCAAACCGCCGGGCGACGATGTCCACGGTGTAAGAATCAAAGGCCCCCTCACCGCCGGGGGCAATGGAGTTGGTGTCCAATCCACGCAACACTTCGGAGGCCCAGGCGATGACGAAGCCACCGTCTGGCAGGGCGGTGATGGCCGGCTTGGTCTGGCTGTAGAGGCTGGCCTGATTGACAATCCATTCCCCACCCAAAGGGGTGCCGGTGGAGGAGAGGCGCTGGGCACAGATGCCCTGCAAATTGCCGTCGGCCTCCATCCGGCTCCAGGTGACCACCACATCCCCCCCGGTAAGGACGGCAACGGCCGGCGTCAGACTGGGCTGGTTCGTATCCGCCCCAACTAAAACATCACCCGTGGCAAACGTGCCATCAGGATTCAAAAACCGGGCATAGATTTTCTGAAAACCAAGCGCTCCCCCCTGCCAGACAAACACCGCGCCGCCATTGGGCAGCACGGCCACCCGCGGGGCTTCCTGATGGCCCGCCGCGATCTGGTTGACCCGGAAGGGAGCAAGCGATCCCGACAGGTTGCTGTTGAGCCGCTGGGCGCTGATCCCCAGTCCATCGCCATCCGTGACGTTGTCCTGCCAGACGACATAACCGCCCGCGGCACCAAACGCCAGCGCCGGACGGGTCTGATCACCGGGAATCGCTCCAGAAACTGCATACTCACCCGCCAAGGCGCTGAAACTGCCATTCTGTGCCAAAGCAGACGCCCCCCCGAACAGGATCGGAAGCACGGCAAACAACCCGGCAATCAGGCGGGATACAGGCGGCATACGCTTTCGTTTAGAACTAACAAAGTGCCCAGTCATTGTCCATGCTTTCTTGCCCAAATGCTCTACGGACAAATACCGACGCACGGCGTAAAAGTCCTTTGTTCGCGGTGCGTTGGGGTGGTTGGCCGGTCATAACAGCTCACCCTGTGCCGGCCCGCGACGGGCCTCCAACTCCTGTCGCAGGGTGCGAAACCCCCAGCGCGAATAAAGCTCCAAGAGGCGCCCAATGTCTTCGGGGGCAGGCAGCGTGGCCGCCAAGTTAAATGGTTCGCCCACATCCTCGCGCAACTTTACCAGCACCTGATTGCGCATTACTGCGCCGCGTGCCCCATCCAAACTGGCACGTAAACGGTCGGACTCGACCTCCGGCAGCCGTTCATAGAGCCGCGCCACGGAACCAAACCGCTGGAGCAACGCCGTGGCTGTCTTGGGCCCCACCCCCGGGACACCGGGAATGTTGTCCACGCTGTCCCCGATGAGGCTCAGCCAGTCCACGATTTGTTCTGGCTCGACACCCGTCTTCTCCCGGACTTCCGCCGCCGTCCAAATCCGTTCGCTCTTGTCGTTGGGATTCAGCAGCCCGACGGGAGCCGCGACCAACTGCATAAAATCCTTGTCGGAACTGGCAATGACGGCGCGGGCACCCGCCTGAACTGCTCCCCGGGCGGCCCGGGCAATCCAATCATCGGCCTCAACGCCATCCTGACAATACGAAGTGAGGCCGGCCGCCTTCAGAAATTCGACCATCCCATCCATCTGACTTGCCAGGGCATCCGGCATGGGAGGGCGCTGCGCTTTGTAGCCAGGCAAGGCTTCCGTACGTTCGGCGGCGAGCCCGCCATCCCAAATCACCGCCAGATGGGTCGGGCGCACCTGTGCCCGCATCCGGGCCAGCATCTTGATAAACCCGTAGATGGCGTTGGTGGGGGCCCCGTCGGGTGCGTTCAAGTGGCGAATCGCGTGAAACGCCCGATAGGCGTAAGCGTGCCCATCCACGATCAGCAGCAAGGAATCCACCGGGGAGACAGACGCCCACGCAGCCGACCCATGAGCAGGGGTGGTCACCAGAGCAAGAGTGGTTTTTACTGCCGGATGAACTGCGGCTGCGGCGGAGTGTTCTGAGCCGTGAACGGCATTTCCTCGTCCGTATGCACGCGATTGCCCGCCGGGTCGATGATCGTCGGAGTGACGAAAATGACCAGATTCTTCTTCTTGTTGGTCTTGGTTTCACTGCGGAAGAGCCGTCCCAACAACGGCAGGTCGCCCAGCACCGGCATCTTGTCCTTGACGCTGGTGATGTCCTCGGAAATCAGGCCACCGAGCATGACCGTTTGCGCATCCCAGACGACACACTGGGTAACGACCTGACGGACGCGCGTGCGCGGCAGCGGAACTTGGGCGGTCAGGGAAACACCAACCGTTCCGGAACCAACCGATTGCGCTTGAATGGCGTTTGCGAACTCGGGTGGCACCGCATCGTAACCAATGAACTGGGTGATGGAGGGGATCAGGGCCATGCCGATCGTGTAATTATCCGCTCCCACCGTCGGCAGCACATCCAGCACCGGGCCGGTGGGCAACACCTGAGTTTGCGGTTGCAAGCTCGAACCAATGGCCCCGCCGGCGGCCGTAGCAGCCCCGCCCACCGGGGCCGCCGCCGCCGCGCCACCGCCGGTTTGATTCGCTGTAATGGCGGTGATGATGGTCTGAATGTCCGTCACCTGAATCTGCGCCTGACGACCGCTGACGGTGATCACTTTGGGTGCGGCCAGCACGTCGGTACCATCCCGTTGTTCCAAAGCGCGGATGACCACACGGAACTGGGGATCGGTGAGAATGCCCGTGATGGTGGCGAGAGCCGGCTGGTTATTGCGGCTCAGCGCGCCGCTGGTTAGACCGCCATCCGAGCTGCCCGGTCCGATCGGCGTTTGGGGCAAAGGAAAGATGCCCAAGGGATTCGCTGCGGTCGCGCGACCCTGAAGCGACGGGGCCGTGCCTCCCTGCCCGGCGAGCGGGCCCATGATGGTATTGCCGAGAAACCAGTCAAAACCAACGCCCTTGTTGTCGTTCTGGCTGATTTCCGCGAACTTCGACTCCACCAGCACCTGCGGGGGCGTGGTGTTGAGCAATTCAATGGCCTGCTGGATGATGTCCAAATCCTGGATCGAAGCCCGCACCAACAACAGCCCGTTACGATCATTGAAGAAGACCTGGGTTGCATCCGGACCATTGGTTACACCCAAGTTACTGACCCCCGCGGCAGAAAAATACTGGCGCACCTGACTGTTGATCTGCGAAGTCAAGTTGGTTGAGGTGACGCCGCGCAGGCCCCCGGCACCAGCGCCACCGCCACCGCCACCGCCGCC
>RFSE01000117.1 GCA_009924135.1 Pseudomonadota bacterium | reverse complement strand
GTTGAGGCGTTTGTAAACGACGCGTCACCACAGGCGTGGGAACGCGTGGTGGACCGCCTGCTGGCCAGCCCGCATTACGGCGAGCGCTGGGGACGGCACTGGCTGGACCTCGCGCGGTATGCGGACAGCAGCGGCTTTCACAATGATCTGGACCGGCCGCACGCGTGGCGTTATCGCGACTATGTCATTCGTAGTTTCAACGAGGACAAGCCCTATGCCCGGTTCGTGGCCGAGCAACTCGCCGGGGACGAGGTCGCCGGGGCGGACGAGGAGACGCTCGTCGCCACGGGCTTTTGCCGCAACGGCCCGAGCAACGACGACAACATGGGCAACAACAAGGAGCAGTATCGCCTCGATGAACTCGATGACGTGATCTCCACCACCTCGACGGTCTTCCTCGGCCTCACGGTGGGTTGTGCGCGCTGCCATGATCACAAGTATGACCCGGTCACGAGTGCGGACTACTACAGCCTGCTCGCGGTCTTCAACGGCACGGTGAAACAAGGCGTGCCCAAGGACACCGACACGAAGGACAAGTCGAAGGACCCGGTGAAGCTCCAGGCCCTTATCGAGACGAAGGGCACCGTGCCGCCGACCCACCTGCTCCGGCGCGGCAGCCTGCAAAACAAAGGCCCGGAAGTACCGCCCGCCGCGCCGCTCGTACTGGTGTCCTACCCGCTGCGTTTTCCCGAACCGGAGCCAGGTGCGAAGTCCTCGGGTCGACGCCGCACGCTCGCGGAATGGATCACAGCGCCTAACAACCCGCTGACGTGGCGGGTGCTGGCAAACCGCATCTGGCAGCACCACTTCGGGCAGGGCCTGGTCGCGACGCCGAGCAACTTCGGCTTCAATGGCGCACGGCCGACGCACCCGGAGTTGCTCGACTTCCTGGCGGCCCGGCTCGTCGCCGACAGCGGGCGCTGGAAGCCGTTGCACAAGCTCCTGCTCATGTCCGCAACGTATCGGCAACAGTCCGGAGTCGAGGGTCGAGGGTCGAGAGTCGAGGGCCTGCCGACGTTACGTCTGGCTCTCGACCCTCGACCCTCGACCCTCGACCCGGACAACTCCCTCCTCTGGCGCATGAACCGCCAGCGGCTCGAAGCCGAAACCCTCCGCGACAGCATCCTTGCCGTCAGCGGGAAGTTGAACCCACAGGCCGGCGGACCGGGCATCAAGCCCCGCATCCGGGCTGACCTGCTCACCGCCAGCCAACGGAACAAATGGCCGGTGCTGACCAAAGAAGGACCGGACCAGTGGCGCCGCAGCGTGTACATCTACGTGAAGCGGCAGTTGCTCATGCCGATGATGGAACTCTTCGACGCGCCTACCACCACGGACAGTTGCGCCGAGCGGACCAAGAGCGTTGTCCCGACGCAGGCCCTGGTGCTGATGAACGATGAGTTCGTCGAAGATCAGGCTGGGTTCCTTGCCCAACGGGCAGTCACGGAGTCGGACGGAAACCTGTCCAAATCCATCGCGCGGATGCATCAGCTCGCGCTCGCCCGCGTCCCGACACCAGAACGGCTGCAGCAGGCCACGGCCTTTGTCGCAGCTCGCGAAGCCGGTTATGCTGCGGAGGTTGGTGCGGCCAACGCGCCCCGCCAGCGCGCACTCACGGACCTTGCTCACGTGCTCTTCAACAGCAGCGAGTTCATCACCATTGAATGAGAATGAGCCCAAAATCCCCATCGAGCGAGCAGGCTAAATCCGGAACTGGGACAGGAGAATTTTGGGCAAATGAATTTCATCCCCAATTCCCCTGCCCTAAATTCCTTTGTCACCTGCCATGCCTTCCCTGACCCGGAGACGGATGCTTCAGTTAAGCGGCGGCGGCTTCGGCGCGCTGGCGCTGAATTCGTTGCTGCACGCGGAAGGTGCGCTTGCCAGTCCCGTCTCGACCAACCCGCTGGCCGCGCACGCGTCGCACTTCGCCCCGCGCGCGAAGTCCGTCATCTTCCTGTTCATGTATGGCGGGCCGAGCCATGTGGACTTGTTCGACCCGAAGCCCGAGTTGGAGAAATGGCACGGCCAGGCCATCCCCGTGTGGAAGCCCGAGGACGCCTTCATGGGCCGCAAGACACAGAACGTGGCGATGAAGAGCTACTACCAGTTCGCCAAACACGGGGCGGCCGGCATCGACATCGCGGAGACCTATCCGCTGCTCGCGCGGCACGCGGATGACCTGTGCGTGATCCGCTCGCTGCACGCAGACAGCAACAACCACGGCCCCGCGCTATTCCAGATGAACAGCGGGTTCACCCAGGCCGGGCGCCCGAGCATGGGCTCATGGGTCACGTACGGCCTCGGCTCGGAGAGTGAAAACCTCCCGGCGTTTGTGGTGCTGCTGGATCATCAGGGCGCGCCGGTGAATGGTGCGTTGAACTGGTCCAACGGCTTCATGCCCGCCGCGTTCCAAGGCGTACCGTTCCGTTCCAGCGGTGATCCCATCGCCTACCTCACGCCGCCGAAAAGCGTAACGACCAGCCAGCAGCGCGCCCGGCTCGATCTGCTCCGCCAGTGGAACGAGGAATACGCCGCCGCTAATCCGGCCGAGACCAGTCTCGCCGCGCGCATCGCGTCCTACGAACTCGCGTTCCGGATGCAGATGAGCGCCGCCGAATGCGTGGATGTGAGCCGTGAGCCGGAATCCCTCCGCAAGCTCTACGGTCTCGATCGTCCGGTGACGCAACACTTCGGGCGCAACTGCCTCCTGGCCCGTCGGCTGGTCGAGCGCGGCGTACGCTTCGTGCAACTCTACAGTGGCGGCAATGAAGGTCCAAAGGCCTGGGACGCGCATGACGACTTGAAGAAGAATCACGACCTCCACTGCGCTGAGACGGACCAGCCCATCGCAGCGCTGTTGCATGACTTGAAGACGACAGGCCTGCTCGACACCACGCTGGTCATCTGGGGCGGTGAGTTCGGGCGCTCACCCGTGGCCGAAAACGGCAAGGGCCGGGACCATCATCCCAAGGGGTTTACAATGTGGATGGCTGGCGGAGGCATCAAGGGCGGCATGATCCACGGGGCGACGGACCAGTTCGGCTACAACGCCGTGGAAAAGCCCGTCTCCGTCCCCGACCTGCACGCGACGATCCTCCATCAGCTCGGCCTGAACCACGAGCAGCTCACCTACCGCAACACCGGGCGCGACTACCGCCTCACCGATGTGAGCGGCGAAGTGGTGCGAGAGCTGTTGAGTTAGTCCGAACTCCGAGGTCCAATGTGACGATTCATCAGTGGGGCAGGCTTCCAGCCTGCCACGGCGGGCATCTTGCCCGCGAAGGGGTTTTATCGATTCCTTGTTAGGACGAGTCCAACGCGGGCAAGATGCCCGCCAAGACAGGCTGGAAGCCTGCCCCACGAGTTAGGCATCAGAGCGCGGTATAAACCGCCGGATAACAACCTCGCTCCATCTCCCCTCCTCTCACACTCCCACCTTCACGCACGCACGACCGGTTCGCGCTGATCGGAAGTCTGGCAGCCAAACCCACGCCGGGCCAGTTCCTGCCTTAGTCGCGCCATTTCTCCCGGATGCGGAATGCCCGCCATCCAGAGCGCATCGCCTTCGAGCACCACATCCAGCCGGCGTTTCGTGGGCCACGGCGACTGGTCCATGTCAGCTGGATAACGTGAGCGCGCAAGGTCTGACAGGAGAAAGATCCGTTGGTTGTCCGAGCCCCGCAGTGTAAGCGTCTGCCCGGCTCCGGCCTCAAAGGGTTCGCTGATGAGCACGTCGATCTGCGCGGTCACGGCAGCGTGTTCGGCAAACAGTTTCTGATGCGGATGGCCGGAGAAGACCAGCACGTCGCCCGCATTGTGCCGCCGCAGACCCGCAACGAGTTCCCCGAGCGCAGGGGCCTGGTCAAAGGGCTCGCCCCCGGAGATCGTCACCCCGTCCGCCTCAGCGAGCCACGGGGCCAGCAATTCGATGAGCGCCCCGACTTCAACTGCCCGCGCATCATCCGGCTCCCAAGTGTCGCGGCTAATGCAGCCAGGACAATGGATCGAGCACCCTTGCGTCCAGATGCCCACGCGCCGTCCATGCCCGAGCGTCGTGATCGGAAAATGGACTTTGTTGAGCGCGATTTTCATGCCGGCTCCGCTTCCTCCGTGCCGGTAGCAGCGACCAGTGCCAGACTGTGATTCGCCCCGGCCGCAAGCGCCAGCAGCTCGGAGGCGATGAACGGCACCGTAAGCTGGCTGGCCCGACGGTCCCCCCAGGCGACAATCTTGCCATCCGCCACGGCGAGGCTGTGGTAGGCTCCCGCAGCAATCAAGGTCACAGGCGGCAAGCCCGACGGGACCACAGCCTGCCCGCTATGCGGGACGTTGCCCTCGTTCTTGGTCCCCGCACCCCATGCGTGCACCCGTCCCCGATCGTCCAGCGCGAGGCTGTGCTGCGCTCCGGCTGCGATGGCCATCACGCCGCTCAACAGCCAGGGCACGGAGGTCTGGCCGAACTCGTTCGCGCCCCACGCAAACACATGACCATCCTCCGCCAGCGCCAGCGTGTGGGCGCCGCCTCCGGCGATCGCCACGATTCGCGGCAGGTTTTTGGGAATGGAGCACTGCCCCTGCGTCCGGTCGCCCCACGCCACCACCCGCCCATCCGCACGCAAGGCGAGGCTGTGGCGGCCACCCGCCGCGATGGCCATGACTTCGTCCAGGTCCATGGGCACGGCACACTGGCCGTGGTTGATTGCGCCCCAGGCAACCACCTTGCCATCCGCCCGCAAAGCGAGGCTGTGCTCGTTTCCAGCGGCGATGGCAATGACCTCTTCGAGCGAGGCTGGCACGCGGACCTGGCCGGTGTTCGCCTTGCCCCCCCACGCCGCAACCATCCCGTCCTCGCGCAACGCCAGTGAATGACACCCGCCAGCGGCAATGGCCACAATGGATTGGCCACATACCAGCGGAGGCTCGATTTGACCCTGGTTACCCTGCGATGCCCCCCATTCCATCACCCTGCCCTTGCGGCCGAAATGTTCCCGGAGCCGCTCCATCGCAGTGCATTGCGCGATGGTGCGGAAGTGCAGCCGGTCCGCGGCGACGAGCGCGACAACTTCGAGATACTCGGGCTTCTCCTCCGCCAGCACGCGCTGGAGGAAGGCCGGCGTGGCATCAACATACTTGGAACGCCGTTCCGCCCAACGCGTGTAAAGCGCGTCCCAGTCCCGCGCAAGCACCAGTTGCGCGGCGAGTTCACGGTCGTACAACAGGTCCTGCCCGTCCAGCCAGGCCAACGCATCGTCACGGAGCTTTTGCTCGCGTTTGATGAACAGTCCGCGTTCGGCCACGGCCACGGCCACGGCATCCAGATACTCCGGGTTATCGAGTTCGAAAAGTGCCTGGAGTGCACTGGGCACCGCGCCGCCAAACTCCTCATGCCGGGCCTGCCAGTGGTGGTCCACCAGTTCCCAATCACGCGCCAGTATCAGCTTCTCGGCCAGTGACCGGTCATAGCGAAACTGAAGGCGGTTGAGCCAATCGAGGCATTCAGAAAGCAGTTCCCGCTCCTGGCTGATGAAGCGCCCGGGCTCCGCCGCCGCCAGGGCCACCCCCTCGGCAAAAGTAAGTTCATCAGGCTGCCGCAGCAGGCGGTTCAGCGTTTCATCCGTACTGCGGGCAAACTGCCGGCGGCGCTCCTCGACCAGCGTCCACACCACTCCTTCATGAGGACTCAGCAGCAACTGGTCGGCGAGTTCGGCATTCAGTGGCAACTGGTGTGCCCGGTAGAAACGCCAGGCGTCACGACGGCGCCCGGCAAGCTGGGCGAACAAATCCTGGCCCCGGAGCCTCTGGAGCCATGCAGGCAGGGAACTTTGCAGCAGCGCAGCCGCCTCGGAGGCCAGATCGCCACCGCCGTGCATGTCGAAGCGGATCTCCCGCGAACGGTCACCGCGATCCGGCCCCAGCAGTCCGCGTGCTTCCAGCGCATCCAGCAGCCGCCGCGCCCGGCCGGCGCTGGAATCCAGGCCCCGTTCCAGCACGCTCGTGATGGCGACGCCTTCGTTGCCGATGATTTCCCGCGCCAAACGCAACAACGGAACATCATCCGGATGCACTGGCGCACCTTTGACGGAGCCGGACGTACGCGGGGTGGCGTGCGCGACCAGCCACGCAGCATCCACCACCTGCCCACGCCAGATGAGCGGGAGTTCCGGATCCAGGGCCAGCAATGCCGCCGAGACACGTTGCTCGGCGTCCAAGTGGTCATCATCCACAATGTCCTGCAACGTGTTCGCCAGTTCCACATCGCCCACCTGCTCCTCGACCCAGCGCAACGGGTAGCCACGCGTAAAGTGCTTCACGGCTTCGGCCCACTGCAAGCCCATCGCCCGGGCAAGTTCCGCCGGCTCCGAATACTCCTTGCCGCCCAGCTTGTATGGATTGCGAGTCCGGGCGGACTTACCCACCGGGTCATCCACCGCCACATGGACTTCGAGATCGCGCCGGCCATCCAGCCACGCCCGGACTTGCTCCAAGCCCCAGCGTTTTTTGTGATCCCGCGTAAGCAGGCCGCGCAGAAGCAGCACCCATTCACTGGGAATGTCGATCGGCACCTCAATGCCACGGGTGACGAGCGTAAAATTGATGGCGCGCTCATCCAGGCCGGCGAACGGATGCACCCCGCGCAGCAGGGACAACAGCATCACCCCGACACTCCACCAATCGCTGGTACGCGTCACCACGCCGGTCATGGCCTCCGGTGCGGCGTAGGCCGCAGTACGGTTAACGTTGCTCAGATGCAACGAAAGGTCCGAGAGACTGGAAATGCCAAAGTCCGCGAGCACGATGTCGAGCGGCTCGCGCGAACGCACGAGGATGTTCGAGGGCTTGAGGTCACGGTGAATTATCCCCGCGGCATGGACATCCGCCAGCGCGTCCGCCAGTTCCCTCAACAACCCATGCAACTGCGCGGGCGGAAGGGGGCCATCACCGAAGGCGCTGGCCAGGGAACCGTTGACGATGAACTCCTGAATCTCGTAAACCCGTCCGTCGGTTTCGCCCATTTCGAACACGCGCACCACCGACGCCTGATTCAGCCGGTTGACCGCTTCGATGATCTCGCGCTTGGGCTGGATCCCATACCGGTAGAGCTTGAGCACCGCCGGCTCTCCCGTTTCACGATGCGCCATGATCCAAAGGTCCGCCTCAGCGGAGGCGGCTTCAATGGGGCGTTTAAGTACATAGTCCCGAAACTCCGCCCCCGGCATCAAGGCCGCGAGTGCGCGCAGCTCTTCAGGTGTGAGCCGCGCGGTGCGCGGGCCGGGCAATCCCGCGCGCTTCGCGGTCTCGCGGGAGGTCGGAACCGGACGACCGGGCGATGGCTCGACGATCGTGGCGGCTTCGCCCCCCGCCACAATGGAGGTCGGTATTTCCAGGATGGTGCGCTCGCTGGTCATTTCACGGTGGGAACCATTCACACGGTCAGTTCAACTCGACCTTGCACCTTGCGCCGGACCGCCGGGCGTTGATCAATCTGCACCACCTTCACCGGGTGGCTACCGGCAGTGAGCTGGAGTTTGAAACTCGTGGCCAGCCCCTGCTTCGCCAGCCCTTCACGCCATCGGGCGTGATCCGCGCACCATTCCTCTTCGCGTTCCTGGTCACGCAGCCGCTGCTGCTCGGTCATTTCCGGCGAGTCCGCATACCGGACCATCGTGGTCTGCACCATCGAAAGCTTCGCGTCGCTGACCACCTCGATGGCGTAGTTCTCGTCGCCAGGTTTGCGGATGACAAGTTTGCCCGCCTGCGCGAGCGCGGTCTCCATGCCTTCACTGGCTTCATACCCCAGCTCGGTGAGCGACTCCAGAATCGCGGCCCGCTTGCGCTCCCGCTCCAGCTTGGCCAGCGCGCTTTGTTGGGCAGCCGCCAGTTGCTCGCGCCAGGGTTTTAGTTCCTCAGGACGGCCCGCGCGGCGCAAATCGCGCAACGCGTTGGCCACGGCGTCCACCGCAGTGCCGGTGTACGGCTCGGCCTCTTCGATCAAGGCATCGACTTCCGCCAGCCAGGCCTGGGTGGCTCGGAGCTGTTTGAGACGCGCGCTGCTTTCCAGCGCGAGGCTTTCGTAGAGCCGGCGGCGGCGGGCCGCATCCGCCTCGCTCCGGATCTCCTCAGCACGGCGCATGAGTTCCGCCCAGCCGGCGGTGTCTTGCAAGGCCCCAATCTGAACGAGCAGTGCATCCAACTGCTTCAGCATGCTGCTCTCAGCCGCGTTCGGCGGGGTGACAACCGGCGGGCGGGCGGCGAGCCATTCCGTCAACATCAAGGGCCGCACCTGACTGATACCGAGTTGGTCCGCAATCAGCCGGGATTGGGTGCGGTTCACCTCGGAGGACAGATCCAGCCGGGCCTGTTCCAGCACTCGATTGGCCGCCTGCAAATCAGCCTCGCCTTCGGCCAACCGACGGACCCCGCTTTCACTCAAGTCAGGCGACAGTTGTGCTGGCAGAGTAACGGTAGCCAACACGGCGCAGAACTGGGCGGTGATGCGGGCGCGTTCACTCTCAGGCCAGTCAGGGGGCATGACTTCGCCAAGAAACATTTCGAACTGCCGCAATGAAGCAACCAGTTCGAAGGACCCGCGCGCCAGCTCCTGAAATCGCTGTTGCAGTTCGCCGATTCGCCGCTCAATGCGCGCGGCGAGCAATTTGAGGCGGTTGTCCACCGCTGCGACTGCTGCGGCCAGCAGCGCCAAGGCCTGCCCGTACTGGCCAGCTTGCATCAAGGCATCTGCCCGTTCGGAGATTTCGGCCAGGCTGCTTTCGGTTTCATCGGAAACCTCGCCGAGGGCACGCAGCCGGAGGTTCGCCGAACGCAGTTCCGTCTTGAATTGCCGGAAGCGGGCTTCGAGTTTGCGCCGTTCCACGTAGCTGAGTGAAAGGTTGGCGAGTGCGGTGGGGTCCGCCGCCGCCGCCGCCATCACCAGCAGCGCCGGGACCAAGGGGAGCGCCGGGGCGAAGGGCAGAACACGAACGCATTTTGGCCCGCTCATAGCGATGTAAAATGTATCTCAGCTTAGGCAACGAAAGTTTAAGACCGGGGTCGGGAATACACACGGACAAAGTGCCACGCCCGTAAAATTCGACCATCAAGTTTTCTCCGTAGCCACTCGTTACTGCCGGTTGAGCCGGATGACCCGCCCCGGTCGTGTACCCAAATGCCGGTCATCCTCCACCACGACCACGCCGTTCACCACGACCAGCTTGAACCCCACGGCGTACTGGTGCGGCTCCTTGAACGTTGCCCGGTCCGCAACCTTCGCCGGGTCAAACACTACCAGGTCGGCCCATGCGCCCTCGCGCACCAACCCCCGGTCCTTTAGCTGGAACGTCGTCGCCGGCAGTGAACTCATGCGGCGCACGGCGTCCTCGAGACGGAGCAGTTTCACCTCGCGCACATATTCGCCGAGCACGCGGGCATTGTTGCCGTAACCGCGCGGGTGCGGCACGCCCTCGCCAAACTTCCGCACGCCGCTGTCGGAGGCAAACATGGTGTTCGGATGCTGCGCAAACACCCGCAAGTCGTCCTCGCTCATGCCGTGGAAAACGGCCGAAGCCCCACCGTTGCGTTCAACGTCCAGAATCAACTCCACCTGTTCATCGAGCGAATCGCCGCCGCGCTTCTTTTTGGTGGCCTCGACCACGTTCAGGCCGTTGAGGGATTTGTCCTTGGAGTAACTGGCGATGACGGCGTAGGCGTAATCATCGCGGCCCTGTTTGTGGAGGGCGGCCTTCATGCGGCTGACGATCTCGGCATGTTTGGCCGGATCACCCAACCGGGCGCGGAACTGCTCCGCCCCACCCTCGCGGGCTTCATCGGGAATGAGCTGGGAAAGCCCGGTGCTGGACGCGGGGTAAACGTACTGGTCCTGTGTGATGTCGAGCCCGCCCGCCCGGGCTTGTTCGATCGCGGCAATGAACTTGCCGGTTTGGCCCCAGTAGGATTTGCCGGCCAGCTTGATGTGCGAGATATGGCCGCGGATCCCCGCTTCACGCGCGATGCGGAACAGTTCATCCAGAGCCTTGAAGACGGACTCTCCCTCGCTGCGCATGTGGCTGGCGTAGATGCCGCCATGCGTCCCGGCGACCTTCGCCAGGGCAGCAATCTCCTCGGTCTTCGCAAAGGTGCCGGGCAGATAGATCAAACCCGTCGCCAAGCCAACCGCGCCGTCCTGCATGGCCTGCTCGACGAGACCTTTCATCTGCGTGAGTTCGGCCTCGGTGGGTGGGCGCATAAACGACCCGCCCATCGCCTGCCGACGCACGGTGTTGTGGCCGATAAGGGAGCAGACGTTGGGCGAGATGTTCGTCGCTTCGAGTTGTTTGAAATACTCGCCCAGGTTGAGGCGGGAGCCGCCGCAGTTGCCGAGGACGAGCGTCGTGACGCCCATGCGGAGGAAGTTCTCGGCCAACGGCTGGTCTTCGATCCCTTCCGCGTGCGTATGGACGTCGATGAAGCCCGGCGCGATGATCAACCCCTTCACGTCCACCTCCCGCTTCACCGTGCCCGTCACCCGCCCCACGACAGCGATGCGTCCATCCTTCACCGCCACATCGGCGAAAACGGCCGGGTTGCCCGTGCCATCAGCCACCCGCCCGCCCCGCAGCAGCAGGTCATAATCCTGCGCCAGGGCCAGCCCGTTGATGGCCCAAAACATAAGGCCGATGATCCAGGTGAATTTCACGCCCTCTTGATAGCCAACCCGCCTGACGGTGTCGAACCCTCGCTGGCATCGGGTTGGGCTGTCACTCCGCAAATCACCCTACAGTGCCGGGCTTGCTTCACAACCGGGCGGGAACTACTTTGACCCCGTCTGCAATCATGAACTCGCCCGCCGTGTCCACCCAGCCCGCCAGTGCCAATCGCCTGACGGCACCGGGTCATCGCCACGTGGTGCCGGCGGGCGCCGTACCGGCATCGCCCGCATCCCAATGGCTCGCAGCCCACTGGCTGATGGCCAGCGGAGTCGGGTGCCTGGGCGTCATTGCGCTGCTTGATCTCGGCCAGCACTCTAGCTTTCCCATCGCCTCATTCTATGTGGCTCCGGTGTTGTTGGCCTTGTGGTCGCAAAACACCCAGCACGCACTTTATCTGGCGTACGCTGCGACCGGGTTGTCCGTCGCGGGCTTCATGCGCGGCCCGATCACCGGCCCGCACGAAGTGGAAATGGCGAACCGGGTCCTTTCCATTGCCATGGTCTGGCTGGCCGCCGCGCTTTCCCTCCAGCGCTGGCACCGCGAAAAGACCTTGGAACGCGCCTACTCCGACATGGAACGGCGCGTGCGCGTGCGGACGGACGAACTGACGAAGGCCAACACCTCGCTCCAAACCGAAATCGCCGACCGCAAGGACAAGGAGGAACTGCTCCGCCAGCTCTCCGGCCACCTGATGCAGGCCCAGGACCAGGAGCGCCGCCGCATCGCCCGCGAATTGCACGACAACTCCGGCCAGACGCTCGCCGCCATCGCCGTGAATCTCTCGCGCATTGAGAACCTCGTGCCGGACGCGCCGCTCAAAGTGCGCAACCTCGTCGCCGACACCGCCGCGATGGCCGAGCAGACCTCACGCGAGATCCGCACCATTTCCTACCTGCTGCACCCTCCGTTGCTCGAAGAAGCCGGCCTGCTCTCGGCCATCGGCTGGCTGGCCAACGGCTTTACCCAGCGCAGCGGCATCAAAACCGAGGTGGATGCACCCGCCGAATTTGAGCGGTTGCCCAGCGACATCGAAGTGACCCTGTTTCGCATCGTCCAGGAGACGCTCACGAACGTCGCCCGTCACTCCGGCAGCAAGACGGCGTTCATCAAACTCACGCGCCAGCCGGGCGAAATCGTCCTGCAAGTACGCGACGAGGGCACCGGCATTCCACCGGAAAAACTGGAGAAGGTGCACGGCAACGTCTCCGCGCTGGGCGTTGGCGTGGCGGGCGTGTGGGAACGCGTGCGTCAATTTGGCGGAGCCTTGGAAATCAACTCAAACAGCCGTGGCACCACCGTAATGGTCGTGGTGCCCCTGCCGGAGGAACACACATGAGCACACTAAAACTACTGATCGCCGATGATCACGACATCGTCCGCGCGGGCATGAAGGCGCTCCTCGAAGACCAGCCCGGCTGGCAGGTCGTCGCCGAGGCGGGGAACGGCCGACTGGCCGTTGAAAAGGCCAAAGCCACCACGCCCGATGTGTGTGTCATGGACGTAACCATGCCGGAGCTGAACGGCCTCGAAGCCGCCCGCCAGATCAAGAAGATCCTGCCGACCACGGAAATTCTCATCCTCACCGTGCACGAGTCCGAGCAGATTGCCTCCGACGTACTCAAGGTCGGGGCCCGGGGCTACATCCTCAAGTCCGACGCCGGGCGCGAACTGGTCGCCGCCGTGAAGGCCGTCAGTGCGCACAAGAACTACTTCACCTCGCGCATCTCGCAGATGATTTCTGACAGCACGCTCAAGGAAGGCGCCCAGGCCATTGAAGCCGAGGACATCGGCAGCCGCCTCACCCCGCGCGAAAAGGAAATCGTACAGCTCCTCGCCGAAGGCAAGAGCAACAAGGAAGCCGCCAGCGCGCTGAACATCAGCGTGAAGACCGTCGAGACCCACCGTACCAACATCATGCGCAAGCTGCGCTTCCACTCGGTCGGCGAACTGGTGCGCTACGCCGTGCGGAACAACATCGTGGCGGCGTGAAGGGAAGTTGAGAGTTGGGGAGTTGATGGTTGAGAGTCGTGCGCCGCGTTCGTAGGCCCACATGGTTAAGCGTCGGGCACCGCGTCCACAGGCCAAAATAATTGAGAGTTGGTCGCCGCGTCCGTAGGCCCAAACCGTCTCTCAACTCTCAACTCCCCAACTCTCAACTTCCCCGTCCCCCTCATCCCCCAATCTGCGCCTTGTAGGCATCCGGCGTCAGCAGGGCACCCGCTTCGGCCGCATCGGCGAGCTTGAGCTTGAAGAACCAGCCGCCCGCGAACGGCGCGCTGTTCACCAACGCGGGGTCATCGGAGACGGGCTTGTTCACCTCGATTACTTCGCCGCTGACCGGCGCGTAAATATCGCTCGCGGTCTTCACGGACTCGACGACGGCACACGCCTCGCCGGCCTTCACCTTGCGGCCCACGGCGGGCAGCTCGACGAACACCACGTCCGTCAGCTCATGCTGCGCGTGGTCGGTGATGCCCACGGTCCCCACGTCACCCGCGACGCGCAACCACTCGTGGCTCTTGGCATATTTCAAATCAGCAGGAACTTGCGTGCTCATGTTGGGGGCGGAGTGTGGGTTCAGGCGGCCCGCTTGTAAATTGGCTTCTTCACAATCTCGGCGGCAAACCGCCGACCGCGAATCTCAATCTCCAACTTTCCGCCGACCTCGGCGAGCTGCGGCGGCACGTAGCCCATGCCGATTCCGTTGTTGAGCGACGGGCTCTGCGTTCCGCTCACGACCTCGCCGACCACGCTGCCTCCGGCCCAGATCGGGTAATGCGGACGCGGCGGTGGAGCCTTGTCCGTCATCTTGAAGGCCACGAGCTTTTTCTTCGTGCCGCCGGCCTTTTGCTCCGCCAATACCGAGCGCCCGACGAACTCGCCCTTGTCCAACGCCACGAAGAAACCCACGCCCGCCTCGATGGGCGTGGTTGCCTCGTCCAGCTCGTGGCCATAGAGCGGATAACAGGCCTCTGTGCGCAACGTGTCCCGTGCCCCCAGTCCGCACGGTTGCAGGCAGAACTGATGCCCCAGCTTTAGCGTCGCATCCCACACCGCCTCGATGAGCGTCGCGGGGGTGATGACTTCAAAACCATCTTCGCCGCTGTAACCTGTACGCGCGACGCACACGACCTGCCCGGCGAAGTTAAACTGCGCAATCTGGTTCTTCTTCAACTCGCTCGGCTTGGCCACGAGCGTACCGCCGGTGCTCGCCTCGGGGAAAAGCAGGTCCAGCAGGCCCGGGGTCTTCGGTCCCTGGACAGCCACGGCGGCGCTGTGATCGGACAGGTTCGCGAGCGTGAGTTCGGCCTGCCGGGGGAAGGCGGCGAGCCGCTGCTCCAGCCAGGCGACGTCCGGCTCGATGCGTGAAGCGTTGATGATGAGCAGGTATTCCTCGGTGCCGAGGCGGTAGGCGTAGAGGTCGTCGATCACCCCGCCTTGCTCATTGCACATCAGCGTGTACTGGCCGAGGCCAACGACGAGTTTGCGCACGTCGTTGGTGAGCGTGGCGTTGAGGAACGCCTCCGCCGCCGGCCCGCGCACAATCACCTCGCCCATGTGCGAGATGTCGAAGATGCCCGCGGCGCGTCGCACGCAGAGATGCTCGTCCGTGATGGTGGAATACTGGACCGGCATTTCCCAGCCGCCGAATTCGATGAGCTTACCGCCCGCACGCTGGTGCGCGGCGAAGAGAGGAGTGCGTTTGAGCATAAATTGGGACGCCAACCGTCGGGCGCAACGGCCCCGGACGACGATCCGCCCGGAACGTTAGGCCCGCCCCGCGCACGGTCAATGAAACTGTTGCGAACAGGCAGGCCCCGGGGTGCATCTTGACACTGCCCCGGAGCGCGGCTGTGTCCCGCTCGGAGCGGGATCAGCCGCAGCAACGTTAGAAGGCTGAGCGGAGGCGTAACGCCTCACCGCCTCCGGCCATGCGCAGCCGCTGCGGCTGGTCTCCGCGACACAGCCGCGGTCCGGAAGTTTTCGTCCCTCGGGGGGAGCGTCAGGATGCGCCCCAAGCCCGGCCTCCGCCCCGGCAATAAGCACTCGGGTAAGGGATGTGTCCCCTCACGTCTCCATCTGCCGCGCTGCGGCGCGAGCGTCAAAGACATTGTGAAGGAAGATGACGGCAGGACGATGGGAGTAAAAAATCCGATCCCAATTCTCTTGCTCATAATTCCCATGCCAAGCTACAGGCAACCTATGGGTTCGTTTCTTAAAAGGGTTCGAACTGGAGCCAGATACTCGTGAGCTCGTCTCACTCTGTTTGCCACTTCAGCCATAGACGCGGCTGAACTCAGCACACAATGTCAATGCTCACGCCATCTCCCCCAAACAAACAGAAAATGTCCCTGCCGAAAGCGCTGCGCTTACCCCACGCGTTTTGACTGGCCTTGCCACACGACTTTGCACACCCTTTGCCATCACTCCGTTCTGAATCTTTGATGGCAGCCGGAGCGGTTGAGGCCGGTCGTCTGAACAGATTTCATAGCCGATGCACGATTCCGAGCATTACCTCCAATCCCTCCCCGCGCAGGGCAAGGCCGAAATCGGTATTCTGGTGAACCACATCATTTGGGACGCCATCTCAGCCAAGGCGAGCGACATCCATATCGAGCCCTGGGAGGACTCCGTTGCGGTGCGCATCCGGGTCAACGGGCAGTTGCTGGAGCTGATCCATCTGCCGGCGGAATTCAAGGAGCGGCTGGCCGGGCGGTTCAAGGTGATGGCCAATCTCGTCTCGCATCTCTCGGGCGTGCCACAGGATGGCAAAGTGAGCCTGGGCGCGGAGCTGGGGAACGTGCAGTTGCGCGTCTCCATTGTACCGACCATTCGCGGCGAGAAGATCGTCTGCCGCATTTTCGATTCCACCACGCGCAGCTTTGACCTCGAGACGCTCGGCATCGAACCGGCGACGCTGGCGCAACTCATCGCCCTGATCAACAAACCCAACGGCCTGTTGCTGCTCACGGGACCGACCGGCTCTGGCAAGACCACGGTGATCTACGCGGCGCTCCAGCACCTGATCATGAAATACGGGACGACGATCAGCATCGCGTCGGTCGAGGACCCGGTCGAGGTGCCGCTGCCTACGGTGAGCCAGGTGCAGTTGAACCCCGCACAGGATTTCAATTTCGCCGCCGCCTTGCGCGCCCTCATGCGGCAGGACCCGCAGGTGCTGATGATCGGCGAGATTCGCGATGTGGAGACGGCGCAAATCGCGGTACAGGCCGGGCTGACCGGGCACATGGTGATCAGCACGATCCACAGCGGCACGACGGCCGGGGTGTTTGCGCGGTTGATCAACATGGGCATCGAGCCGTTCCTCCTGGCATCGAGCGTGCTCGGCGTCATGGGTGTGCGGCTGGTGCGGCAGAACTGCCCGGCGTGCGCACAGCCCTACGAGCCTGAGCCCACCCTGCTCCAGCAGCTCACGGAGGAGGAACTGGACGGGGCCACTTTCCTACGCGGGGCCGGGTGTGACGCGTGTTTTAATACAGGCTTCGCCGGGCGCATGAGCCTCACTGAACTGCTGCCGATCAGCGAGAAGGTGCGCGAAGCCGTGCTGGCGAAGCAGCCTTCGCGCGTGATCCAGAAGCTGGCCGTGGAAGTCGGGATGCGCACGCTCTGGCATTCCGGTGTGGCGCGGGCACGGGCGGGGCAAACCACCTTGGAAGAAGTGGCCCGCAAAGTGGCGTCAGACCAGTTATAACCACATCGAGTCATGGAAGCTGCTGAGGGCAACACGCCACCACCGCCACCGCCACCACCAGGCGACGGTCTGTTCTATGCCGGGGCCAAGTTCGGCCAGGGACGCTACGTTCTGGAACGGGAACTGGGCCAGGGCGGCATGGGCGTCGTCTGGCTCGCGCTGGACACCGAACTCAAAAGCCGCTGGTAACGCAGTTGTGCCTGGCCCTGGATTACGCGCACAGCGAGGGCGTCGTACACCGTGACCTCAAGCCCGCCAATATGATGGTGGACTCGCGCGGCCGGCTCAAACTTGCAGACTTCGGTCTGGCCGCGACGATCACGGACTCCATGAGCCGGGTGTCCATGGACATGGGGGCCAGCGGCAC
This sequence comes from Pseudomonadota bacterium, assembly GCA_009924135.1. Lineage (GTDB taxonomy): Bacteria > Verrucomicrobiota > Verrucomicrobiia > Limisphaerales > SXTU01 > SXTU01. The sequence continues at coordinate 1,669 of RFSE01000117.1, read as the reverse complement.
CCCCTGCTACATGAGCCCGCAACAGATGGATGGCAAACCACCCAAAGCGGCAGACGACATCTACGCCCTAGGCGCGACACTTTATGAACTCCTGACGAGCAAGCCGCCCTTCCACTCCGGCGACGTGCTGCACCAGGTCCGCAAGCTCGCACCCGACCCGATTGGCCAGCGCCTGGCGGACTTCGAAATCGTAAACCCGGTCCCCTCGGACGTGGCGGCCATGGTCATGGCGTGCCTCTCCAAAGACCCGGCCCGTCGCCCTCCGAGCGCGGCGGCCGTGGGCCAATGGGTGGGCATCAACATCACCAGCCGGATGGTCGGCCTGGCGGTGCAGACGTACGAGGGTGGGGGTGCACTCGAGGTCGTTTCCGGCAGTGAAGGACAACCGCCAACAGTCGAACTGGAGTTCACCCCGGAGCCCGAGCGAGGGCCGACTCTGAAGAAGTACTTCCTGATGGCCGGGGCCGTGGTCGTGATTGGAATTATCGCGGGCGTGGCAATTGCATTGAACACCCGCAACCAACCGGCCGCGTCCGGGAATACAGTCAAGCAAGCCAAGACGTCGGACGAAGCAATCTCCTCAGCCGGATCCAAAAATCCAACCGTGCCGGTTACCTCGCCGACATCACCCGAATCCTCGATAGCTCCAGCGCTGGCACTCAAAGCTAGTGATCCCGGAGTCATTGAAGTGGCCACCGAAATCAAGGCCAAAGGCAAGGTGACAGGCGCTGCAAAAGGGGCGATCACCTTCGACGGCCCTACCGGCAATGGTCGCCGGGGAGCCAAAGGCGTTCTTCTCATCAACGACCCACTCACCGGAAAAAATGGCAGCACCTGGTCCGTCTCCCACTCCCGTAAGGGAAGCGACCAGGGACTGTTCCTCATCCATCCCCACGGGGGCGGGCAAATGATCAGCCATATCCTCAAGGATGGCGTCGGCATCACGACGCCCGCTTTTTGGACCGAAGCGGGGTATGGCGTCGGCGATCGAAAGCGGGTCCAGAAAGCCCGGGGATTCGACGAGGTCTTCCCGCTGAAAGAGAGTGAGACATATCAGGTGGTAAGCCGGCTTGATGGCCAGGGAGGTTACGACCTGACCATCAACGGGAAGGTCGTGGCCATCGCGCGTGTCGCGGCAACGTCGCCATTGTCACTTGAGATGAAGCCCGATGGGAAGTTCCCGGGTTCGGGCCGCGGTACATTGGAGTTCAAAGGTGACGATCTGCCCTTGCGGTGGGCGGCAGGTTTCGCAGCGGTGCTCCTCGGTCCCCTGGACACCGGTCTAAATGTTTGTCGGGAGGTTCGCTTCCTGCCTGCCGTCGTCAAATGACGCACGGAAATTCAACGCGTGATCGAAAAGTGTTGTTCGCAAACACTTGCCGGCCGAAGCCGTGAGCAGCTGTGCCCGACGACCTCGCAAAATCAATCGCATCACGGCTGCATGGGATTAATCGGATTAAAAAGAGACGGCGTGCATAAAAGCATCAGACCAATTATAAACGAACCGAATCATGGAAACTGCTGAGGACAATACGCCGCCACCGCCACCGCCGGGTGATGGCCTATTCTTTGCCGGGGCCAAGTTCGGCCAGGGACGCTACGTTCTGGAACGGGAACTGGGCCAGGGCGGCATGGGCGTCGTCTGGCTCGCGCTGGACACCGAACTCAA
>RFSE01000116.1 GCA_009924135.1 Pseudomonadota bacterium | reverse complement strand
TCCCAGCCGATGATGTCGGTGAGCAGGCGGTAATCGCTGATGACGTCGTTGTCATCGGTCTCGGAGCAGAGGCCGATGCTGATGCCGGCGACGGGGCGGGTGATCGGGACGCCCGCATCCATGAGGGCCAGCGTGCCGGCGCAAACGGAAGCCATGGAGGTGGAACCGTTCGATTCCATGATTTCGGCGGTGACGCGAATGGCGTAGGGGAACTCGGTGAAGGGAATCACCGGCTCCAGCGAACGCTCGGCGAGCGCGCCGTGACCGATTTCGCGACGGCCGGGGCCCATGATGCGGCCCGTCTCACCGACGGAGAAGTTCGGGAAGTTGTAGTGGAGCAGGAACTGCTTCTTGGTCTGACCGCCGGTCCAGGCGTCGAACTCCTGGGAGTCTTCGGTGGTGCCGAGGGTGGCCAGGGCAACCGCCTGGGTTTCGCCACGGACGAACACGGCGGAACCGTGCGCGCGGGGGAGCAGGCCGACTTCGCTCGAGAGCGCGCGGAGATCGTCAACGCCACGACCGTCGAGGCGCTTGCCGCTGGACATGATCATGTCGCGGGCCGCTTCCTTCTGTATGTAGTAGAAGGCTTGGGAAACGGTGAAAGCCGTGACTTTGTCGGCCCCGAACTTCTCGATGAGCTTCGCGCCCACTTCGTTCTGGATGGCCTTGCAGGCGGCTTCACGGGCGAGCTTGCCGGGAATCAGCAGGGCCGGCGTGATGCGGGAGCCGGCGAGGGCCTTGGCTTCCTTCAAAACTTCGTCAGGGACGATGTTGAGGGTGATCTCGCGCTTCTTCTTGCCGATCTGGGCGGCGAGTTCCTTCTGGGCGGCGATGATGGGCTGGCAGGCTTCCTGGGCGAAGCGCAGGGCGTCGTTCAGGTCCGCCTCGGTGATTTCGTCGGCCCCGCCTTCGATCATCACCACGTCTTTTTCATTGCCGACATACACGAGGTCGAGATCGCTCTCGGCCATCTGCGAGTGGGTGGGGTTGGCGATGAATTCGCCACCGACGCGACCGACGCGCACGGCGCCGAGGGGCCCGGCGAAGGGGATGTCGCTGACCATGAGCGCGGCGCTCGCGCCGACGATGCTCAGAATGTCAGGATCGTTCTCGCCATCCGCGCTGAGGAGGATGGATTGGACCTGGACTTCATTGAACCAGCCCTTGGGGAAGAGCGGGCGGATGGGCCGGTCCGTGAGGCGCATCGTGAGAATTTCCTTCTCGGTGGGACGGCCTTCACGCTTGAAATAGCTGCCGGGGAACTTGCCGCAGGCGGCGGCCTTTTCGCGGTAGTCAACGGTGAGCGGGAAGAATTCCTGGCCATCCTTGGCCTTGGTGGCGGCGACGGCGGCCGTGATGATGATGGTTTCGCCGAGCTGGACGGTGACGGCACCATCGGCTTGTTTGGCGAGTTTGCCGGACTCAATGGAAAGAGTTTGCCCTCCGACTTGGGCGGTTACTTTGACTGACATGTTGTTCTTGCTGGTTACGGCCTGTCCACCCGGAGGAACTTCAGTGAGCGCCCGGGATGGCGGGCGTTGAATGAAATTTCCCCATGGGGGGCAGGCCGGTTTCTTAGCGGCGGGATGTGTTGAGTGCGAGACCGGACGTCGCCGCAAGGGCCGTCCGGTCTCGAAAAAATTCCGAACCGGCGGTTACTTGCGAAGTTTGAGCTTCTTGGTGATGGCCAGATAGCGGTTGTTGTCCGTGTTTTTGAGGTAATCGAGCAGGCGGCGGCGCTGGCCGACCATGATGATCAAACCCCGACGGGAGCTATGGTCCTTCTTGTTGCCTTGGAGGTGCTCGGTCAGGTGATTGATGCGCTCGGTGAGCAGACCCACTTGCACGTCGGCAGAGCCGGTGTCTTTTGCGTGCAGCTGGAGGTCGGTAACGATCTTCTTCTTAGTCAGTGCTTCCATACTTTCGTGTTTTCGATAATGAAGGCGGGAGCGTAGATTCCCGCTTCGCAGGTGTAAAGAATAATTACCCGGCACTTGCCAAGGGCGAAAAAATGGCAGGGAACGACAGTTTCAGCTTCCGTTCCCGCCAGCCGTTTGGTTTAATGCCCGGCATCGCGTGATGAAAGACGAGAGTGTTGACCTTGGCATCTGGGACAAGCTCACCAAAGTGGTGCTGGGCCTGTTGGTCCTGGCCATTGTCGTCGGCATCATCTCCCTCTGCGTGCCCCTCATCCATCAGAACGAACGGATGCGGTCCCGCAATCTGGAACTGGAAGCCCAAATCCAGCGTGAGGAGGAGATCGCCAAGCATTCCAAAGCCTCGCTGGATTCCCAACGGTCCGACCCCAAGGCGATCGAACGCCTGGCCCGGGAGAAGCTCGGCTATGCCAAGCCGGGCGAAGTCGTGATCCGTTTTCAAGAGCCGGCACCCGCCACCCCGGCGCAGTGAGAGGTGCTTTGCAATTGATTTTTGGCAAATCTTTCCCGCAGTATCTTTTCGCTTCACCGCAACGCATTGCATTAACCGATTAACGAATATGGCCCAGCCCATCTACCACCCGAGTCTTGAATGCGCCCAGCACGGCGGCAAATCCCTCGCCGAGGTGCTTGATTTCGCCAAGGCCGCCGGGGCCACCGGCATCCAGCCGAGCAACTACCACCTGAATGGTGGCAAGCTCCTCAAGTCCGCAAAGGAAATCCGCGACACCTTCGAGTCGCGCGGCATGACGCTCGATGGCATTTCCGCCCATTGCCCCTTCTGGGTCCACACCAGCGCGTGGACCGGCACCAAGTCTGGCAATCCTTTCATCGCACCGGACATCGCCAAGAAGACGCCGCAGGAAATCGAGAAATGGCACGAGAATTACCTGCTCAAGCTCATGGATCTCGCCGCCGAGCTGAACGTGAAGATCATGCCGATGTTCTGGGGCGTGGCCTTCGGCTGGGAACTCGCCAGCGGTTATCCGTGGGGCTTCTGGGCCGGGGGCGGCTTTGATCTGCTCGCCGAAGGCAAGGAACGCTTCGTCAAGAAGACGGCCAAGCTCCGCAAGCACGCGAACGAGCTGGGCATCAAGCTGTGCCACGAAATCCATCCCGGCACCGCCGCCAGCACGGCCGATGACTTTAACATGCTGGTGAGCATCTGTGACGGTGATGCGTCGCTCGGCGTGAATGCCGACCCGTCCCACTGCTGGGAAGGCGAGACCTGGGAAACCCGTTTCCTCAAGGTCGGCAGCCGCATCTGGGCCGCGCACGTGAAGAACTTCGTCGTCCGCACCGGGTTCCCGCTCCGCGCGATGCAGCCGGACTGGGGCAAGCGCGCGATGCAGTTTACCGACCTCGGCAGCGGCGACCTGAACATGCAGCGCTACGCCGAACTGCTCATCCACGTGGGCTATCCGCAGCGTTACATGAGCGTCATGGGCACGAAGGACGCCCCGCTCGTCGTCGAAGCCGAGAGCGCCCACAAGGACCTCGACTTCTGCTCCGCCGACGGCGTGCGCTACGTGAAGAACAACCTGTGCTTCCCTGCCGCCGCCGGTTCGTTCGAAGACGGCATGGGCGCGTAAGCGATCCGCAATTCATTTCAGGCCAAGGGCGCGATGCAAATCGCGCCCTTCGCATTTTGGTAGCAGCCGACGCGAGGAGGCTCCAATCGCGTGCCCGCGAATCACGCGAAGGACTGTCAACGGGCAGGACGCGTCCCATTTCGTGGGAGCAGTTTCGAACGCCATCGATTCACATCAGCCAATTTGTGGCAGGAGAATTAACGGCAAAAGAATTGGAAACAAATCTTCCTGCCCTTAATTTTCCTGCCAAATTCACACGTTTGGGGTCCGAAGTTGGTTCGTTCTGAAACAGGTGAACTCCGACCGGGTGTTGACCTTGGCCACGAACGCGCCGGGTCGGAGACCGGCGCTCCGCATGGTGGCAGGATGCACTTCTTCGTATGATTCGCAGGCCGTCCTCAGTTCACCACGTTGCGCGGAGCCTCGCCCAGCAACACGCGGCGGACATTCTGACTGCCCTTCACGCGCATGTCGTTCAATCCCTCTTCACAGTAAAAGGCCGCGTGGGGATTCAAGATCAACCGGTCATGCGCCGGGTGCTGGGGATCGCGCCACGCCAGCAGCAACGGATGATCCGCCACCGGCGGCTCCTGCTCCAGCACGTCCAACCCCGCGCCCGCAAGATGCCCGCTGGCCAGCGCCTCCACCACGGCGAGCGGTTCCACCACGCCGCCGCGTGCGGTGTTCACGAGGAACGTACCGCGCCGCATCTTCGCGATGGTGGTGCGGTTCATCAAATGATGCGTCTCCGGCGTCAGCGGACAATGCAGGCTCACCACGTCGCTTTGCGCGAGCAGTTCATCGAGCGATTCCACGCGCCGCACACCCAGTGCCTTCTCCCGACCATCCGGGGCATACGGATCGTAAAACACCACGTCGAACCCAAAGGCCTTCGCCCGCAATGCCGCCGCCGTGCCGATGCGCCCGACGCCCACAACCCCGAACACCCGCCCGCGCAACCGGTGCACGGGCTTGTACTGCTCGTACGTCCATGCCCCGTGGCCGCGCCGCAGCCGGCTGTTGAGAAAGTGCGTCCCGCGCAAGAGCGAGAGCGCCAGGCCCAGCGCGGAGTCCGCAACTTCTTCGGAGCCGTAGTCCGGCACGTTGCACAGCGCGATGCCCCGGGCGCGGCTGCCCGCACCGTCCACATTATCGAAGCCCGCACCGCACCGGATGATGACCTTGCAGTTGCGCAGCCGGGCGAGGGTGGACTGCGTGACCTTGAGGAAGTGATACACCATCACCGCATCCGCATCGTCGATGCGGCCGGCCATTTCATCCTCGTGCTTGGCATCCAGCGCCACCACTTCGGCGAGGTCGCCGAGGATGCGCCGCTCCACGTCGAGCGGTTCGCCGACGAAATCCGTGACTACGACTTTGAATTTGGAACTCATGTCGGCGGGACTTGTAAGGGAAGCCCGCCGGGTTGTCGAACCTGACCTTGCGCACATTTCGGCATGGCCTTGCCCCGGCGGATTACGCACATTCACCGTAATGAAACCCGCTGGAGTACGCCTGACGTTCTGCGCTTGGTTGCTGCTTGGCTGCCTGGCCGGTTTGGCCCCGGCCCAAGAGCGCACCAACGGCTTTGCCCTCGCAGATTTCCTGCTGGTCCCACTCCGCGTGCACCTGCTCACTGCGACGAACGAACCAGCCGTGCACACCACGCTCACCAGCAACGATGTGACGCGCATCCTGGGCAAGGTGAACCGCGTCTGGATGCAGGCGGGCCTCACCTTCTATCTGGAATCGCTCCGCGTGGAACCGGCAACGAACACGACGTCTTTCCGTGAAACCGTGAAGACCAACGCCGGGGCGTTGATGCAATTGCGACCGGCCGCCAGCCTGAGCACGAACGTGTTTCATGTGTACTACCTGAAACAGTTCGGGCCGAATGGAATCTGCATCCGCGAGATCAACTTCGTAAAGGACACGGCCTCGTTGCGGGCCGTGGAAGGCGGCATTGACGAGCCCCTGCCGCGCGTCACCGCGCACGAACTCGGCCACGCGCTCACCCTGCCCCATCGGCAGAACGTGACGAACCTGCTCGCCTCCGGCACGACCGGGACATGGTTGAACGAAGAGGAAATCAAGCAGGTCCGCGCGTCGGCGAAGGAGCGTAGCTGGGTGGAATCGGCAGCGGCGGCGCGGCAGCGGGCGGAACAGGCACAGCAACGAAAGCAATCGGCCGAAGCACGCGCTTTGCTCCGTCGGCTCGCCAGCATCCCGCTCACCGGACGGGAGGCGGACAGCATCAAGCTGCTTTCGGTGGAACCGCAAAAATCACCATGATCATCCGACTTTCACACCAACGCGTAAGAGCGGTGACATTGATCGAACTGATCGTACTCGTGGCGTGTCTAGCCGTCCTGTTAAGCTTTATTTTTCCTCGCCCCGGTATCCGGGGTAGTCGCCCAAAAGCCATCCTGGCCCGAAAGGACATTTCAGATCTAATCGGAAGTGTTCAATCTTACCAACAAGACTACAACGCCCTCCCCATGCTGGGCCGGACCGCCGCGCTGACCAACCATGTTTTCACCTTCGGAACCTTCCAAACCGGAGCCGCCGTCATCATTACGAATGGCGGTCGCATCGAAGCCAACAACTCGGACATATTAGCCGTTCTGACGGGAAACCCTGCTCCACCCGGAACACCAGAGCACCTCGATCCCCGCAAGCGCAATCCGAGGCGAACCGGCTACTATAACCCTCGGCTCGCTGAAGCGACCAATGCACCCGGACTCGGCCCTGACGGCGTCTTCCGCGATCCGTGGGGAAACCCGTACATCATGACCCTGGATATGAACGGCGACGGAAAGTGCGAGGATGCGTTCTATCGTCGGGCGAGCGTTTCCCGTGGCCTGCCGCAGCAATTCACCCCGCAGTTCACCAACTCGGTAAGTACCAACGGCCTCAGCGACCACTTTGCCCTTTCAGGGCCCGTCATGATCTGGTCCTTCGGCATGGACGGCAAGGCCAGCCCCACCGAAAGGGCCGACGCTGGCGTCAATGCCGACAACATCTTGAGCTGGCGATGAAGGTGTCGAAGGCAAAGCTCCCCATCCAGCCACCAGTCCCCGCCAACGGGGCACCCGCCGGTACTTCCAACGCCCTGACCTGGCTGCTCGCATCCATGGCGGCCTATGTTTTCTGGCCGGGCAACATTCCCCGGTTCTTCTTTTTGTGCGCCGGGTTCTGGCTCGCGTGCCAGACCTTCCGGGGCCGGAGCATGACCGTCCTGTGCGCCGGGGTTGCGGCCACGCTGTACGCCACGGCATTCCTGCTCACCCCCGTGTGCGCCGCGCGGATGTTCCAGTCAACTTCGGGAGCCGCCATTCCATCAACCATGGTACAACTCGCCCTCGTGGTTTTTGGCTGTGTCTGGCTGAAACTGGCACTTGCTCCCGCGCCGCCCGTGTTGCTGCGGGTGGGCGAACTGCGCGGACGAACGGTGCTGCTGTGGGCGGTGCTGCTCACTGCGGTTTCGGCACTGACCTGGACGGCGGACATCGCGTACGGAGGGGACGAGCATTATCACCTGAAAGCGTTGGTTGTCGCCCATATTCAGACCCATCATTTATCCACGCACCCCGGGTTCGTTTTACTGGCACTTGGCTGGCTGGCTACAGGACTCTGGTTAATTCGCCGTGGCGATCCCGCAACCGGGAAGTGGCTGACATGGGGCTGGGCTACGGCGTGGCTCGCCCTCGCGGCCTGCGGTCCCTGGCTGCAACCGGCAGACGTTTTGCAGGATGATTTCAACCAGGACCGGCTGCTGCGCTATCCCGCCAGCCAGACCTGGCTGGGAGCCTGGCTGATGGAAATGACCCGGGGCGATTGGGGAACCGGAATTTTCTTCAGCTTTGAAGTACTGCGGTTCGTTCCTGTCCTAGCGGTATTTCTGCTGGGACTGGCCCTCATGCAGGATGGCCGCTGGCGCAAGGCCCCGCCGACCCTCCCGGTGCTGGGGGGCCTGTTCATCGCCACGCTGCCCACCTTGCTCTACCACGGAACCCTGCTCTATCTGGAACTGGCGCTGTTGCCGTTGCTCTTTCTGCTCGTACGGGATGGCCGGCGCTGGCTCCTGGCCGGACCGGAGTGGCTCAGACACACGAATGCCTGGTGGGCGGCGCTGGCGCTGGGCTTTCTCAAAGACACGGGGATCATCGCCGTGGGCTTCCTGTGGCTGGCACGCGTGGCCGTCCGGACGACGTTATTAATCCGTCGCCGTGAAGCATCCTTTGCCACCCTGCTGGCCGAGGCGCGCGTGGGGTTCGTTGCGCTGGGACCGGGTACGATTTACCTCCTGCTGCGGGCGTCCCACGGTTCCCGCCCCTACCAGCCACACTTTGAAAACATTCTTTCCACCCATTGCTGGTCTCAGGCGGTGGGCAGGATTATCGAGCAATTTGGTTTGTTATGGCTGCCTGCCTTCGTCGGTGTCTGGCTGCTGGTCCGACGCCGCGCCTGGCCGCAAGGGCTGGCCATCAGCACCTTGTTCGGTGGCATGTGGTTCTTTCACCTGCTGGAAGAACCGCGCTGGATCGGTCTGGCCCGTTTCAACCTGCTGCTCCTGCCCGCCGTGCTGGTGCTCGCGTGGGAGGGACTGGCTCCATTGTTGAGGCATCGGACCATCGCGTTGGAGGCGCTGCTGGTGCTGCTCGCGGGCAACGCCGCGTTTAGCCCGGTGGACCGCACTGGACACCGGCTCGTATGGGGTGGTTCCGGCGAACGTTGGTATGATTTCACCGATTGTCTGGCCGACCTGCGAAAGCTCAAGCCGGACGCGCGGCTGGCCGTCGCAAATAACACCCACTCCTACGGTATCGGCATGACGCTTCAACGGCTCGACTGGTGGGTCGTTACAGATAACCTGCCGGTTGCGGATCCGAACGACGCTTTGGCCACGCTACGCGCCGCACTGAATCAGACGGGCAAAACGCCGTACGACTTTGTGATCTTCCGCTGGGATGGCGTTCCACCCATCGCACCAGATTACCAACAATCCGGCTACGCCCGACTGCGGGACTATGCCTCCCCCGGCGGCACGCTCACGGTGTTTGCCCGAATGGGAATGAACCTGCCCAACCCTCAGAGCAACCCTTGATACGCCAGCCAAAGGGCACGGAAATACTTCATGGTGCGGATGGGGTCGGTGCTGGGCGGAATCTCAGCGAAGGTGAAGCCGGTGAAGCCGATCTCCGTGAGACCCGTGAGCAGCTTGCGGAAGGGATACTCCTCCAGGTAGAGATCGCGCATGTGGACGGTGAAGATCTTGTGCTTCACGAGGTTGAAGTTCGCATCCCAGCCGTCGCCGAAGATGTCGGACTGGTTGGAGTTCCAGCAGATGCCCACGTTCTTGTGATCGGCGGCATCCAGGATGGTCTTGATGTGGGGCACGAGGTTGGTGCCGGTGCCGTGGACTTCGAGGCGGATTTGCTGGCCGTGTTGCGCGCCAAACTCGCCCAGCTCACGGAGGGATTTGCCGATTTGCGCCAGGGTCTGCTCGACGGGCACGCTCTTGGGCAGGTCGTTGGGACGCACCTTCACGCCGGTCGCGCCGACGTCCTCGGCCAGGAGGATGTATTCCTTGGTCGCTTCGATGTCCTTGCGGAGCTTGGCCTGATCCGGGGTGTGGTAGTCGAAGGCGCTGCCCAGGCTCCAGAGCTTTACGGGCGAGTCGGCGAAGCGTTTGCGAACCTCGGCGCGCTGTTCCTTCGGGAGGTTCACTTCGACCTTGTGCGCATGGCCGGTACGCAACTCGACGCCCTCGAACTTCGCTTCGGTGCAGTTCTGGATGATGGTGGGCACGTCCCATTTCTCCGCGAGGTTGTAAGTGACGGTGCCGAGATGGAACTTCGAAGGCTTCGAGAAGAGGGGTGACTTGACCTCGGGCAGCTTGACCTTTTCGGCGGCCGGAGCGGCGGTGGCGAGGGCAGCGGTGCCAAGGGCGGAAGCGAGGAAGGTGCGACGATTGGTGTTCATGAGCAGTGTGTTGTCAGGCGTGGGAATAACAAATTGGGGAGCGGAGTCACGCGGATTCAGTGCGAACTTGAAAGCGGGTGCAGCCGGCAGACCGCACTACTGGTAGTTCCCTTACGACAAATCCAGTTTCCTGACCATCGGACACATTCCTCCGCCGGGCGGGACGCCCGGCTCTACGGCAGGCAGGACGCCTGCCGCCACCTCGCTGCCGGATTCAGAAGTCGGCACTTGCCAATTCACCGACAGAGCGGGAATTTACCCCCATCGTTCGCGCCGAACACAGTCTCCGCTTCGGCCGCCGGGTTCCTTCTCCCGGCGTGGTTGTCCCCTGCCCTGCCCCGATGCCATGAGTGACCCCGAAGACCAGCGGCTGGAGGCCCTCCGCCGCTATCACATCCTCGACACCCCGCCGGAACCGGCGTTCGACGATCTGGCGCAGCTGGCCGCCCAGCTTTGCAACACCCCCATAGCCGCCGTGTGCCTGGTGGACCAGCAGCGCGTGTGGTTCAAGGCGCGCACCGGCACCCAGGTCACCGAGGTGCCGCGCGAACAGTCCTTCAGCCACCACGCCATCGCCCAAAGCGGCACGCTCGTGGTGCGTGACACGCTCGCCGACGAGCGGTTTCGCGAGCATCCGCTGGTGAAGGGCTCCCCGCCGGTGCGTTTCTTTGCCGGCCAGCCACTCGTCACAACGGACGGGCACGTGGTCGGCACGTTGTGCGTGATGGACCGCGTGACGCGCGGATTGACGGGCCAGCAGGCACTGGCGTTGCAACGCCTCAGCCGGCAGGTGTTGACCCAGCTCGAGGTGCGCCGGCACGTCGCCGACCTGGAGCGCGAAATCAAGAAACACCAGGAAACCGAGGATGCACTGCGCTTCACGGAGGCGATGTTCCGCGGCATCTACGAAAACGCCACGGACGGCATCTTCCAGACGACGCCCGAGGGCAAGTTCCTTTCTGCCAACCCGATGCTGGCGAAGATCTACGGGTTCAACACGCCGGAAGAACTGGTGACGGCGCTGAGCGATGTGTCGCGACAGCTCTACGTGGAGGCCGGACGACGCGAGGAGTTCGTGCGGCTGATGCGGGAGAAGGAGATCATCCAGAACTTCGAGTCGCAGGTGTTCAACGCCCGCGGCGAGATCATCTGGATCTCGGAGAACGCCCGCGCGGTGCGGGACGCGGAGGGGAAACTCCGCTACTACGAAGGCACCATCGAGGACATCACCGAACGCAAGCGTGCGGAAATCGCCGTGCGCGAGGCGGAGCAACGCTTCCGGTCGGTCTGGGAAAGATCGGCCGATGGGATGCGGCTCACCGACAAGGACGGCATCCTGCGGGCGGTCAACCCCGCTTATTGCCGCATGGTGGGCATGAGTGAGGCAGGGCTGATCGGCCAGTGCTACACGGTCAGTTATTCAGATTGCGAGGAGGTGAGACGCCTGCACGAACATTACCGGGCCGGCTACCGGAGCCGGGACATCCCGGAACACCTGGACCGCGACATCGTCCTGTGCAACGGCCGGCGGGTCATTTTCGAGCTGTCGAACTCGTTTGTGGAGATTGAGGGCCAGGACCCGCTCATTCTCAGCATTCTTCACGATGTGACGGAGAGCCAGCGCGCCGAAGAGAAACTGCGCAACTCTGAACGACGCTTCCGCTCCATCTGGGAAAAGTCCGTGGACGGCATGCGGTTGATCGACAAGGACGGCATCACCCGTGCGGTGAATCCGGCCTTCTGCCGCCTGGTGGGACTGCCGGATGCAGAACTGCTGGGCCGCCCCTACACCGACCATTACGACCAGGGCGAGGACGCCCAGGCACGGTTGCAGCGGTACCGCAAGGATTACCGGGACCGCAGCATCGCCGAACATATGGAGCGGCGCATCACGCTGCATGACGGGCGGTCCATTCAAGCTGAACTGTCCATCTCCTTCGTCGAGGTCGAAGGCGAGGACCCGCTGGTGCTGACCGTCTTCCACGATCTCACCGCGCGCAAACAGATCGAGGCCGCCCTGCGCGAATCCGAGTTCCTCTACCATTCCCTGGTGGACAACCTGCCGCAGAACATGTTCCGCAAGGACGTGTCCGGGCGGTTCACTTTCGTGAACCACCGATTCTGCCAGGAGGTCGGCAAACCGCGTGAGGAAATCATCGGCAAGACCGACTTCGACCTGTTCCCGGCCAACCTGGCCGAGAAGTACCAGCGGGACGACCACCGCATCATCGAGTCGCGCAAGACGACCGAAACCATCGAGGCCCACTTCGCCCCGGAACGCGGGAAGATTTACGTGCAGGTGGTCAAGACGCCGCTGTTCGACCGCGAAGGCAACGCGCTGGGCATCCAGGGAATATTCTGGGACGTGACCGAACGCAAACGCATGGAGGAACAGCTCGCCGTCGAGCGTGACCTGCTCCGCGCGCTGCTCGACAACGTGCCCGACCGCATCTATTTCAAGGACACCGAATCGAAGTTCCTCCAGGCCAGCATGGCGATGGCGAAGCGGCTCGGGTTGAAGGACCCGACCGAGGTCGTGGGCAAGACGGACTTTGATTTTCACCCGCCCGAACTGGCACGCGAGTTCTTCGCAGACGAACAGAAAATCCTGCTCACCGGCACCCCGATCATCAACAAGATCGAGCGCCAGCTGGCCATCGACGGCTCGGAGATCTGGGCCTCGGTCACGAAAGTGCCACTGCGCAACCGCGCAGGCTTCATCACCGGCATCATTGGCATCTCCCGTGACATCACGGGGATCAAACGGGTCGAACGCGAACTGCAACAGGCCCGCGACGCGGCGCTGGAATCCACCCGCCTCAAGTCGCAGTTCCTCGCGGCCATGAGCCATGAGATCCGCACGCCCATGAACGGCGTCGTGGGCATGATCGAGCTGCTGCTGGACACGGAGCTGGCCCCGCAGCAGCGCGAGTTCGCGGAAACCGTCCACTCCAGCGCCTACGCGTTGCTGCACATCATCAACGACATCCTGGACTTCTCCAAAATCGAGGCTGGCAAGCTCACCCTGGAGACGACCGATTTCGATCTGCGCGAACTGGTCGAACGCAGCGCCGAGCTGCTGGCCCATCGCGCGCAGGCCAAAAACATCGAGCTGGTTGCCTGGATGGCCCCCGACGTGTCCGCCTACCTGCGGGGCGACCCCGTGCGCATCCAGCAGATCCTCGTCAACCTGGTCGGCAATGCGGTCAAGTTCACCGAGCGGGGCGAAGTCGTCCTGCGGGTGATCAAGGAATCTGAAACGGACGCCCAGCTCAGGGTCAAATTCTCCGTGGAAGACACCGGCATCGGCATTGCCCCGGAGGCGCAAACCAAGATATTCCAGGCCTTCACCCAGGCCGATGGCTCCACCACCCGCAAGTACGGCGGCACCGGTCTGGGCTTGTCCATCTCGCGGCAACTGGTCGAACTGATGGGCGGCCGATTGGAATTGCATAGCACGCTGGGGACCGGCTCGACGTTCTGGTTCACCATCACGCTCGAGAAACAACCCGGACGGGTCGCACGCGACGCCGCCAAATCCCGGCTCGCCGGCGCCCGGCTCTTCATCGTCGCGGAGAGCACCCCGCTGCGGCATGCCTTCTCCAGCATGGCCACCTATCTCGGCCTGAGCTGCGCCGGCGTGCGCACCAGTGACGAGGCGATCCATGCACTCCGCGACGCCGCCGCCAGTGGCACGCCGTTCGACGTGGCCGTCCTCGACATCAAGCTCGCCGGAGCCGACGGCCTCACGCTGGCGCAAACCATCCGGGCCGAGCCTCACCTCGCCGACACCAAGCTGATCCTGCTCACGCCGCTCGGCCAGCGGCTCGATGTGGAAATCATGCGGCTGGCCGGACTCTCCGGCAGCCTGCTCAAGCCGGTCCGGCTGTCGCGGCTGGAGGAATGCCTGCTCCGCGTCCTCACCCATGCCGAGCAGACGCTCTCGCTGCCCAGCCCGGCGGAGACGGCCTTCCTGCACCGCAACCGCGTGCCGCCCGGCGAGATCCGGCCGTTGACGATCCTGCTGGTCGAAGACAACTCGGTGAACCAGCGCGTCGCCCTGCTCCAGCTTAAGAAACTGGGTTACACGGCCGACACGGTGCTCAACGGCGAACAAGCCGTCGCCGCCGTGCAGCACAAAACTTACGATGTGGTGCTGATGGACTGCCACATGCCGGTCATGGACGGCTACACCGCCACCCAGCGCATCCGCGAGTGGGAGCTGCAGAATCAACGTCCCCGCCTGCGCATCCTGGCGATGACCGCCGACGCCGGGCGCGGTGACGCCGAGCACTGTTACGCTGCGGGCATGGACGATTTCATCACGAAACCCGTGCACCTGCCCGAACTCAGCGCCGCGCTGAGCCGGGTAAGTTCCTCCACCCAGGTCGCCACTGATCCGGGCTTGCCAGAGGACCAGGCAACCCCCGCCCCCACGTCGATAGACGACGCCACATTGGATTTCACGGTGCTGGCCACGCTGCGCGACCTGAGCGAACCGGGCCAGCCCGATCCGGTCGTCGAATTGATCGACCTCTTCATGGAGGATGCGCCCGACCGCTTGCAGGCGATGCAGACCTCGCTTGATCGCCGCGACATGGAGGCGCTGAAAATCGCCGCCCACTCGCTCAAAGGCAGCGCAAAGAACCTCGGGGCCAAGCCCCTTGGCCGGATTTGCGCGGAACTGGAGAAACAGGCGATCGCCGCCGACTGGGACAATGCGTTGCTCACGCTCAAGGCCATCGGCCAGGAGTTCGAGAAGCTGCGCGCCGTGCTGGCCGTTGAAAAGAAGCGGTAAGTCTGCATCCGACGTTGAATTTAGGCCGCCTCCGTGCGAGCCTTCGCCTGTGACGAACGTGTCAAAACGCAGTTAACTCCCGTCTCCCACCACCATGCAAATCACCAAGCAGCTCGCCATCTTTCTGGAAAACGAACCGGGAATGCTCGCCCGGGTCTGTCACGCGCTGGCCGATGCCAAGGTCAACATCTACGCCATCTCCGCCAGTGACACGGTGGACCACACGGTCATCCGCATGGTCGTGGACAACCCCCAGAAGGCGATGTTTGTCTTCGAAGACCATAACGTGCTCTGCGTGGAGGACGACGTGCTGCTGATCGACGGCGACAACCGGCCCGGCTCGCTCGCAATCATCTGCGACAAGCTCGGCAAGGCAAAGGTGAACATCGAATATTGCTATTGCGCCACCAGCCCCGGTTCACGCCGCGGCCTCCTGATCCTGCGCGTCAAAAACCCGGAGAAGGCGCTCAAGGTGTTGAACAGCTAAGAGGTTGGAAGAGGTTTCAGGTTTTAAGGTTTCCGGTTTCAGCCACCGCACCGGCGGCTGACTTGGAACCTGAAACCTGAAACCTGAAACCTTCCAAATGCACCCGCTCCTGTACGAACTGAACACCCGTTGCTGGCTGCGTGAGCTGTCAGCCCGGCACGGCCAGTTCATCCATCTGGCCAACGTGCCGGAGGAGGAGTTCACCGCGTGGCAACGCCGGGGCTTCACCCACGTCTGGCTGATGGGCTGCTGGACCACCTGTTCCCGCGCTCGCGAGACCGCGCTGAACGATCCCGTCCTGCTCGGCCTCTTCGGCAAAGCCCTGCCCGACTGGTCACCCGACGATGTGACCGGCTCGCCGTACGCCATCGCCGAATACCGCGTACCCGAATCCCTCGGCGGCGAGGAGGGCCTCCGCGAATTTCGCCGGCGCCTGCATGCACACGGTCTCAAGCTCATTCTGGACTTCGTCCCGAACCACACCGGGCTGGGCCATCCATGGGTGAAGATGCGGCCCGAACTGTTCGTGCAGGGCCAGCCCGGCTCCCCCGAGACCTTCGTGACGGAATCCCATTCCGGCATGGCTTGGATTGCGCATGGCAAGGACCCGTTCTTCCCCTGTTGGAAAGACACGGCGCAGCTCGATTACCGGCGCGCGGATACTCAGTCCATCATGCAGGAGGTGCTGCGCGGCATTGCCGCCCGGCGCGATGGTGTCCGCTGCGACATGGCCATGCTCGTGCTCCGAGATGTTTTCGCAAAGACTTGGTCCGGGACGAGGATGACCACAATCGCCGACGATGCTGAGTTCTGGACCGAAGCCATCGCCTCGGTAAAACGCAGCTCGCCCGATTTTCTGTTCCTGGCCGAGGTCTATTGGGACCTCGAGAAAAACCTCCAACAGCTTGGGTTCGATTACACGTACGACAAGTGGCTCTACGACCACCTCGCCTACGACAACTACGCCGAGACCCAGCACCACTTGGTGGACATGGAGCAGGAGTTCGTGCAGCGCAGCATTCATTTCCTCGAAAACCACGATGAACAGCGGGCAGCGACCCGCTTTACCCCGGCAGAACATCGCGGGGCCGCACTGCTGTCCTTCGGTCTGCCCGGCATGCGCTTCTTCCATGAAGGGCAGCTCGAAGGCGCGAAGATCCGGCTGCCGGTCCATCTGGGCCGCCGCCAGGTCGAAGCCCCGGACCCGCGCATCGTCGGCTTTTACGAAACCCTGCTGGCCGCGCTCAACAACACCGCCGTAGGCCGGGGCGAATGCAAAATCCTCCGTCCCCGCTCGGCCTGGTCCAACAACTCCACCGACCACTGTTTCGTCGTCGTGCAATGGCAGGCGGCCCCGGATGCCTTCGACCTCGTCGTGGTCAACCTCGCCGCCCAACCCAGCCAGTGCTACGTCACGCCGGTGATCAACGGGCTCGGCCGGCGCGAATGGAAGATGGAAGATCTGCTGGGCGATGAAAAATACTGGCGCAGTGGCACCGAGTTGAGCGTGCGCGGCCTGTACCTCGCCCTGCCCGCGCGCGGCGCGCAGTTGTTCCACTTCTCGCCGGCGCGGTAATCCGGAGACACGATGAGCACAGCGCAGGCGAAAGCATTCGCCTGCCCAGTATTGGCTCATCTAATAATGACGGACGAAAAGGAATACATCCCCTGGCTTTTCTCTGTGTTCATCGTGTCTCTGTGGTCCAAACTGCGATTTCGACTGCCTGGGTTCGGTCAAGGCGTCTTGCCCTTCAGCATTGCCGCCACCTTGTCGGGATCACTGGTCGGCGGCTGGCAGGCGGTGCCAGTACAGAGGTAGGCCGTTGATCCGCCTTTAACCGGCAACGTTTTGGCAAAGGCTTCCACCGCCCCTACATTGCCCAGCACCACCTTGTTCGGCTGATAAACGGAGTGCGCCCCGCGCAGCAACGCCATGGCAGTCTTGTCCGTGCGATCCCCGGCCACGACCACGCGGAACGGCTCGTTCAGATAAAAATCCAGCGCCAGCAACAGGTTC
Source organism: Pseudomonadota bacterium (assembly GCA_009924135.1). Classification (GTDB taxonomy): domain Bacteria; phylum Verrucomicrobiota; class Verrucomicrobiia; order Limisphaerales; family SXTU01; genus SXTU01. Next base: position 1,663 of record RFSE01000116.1, on the reverse strand, counting down.
GGCACCGCCTGCGGCAGCCGGGTCAAGCGCTCGGCGAACAGGCGCAAGGTCTTCTCGGCTCGTTCGCGCATGGCCTTGTCATCCGTGATGGCGGACAGCTTGAGCAACGCCACGGTCGCCACGTTGTTCCCACTCGGTTCCGCTCCGTCGTAGTCTTCCTTGGACCGGAACAGCAGGTCCGCCGATCCCACCGGACTTTGGAAGTAACCACCTTGTGCGGGATCGTAAAACTTCGCGGACATCGCCGACTCCAACGCGAGCGCGAAATCGAGATGCTTCGGGTCGAGCGTGGCTTCGTAAAGGTGAATGACGCCCTCCAGCAGGTAGGCGTGCGAATCGAGCAGTTGCACGCTGTCCCGCTCGCCGTCGCGCCAGCGGTGATAGAGCGTTTTGGTCTTCGCATCCCAGAGCTTGGCCTGGAGAAACGCCAGGTTCTTCTCCGCCGCCGCGAGGTACGCCGGCTCATTCAGCACCACGCCCGCCCGCGCCAGCGCGCCGAGCATGAGGCCGTTCCATGACGCTAGGACCTTGTCATCCAGATGCGGCCGAACGCGCTTGGCCTGCACCGCGAACAGTTTCTGCTTCGCGGCCGCGAGGAGCTTCGCCTCCGTCGGACTGAGCTTGCCATCGACGATGCTCAACACGTTCAGCTTCTTCAGCGGCTGCGGATGCGAATGGTCCTCGAAGTTGCCATCCTCGGTGATGCCGAAATAACGCTCCGCGACCTTGAATTCATCCGCACTGAGCAGCTTCGTCAGCTCTTCCCTCGTCCAACAGTAGAACTTGCCCTCATGCCCCTCGCTGTCGGCATCTTCCGCCGAATAGAAGCCACCTTGTGCATGGGTCATGTCGCGCAACACGTAACGCACGATGTCCCGCGCCACGTCCGCATGGCGGGCTTCGCCGCTCACCAGATAAGCGTCCAGATAGAGATGCAGGAGCTGGGCGTTGTCGTAGAGCATCTTTTCGAAGTGCGGCACGAGCCACTTGGCATCCACCGAGTAACGCGCAAACCCGCCACCGAGCTGGTCGTACATGCCGCCCGCCGCCATGCGTTCGCAGGTGTGCAGCACCGCCTTCACCGCTGCCTGGTCGCCCGTGCGCACGGCTGCGCGGAGGATGAACGCCGGCTGCGAGGGCCGGGGAAACTTCGGCGCGCGTCCGAACCCGCCGTTCTGCGGATCGTACTCTGCCGTCATCCGTTTCAGGGCGTTGGTCAGGACCACGGACGTGAGCGCCGCGTCTTTCACCGCCTCGTGCGCCGACAAGCCTTTGAGCTGTTCAGCAATCTGTCCCGCGCTGTCGGTAAGATCCTTGCGCTTCTCGCCCCACAACTCCGAGATGCGCCCGAGCAACTGCAGGAAACTGGGCCGGCCGAACTTGGGCTGCGGCGGAAAGTAGGTGCCGCCGTAAAAGGGTTTCAAGTCCGGCGTGAGAAACACGTTCAACGGCCAGCCGCCGCCCTGTCCCATCGCCTGCACCGCCGTCATGTAGATCTTGTCCACGTCCGGCCGCTCCTCGCGGTCCAGCTTGATGGCGACGAAGTGCTTGTTCAGAAACTCGCCCACGGCCTCGTCCTCGAACGATTCACGCTCCATGACATGGCACCAATGGCACGTGGAGTAACCGATGGAGAGCAGGATGGGCTTGCCCTCTTCGCGCG
>RFSE01000115.1 GCA_009924135.1 Pseudomonadota bacterium | reverse complement strand
CATCGACATCCACCAGCACACGCATTACCACAACCGCACCGACGACCAGATGCTCGCCCACCAGCGCGCGATGGGCGTGACCACCTCGATCCTCCTGCCCGCCGGCCGCGTCGTGGACCGCCCCTCCACGCACAACGGCAAGTCCAACGGCCTCGCCGCCCGGTGCACCGGCAACGACGCCGTCGTCGAGTATGCGCGAGCCCACCCCGGCGAGTTCCTCTTCGGCGCGAACGAGGTCACCGACCTTCCCGAGGCGAAGTCCGAGATCGAGAAGTATCTGAAGCTCGGCGCGAAGCTCATCGCCGAACAAAAATTCGGCGTGCAATGCGACTCCCCCGAGAGCGAACGCCTCTACGCGCTCGCCGCCGACTACGGCGTACCCATCCTCATGCACCTGCAGGAAGGCACCTACAACTCCGGCTTCAAGCGCCTGCCCGCGATGTTCAAGAAGTTCCCCAAAACAACCTTCATCATGCACGCGCAGACCACCTGGGCGAACATCGACGCCAACTACGACTGGAAATCCCTCTACCCCGTCGGCCCCGTGGCCAAGGGCGGCCTCACCAGCCAGTACCTCGCCGACCACGCCAACTGCTTCGCCGACATGTCCGCCGGTTCCGGCCTGAACTCCCTCCTGCGCGACGAGGACCACACGCGGTGGTTTCTCGAAAAGCACCAGGACAAAATCCTCTACGGCAGCGACTGCGCGGACACCCTCGGCCGCGGCCCCGGCTGCCAGGGTGCCGGCACCATCGCCGCCCTCCGCAAATACGCCGCCTCCAAGACCGTGGAGCGCAAAATCCTCTTCGAGAACGCGAAGAAGATGTTCCGGATTTGAGGCCGGGGCGATGCAGTTGAGCCACGGATGGAACACCGAAGAAACACGGAACAGCAAGGGGAAGACCAGGCTTCGGCCTCTGGGCTCCGCAGCACCGCTTGTTATCGGCGCCAGCTACCGTGCCGGATTCGTTCAACTCGTCCCCATCCGTGTTGCATCTGTGTTCCATCCGTGGCTAAAGAATTCTTCCGGCTAAGGGTAGGATGATTGTGTTAAATTCCCCTGCCCCAAATTCCCCTGCCACATCTCCCAGACGGGGGTAAACCGATGGTTCCCACCCACCACACTTTGTTTGCAGCGGCGGACGGCAGACCGCGTCCAAGGCCGGTGCATTGGTTTCAACTACGGTCGATGATTACAGCAGTGCTTGCCCGGAGTGTTCCGGTTTTCGTGGCTTTGGCGGCGGCCGGGGCGGTCGCTGCCGCCGAGCTGCCGAAGGCTTTCTTCACCAAGCATTGCACCGAATGCCACGACGCCGACACGAAGAAGGGCAGTCTGGACCTGACCGCATTGCCCCCGGCGACCGCCAGCGCGGAGAGCTTCGCGCGCTGGGTGAAGGTGCACGACCGCATCGCGTCGGGCGAGATGCCGCCGAAGAAGAAGGCGCAGCCTGCGCCCACCGAATTGGCCTCCGCCACCAAGGCGCTGACGGAGACGCTCGTCGCCGCCGAGCGCACCCGGCTGGCGGGCACACCACGCACGGGCGTGCGCCGGCTCACGCGCGCGGAGTATGAGCACACCGTGCGGGACCTCTTTGCGATGCCGGGGCTGCGCTTGCAGGAGCTGCTCCCGGCGGACGGCTCGGCCCACGGCTTCGACAAGAACAGCGACGCGCTGGACATCTCGCACGTCAACCTCGCCAAGTACGTCGAGGCAGCGGACCACGCGCTGAACGTGGCCATCGCCACGCAGCCTGCGGCCCCGAAGCCCGAGACCGTGCGCCTCTCGCTGGCCGGCACCTATGCGGGCGACCTCATGCTGATGGGCGGCGATGCCGTGCTCTTGCGCGACAAAAAGCACGATCCCGAAACGCCGCCCGCCGGTGTCTATGCGCACCTGGACATGGGCGCGCACGAGCGCGTGGGCTCCTTCGCGCGCATGAGCAGCGTGGGCGTGTTCCGCCACGAGGACGAGTCGTGGAACCCTTATTTCCAGCACTACGCGACGCTTTACCCCGGCCGCTACAAGGTGCGCGCGTCCTTCTGGAGCCTGACGTGGGACCAGGGGAAGATTCTCCCCGCGCGCGGCGTGGAGGCGGCACGGCTCTCGATCGTGCAGTTCAACGAAAACGGCCGGGGCGGCGGGCATCCGAGCACGGTGCTGGGCTATTACGCCGCGCCGTCCCTCGAGTCGCAGGTGCATGAGGTGGACGTGTGGTTGAATTACAAGGAGAGCTTCGGCTTCAACACCGCGTCGCTCGCGCCCGTGGTGCTCTACCGCGTCGGCACCTGGGGCCAGAAGGATCGCACGATGGGTTTTACCGGGCCGTGCATCGTGAACGACTGGGTGGAGGTGGAAGGGCCGCTGCACGATGTGTGGCCGCCGCGCAGCCACCGCGTGCTCTTCGGGGATCTGCCGCTCACGGAGTTCAAGCCGGCGGAACACAAGGACATCCGTCCGCCCGTGCGCAAGCCGCTCCGGCAGGAGATCATCGGCGCGAAGAACCGGCCGGAAAAAGTGGACGGCCTCTGGACGCCGCAGAGCCCGCAGCCGCTCGCGGACGCGGACCGCCTGCTCGCCAGCTTCCTGCCCAAGGCCTTCCGCCGGCCCGTCAGCGCCGACGTGCGCAAGGAGTACGTCGCCCGGGTGGACGCGCGGTTGCAGGCCGGAGATTGCTTCGAGAGCGCGATGCGCTGGGCCTATCGCGCCGCGTTGTGCTCGCCGGACTTTCTCTATCTGGTCGAGGACGGGGCAGCGGACGCGAAGAAGCCGGCCGACTCCCGGCTCAACGACTACGCGCTCGCCACGCGTCTCGCCTATTTCCTCTGGAACTCCATGCCGGATGACGCGCTCCTTGCGCTCGCCGCGAAGGGCACGTTGCACGAGCCCAAGACCCTCCGCGAACAGGCCGAGCGCCTGCTCAAGGACGCCCGGTCCCAGCGCCTGGTCGAAGATTTCCTCGGCCAATGGCTCAAGCTGCGCGCCATCGCCGCGAACGATCCGGACAAGAAACTTTACCCCGAGTTCAACCCGTACCTGCAGGACTCGATGGTCGCCGAGACGCGCGCCTACTTCCGCGAGCTGCTGGAGAAAAACCTCTCCGCCACGCAGCTCGTGAAGTCGGACTTCGCGATGCTCAACGAAAAGCTCGCGAAGCACTACGGCATTCCCGGTGTGAGCGGCCCGGAGATCCGCCGCGTCGCCCTGCCGGCCGGTTCGCCGCGCGGCGGGTTCCTCACCCAGGCTGCGATCCTGAAGATCACCGCCAACGGCACCACCACCTCGCCCGTGCCGCGCGGGGCGTTTGTCATGGCGCGCCTGCTCGGGCAGGAGCCGGAACCGCCGCCGCCCAACGTGCCCGCCGTGGAGCCGGACGTGCGCGGGGCCAGCACCATCCGCGAGCAGCTCGACAAGCATCGCAACGACGCCGCCTGCGCCGCGTGTCACGCGAAGATTGATCCGCCGGGTTTTGCGCTCGAATCCTTCGATGTCATCGGCGGCTTCCGCGACCGCTACCGGTCCATCGGCGAGGGCGATCCCGCCCCGCGCGGCAGCATCGATCCGCGCATCGGCATCAGCTTCAAGCTCGGACCCAAGGTGGACCCCTCGGGCGCGCTGCCGGACGGCCGGACGTTTGCGGACATCGTCGAATTTCAAAACCACCTGGCCGCCAAACCCGCCGTGCTGCTGAAGAACCTCGCGCAGCAGCTCACCGTCTACAGCACCGGCCGGCCGCTGGCCTTCAGCGACCGCGCTGCGCTGGATGCCCTGGTCGCCCGCGTACAACAACAGGGCGGCGGCATCCGCACGCTCGTTCACGAACTGATTCAAAGCCCGCTCTTCCAAACGCCGTGAAGCGCTTCGCCGACGGGAGGATGGTTGAACGCAAGCTCCGGAGTCAGCCCTGTGGCGGCAGGCGTCCCGCCTGCCGTAGAGCCGGCGCGTCCCGCCCGGCGGAACAAAACGCCCGGCCACCGGAACCCTCCCGGACAACCCCATGCCGTGGAACTTCTCACGCCCACCCGGGCGGCAAGATGCCCGCCCTCTACGGCAGGCAAGATGCCTGCCGCCACAGCCTGCACAGTTTTCTAACTCCAATATGACCTCATCAGAAATGCGTTCGCAGGCTGGATGCCCGCCCCACATACCAAGCCGATTCACAAATAGGTTCGCTACATCGCCTTCGTTGCACGCCTTCCCCCTCACCCCGGCCCTCTCCCCAGGGGAGAGGGAGCCACGCCGCCCGCGTCCAAGCTGCCGTGCTGGTAACTACTTCGAGCGCTGGCTGACTTTCCCCCCTCTCCCTGAGGGAGAGGGCCGGGGTGAGGGGGAAGGGAGCGTGCTACCACCGCTTCGCACCGATTATCATTTGGACATGAAATCAGGCAACCGGTTCAACTTCGCTGTCCGCCTCGATCGCACACGAAGCCTTTTGGCCGCCGCTGCCCTCGCGCTCATCAGCCTCGCGTTACCTAGCTCCGCCGCCCCCGCAACGAGCCTGCTCTCCGCCGATTGGAACGCGAAGGCCGCCGGCGACCGCGTGCTCGCCGGGCTGACCAACACGTCCGAGCCGCAGGTGAAAGGCGCGCACGACGCCGAGCTGGCCCTCGTCGGCGAACGCGCCTACATCGTCTCCGAGTCGAACGACATCAAGGCCGGCGAAGCGCCGTCCTGGCCTTTCATCTACGCCACCCTCGCCGTGGTGGACATCCGGTCGCAGAAAGTCCTGAGCCATGCGCTCATCGCCCGCTCGGGGCAGGCCTTTGCGAACGAGACGCTGCCCGAGGGCGCGTGCTTCGTGCCCCGCGTGTTGCGCAAGGACGACCACACGTTGCGCTGTTATTTCAGCAGCGAAGCCCCCGGCAAACGCCAGTCGCAGGTCTGGTATCGCGACTACGATCTGGAGCGTGGCGCGTTCGTGGACCACATCCACCGCGTCCAGCTCAAGACCGCCGCCGGAACCTTCGACATGCAGCCGAAGCCGTTCTACGACGACGCCGTGAAGCACGGCTTCCAACGCGAGGCCAAGGACTACGGACTGTACTTGTTCGATCCCATCAAGCTGTTCGACGGCAAGCACTACGCCGCGATCAACAACTATGCCGCCGGCCAAAACGCGCTCGCCACGCTCAACCCCGCCATGGACACCTTCGAGGTCATCGGCCATTTCAACGAGCCGGGCGCGTTGAAACTCACCGAGCCCGCCGTGAACCGCCTGCCCGACGGCACGTGGATGGCGATCTGCCGGCAGGAGGCGGGCAACCAGAATTACACCTTCACGACGAGCCGCGACGGCGTGCATTGGACGCCGGGCGAACACCGCGATTTCGTCCCGAACGGTGCGGCCTCGCGCCCGACCTTCGACCGCTTCAACGGCATCTATTATCTCGGCTGGCAGGAGCGCACGCGCATCGCGGGCGTGAGCCGTTCGGTGTTCAATCTCGACGTGTCGCGCGACGGGGTGAACTGGGAGCGCAAGTACCGCTTCGAGACCACGAAATCCTTTCAGTACCCGACCTTCCGCCAGCACGCCGGCGCCATCTACCTCACCGTCACGCAGGGCGACACCGACGCCAGCCGCAAGGAACGCATCATGTTCGGGAAGCTGGAGTAGGGAGTTGGAGCTTTGCTGCGGAACCCACGCCCTGCCGGCCGCTGAATCGCCATGCGTCCGCAGCCGCGTTGAAAGGTAGCGCAGGCGTCCCCGCCTGCGAGTTACCGGGGCGTCCCGCCCCGAGTCCCGGCAGGCGGCGAGACGCCGCCGCAACTCGCAGGCGAGGACGCCTGCGGTACAGCGCCACCAGCCGGCGTGGGCGTCCGCGCTCCGTGGTGCCGGCTTGTGAAGGCACCCGGGGCTTGGTACCACTCGCCTTGCATGTACCTGCCTTCGTTCCTCCCGGTCGCCATCGTCTTGGTCTGGCTGGCCGGTGCCTTCACCAGCGCTGCGCAGGTTCCAGCGGCGGCGTCGTTGATCCCCAATGGCACCCTGGAAGCGGACAAAAATGCCGCCGGTTGGCCGGACGGCTGGGTGCGGGCGAAGAGCGGAGTCACCTGGCAGGAGGAAGGCGGCAACCACTTCCTGCGGCTCGCAGCCGGCCAGCCGGGTGAGATGGTGATGCTATATCAACCGGTGCCGCTCCCGGCGGGTGTGGGCGCCCTCGAACTTACCTGGCGACAGCGCGTGACCGGGCTCAGGCCCGGCAAGCAGCCGTGGTTCGATGCCCGCATCCTGATCGAGTTCAAGGACGCGGCGGGCGAAAAGCTCGCGGGCGCGCCCGGCGCTCCTTACACGCGCAAGAACACCGACGGCTGGGTCACGCGCAGCACGAAGTTCCTGGTGCCGGCGGACGCACGCATGCTCGAGTTCATGCCCGCCCTGTTCCAAGTGGAGGCCGGCACGTTCGATCTCGATGACGTGGTGCTTCAACCCACCGACCCCGCTCCGTTGCGCGTCGCAGCGACGGCGGCGGCTGCGGCGGCCTTGGAAAAGCAAACGAAGGATGCGGCGGCCAAGCGGGCCAAGGCAGCAGCCGCAGCGGCGGCCAACGGTTCGCTGATTTCCAACGGGAACTTCGAGGCTGACAAGAAGGGCGCGGGCTGGCCGGACGACTGGGGCCGTCTAAAATCCGGCGGGAGCTGGGTAGTCGAGGACGGCAACCACTTCCTGCGCATGAAGGCAACCGCGCCGGGCCAGACGACATTGCTGTATCGCGCGATCGATCTGCCCGCCGGCACGGCGGCCTTGGAGCTCTCGTGGCGGCAACGCATCAGCGACTTGAAACCGGGCAAGGAGCCGCACTTCGACGCGCGCATCATGATGGAGTTCAAGGACGCGGCGGGCAAAAAGTTGTCCAACAAGCCGCCGCCGCCGAACACCCGCAAGAACACCGACGGCTGGGTCCAGCGCACCGTTCGGTTCCTCGTCCCCGCCGAGGCGCTCACGCTGGAGTTCATGCCCGCGCTCTTCCAGGTCGAGCGTGGCACCTTTGATCTCGATGACATCGTGCTCAAGCCGACCGAGGCGACGGCCCTGATCGCCGCCGCCAAGGCCGCGGCCGAGGCGGAGAAGCTGGCCCAGGTCACGCCGGAGAAACCGGACCGGGCGAAATGGCCCGCCGAACTGCACGTCGTGGGCAACCAGGTCTTGAACCCTACCGGCCAGCCCGTGTGGCTGCAGGGTGTGAACGTCGTCAGCCTCGAATTTCTGGTCAGGGGCGACCACGTGTTGAAGTCCGTGCTCGTGGCCGTGGACGAGTGGAAGGCGAACCTCATCCGGCTGCCGGTGAAGGAGGAGTATTGGTTTGGCAAGGGCCCGGGCCAGAAGGACGGCGGCGCGGCGTATCGCGAACTGGTGGACGCGGCCATCACGCTCGTCGCCAACCGGGGCGCGTACGTGCTGCTGGACCTGCACCGCTTCCGCGCGCCCCGCGCGGAGCACGCGGAGTTTTGGCGGGATGCCGCGACACGCTTCAAGGACCATCCGGCCGTGCTGTTCGACCTCTTCAACGAGCCGCACGGCACCTCGTGGGAAGTCTGGCGCGACGGCGGCTACGTGACGGAGAAGAAAGGCCCGGCGGATGAAGACGCGTTCCTCACGCCGGAGGAGAAGGCCAAGGGCGGCAAGGGCTTTCAAGCCATCGGCATGCAGGCGCTCGTGGACGCCGTGCGCGGCACCGGGGCGCGCAACCTCGTCGTGTGCGGCGGGCTGGACTGGGCGTATGACCTCTCGGGCATCGCCCAGGGTTTCGAGCTGAAGGACAAGACCGGCCGGGGCCTGATCTACGCCACGCACATCTACCCTTGGAAACGCGGCTGGCAGGAGAAGGTGCTGGTCATCGCCGCGCGCCATCCGATCCTCGTCGGCGAGGTCGGCGCGGACATCAAGAAGATGGATTTCATCCCGGCAGCCGCCCAGGAGGATCCTTACACCTGGGTGCCGGACATGCTGGGCCTCATTCAGAAGCACCACTTTCACTGGACCGCGTTCTCGTTTCACCCGGCGGCCACGCCCGTCCTGATCACGGGCTGGGACTACACGCCCACGCCCTTCTGGGGCGCGTTCGTGAAGCGCGCCCTGGCCGGTGAGACGTTTGAGCTGAAGAAACTCCGCTGAAGCCGTAATCCAAAATTGTAACCAATGGCCAGCCCCATGCCTCCATTAACCTAGCTGCGCAATCAGAATGAATCGCAAACTACGCGAACCACGCGAAAACAAAGCATCAAAATCAAATTGGACCGCAGCAAAACATTTCACCCACTCGGTGAACCGCGAGCTTTTCCGAAGCCTTTTCCGGTTCGCGTAGTTCGTGTATTTCGCGGTTTCAACTGCGGATTCTAGGATCAAGCCCATTGCAAAACCAACCTGATCACTTCCCTGTCATGAACCAGCTCCCCGACTCCCTGCTACCCAACCTCTCCCGCCGTCGCCTCGGCCCACTCCTCCTCGCCGGCGCGCTGCTGGCATTCGCGGGTGACAGCCGCGTCATCCGCGCCGCCGACGCTCCAGCGAAGACCGTCAAGACCGTCCGCCTGCTCACGGTGGGCAACAGCTTCTCGCAAAACGCCACGCGCCCGCTCGGCAACCTCGTGACCAACGCCGGCCACGTGCTCATCCACCAGCCCGTCGTGGTGGGCGGCGCGTCGCTGGAACTGCACTGGGGCCGCGCGGCGGCCTATGAAAAAGACCCGCAAGGCACCAACGGCCTCTACGGCAAGCAAAGCCTGAAACAGATGCTCACGGCGAAACCCTGGGACTTCGTCACCATCCAGCAGGCGAGCATCAAGAGCCACGACGTGACCACGTACCGGCCCTTCGCCAAACAGCTTCACGACTACATCAAACAGCACGCGCCCAAGGCCGAGGTCTTGATCCATCAGACGTGGGCCTACCGCGTGGACGACCCGCGCTTCGCCGCCACCGCGCCCAAGGAGGGCGAGCCCAAGACGCAGGCGGACATGTACCGGATGCTCACCAGCGCCTACACGACCATCGCCGCCGAACTCGGCATCCGCCGCCTCCCCGTAGGCGATGCCTTCCATCTCGCGGACACGGACCCGAAGTGGGGCTACCAACGGGACACGAAGTACGATTACCAGAACAAGGACCAGACCACCTTGCCGGACCAAACGCATTCCTTGCACGTCGGCTGGCGCATGGCCAAAGGCAAGGACGGCAAGAACGCTCTCGGCATGGACGGCCACCATGCGAACATGGCCGGCGAGTATCTGGGCGCGTGCGTGTGGTACGAAGTCCTCTTTGGCGAAAGCGTCGTGGGCAACGGCTACGTCACACCGGGCCTGGACAAGACCTATGCGCGTTTCCTCCAGGAGACGGCGCACAAGGCCGTCGAGGCCGCGCGGGCGAAGTAACGGTCCCCCGCCCGCCCGGCTTCACGCCGCCGCGAACGTCACCTTCAGGCCGAGCGCCGTCAGCACGGCATCCAGACTCGACAGGCGCGGGTTGCCCCGGCGGGAAATCAGACGATACAGGCTCTCCCGGTTCAGCTTGCTCAATTCCGCCGCGCGGGCCACCCCGCCCTGCGCCTCGACCACATCCCGCAGCCCGACCAGAAACACCTCCGGCCCTTCCGCGTAGCAGGCGGTGAGGTATTCCGCCGCCTGATCGGGATCGGCCAGTTTCTTGTCGAGAATCTTTTTGTAACTCACGGTCTTCATACGTCACTCGCTTTGGGCGTAGGCAGCACAAAAGCACTGTAGCTTTTACGCTACAAACCGGCAAGGCGTGTAACGCAAATCCAAGGCTTGGCGTCGCGGCTGCAAGTGCTTGCAGCCCCAACGGGGTTGTGGCATGGAGCCGGCGCACGACCTGCAAGCGGGCCGCAACCCCGTTGGGATTCAATTCCTGCCCCCGAGGAACGAAATCGTCCGGAGCGCGGCTGTGTCGCGGAGACCAGCCGCAGCGGCTGCGCCTGGCCGGAGGCGTTGATGCGTTCCGCCCCCCTTCGTAACTCCGCCGTTGCTGCGGCTGATCCCGCGCCGAGCGGGACACAGCCGCGCTCCGGGGCCACGCGAGGATCCGCCCACGGGTTTGACCGGCAAGCACCCGGGTGCTTGCGTGTGGCATGACCTACGTTTTTATGGGAGTGTCGTGGTCAGCAGCCTCGACACACCGGGCCAAACCGCCTTTTGATCTTTTGACTAATAGCACCTGAATGCCATGAACTGTCCCACCGATTTACTGAGCCCGCACCGTCTTGGACTGCGGCGGGAAGCGCAGCGCCACGCCGCTTTCCCGTCCCGCAGAGCGGCCCCTGGCTCCACTCATCACGAAACCAAAGCGGTGTCGCCGCTGCGCTCTGCCACCGCAGTCCATAAGCTGACACGGCTCGCGCGCACCGTCTGCTTCGTAGCCGCGTTGCTCTGTGCGGGAACATTCAGCCACGCCGCACCGGCCGGGGCAATTGATCCCGCCTTGGTCGCCCAAACGCTCAACACCGCTCCCGGCCCGAACTACGCGGACTCCACGCGCATCTTCCAGGGCATCCCCGGCATCGAGCGCGCGGCGAACGGGCGGCTCTGGGCGCTCTGGTATGCCGGCGGCCCCGGCGAACCGGGCGAAGGCCCGGGCAACTACGTCGTGCTCGTCACCAGCGGCGACGACGGCAAGACGTGGTCCGGCCCCAAGCTGGTGATTGATCCGCCCGGTCCCGTGCGCGCGTACGATCCCTGCCTGTGGCACGCGCCGGATGGCCGCCTCTGGCTGTTCTGGGCGCAATCGTATCAGTGGTGGGACGGCCGCTCCGGCGTCTGGGCCATCACGACCGAAAACTCCGGTGACGAAGCCCCACGCTGGTCCGCCCCGCGCCGCCTCTGCAACGGCATCATGATGAACAAGCCCACCGTCCTGAGCACCGGCGAGTGGCTCCTGCCCGCCTCCGTCTGGGAACGGCCCGCCGACAAACGCACCGAGGACGCGCACCGCCACGACCTCGGTTCCGAGAACGGCGCGAACGTCCACGTCTCACGCGATAAAGGCGCGACGTGGTCGTTCCTCGGCCAGGCCAAGGTGCCCCAGCGCGTCTTCGACGAGCACATGGTCGTCGAGCGCAAGGACGGCAGCCTCTGGATGCTCGTGCGCGCCGCCTACGGCATCGGCGAGAGCGAATCCACCGATCACGGCAAGACGTGGTCGCCGGGCCGCGTGACCTCGATTCCCCACGTGAACTCGCGCTTCTTCATCCGCCGCCTCAGCTCCGGCAAGCTCCTGCTCGTCGCCCACCAACCGCCCGACAAGAAGACCCGTTCGCATCTCACCGCCCGCCTCTCCGACGATGACGGCAAGACCTGGCACGGCAGCCTGCTCATTGATGAGCGCGCGGGCGTTTCTTATCCCGACGGCGTGCAGGCCCCCGATGGCACGGTCTATCTCATCTACGATTACCAGCGCACCGGCGACAAACAGATCCTCATGGCCACGTTCAAGGAAACCGACGTGACCGGGGGCAAGTGGACCTCGCCCCAGGCCCGCCAGCGCGTGGTCGTGAACCAGGCCACCGGCAAACGCGCGCCGGGTGCCAGGGCCCAGGCGAAAGCCGACGCTCCCGCCAAGCCTTCCCCGTGGGAAGCCCAGGCGCTCGCCGATGCCAAGCAGGACCGCACGTCCATTCCCTACGATGGCAAGACGCCCGACAAGCTCGTGTGCGACACGACCCTCCGGCAGTTGCCCGACGGCTCGTGGGCGCTCTTCATGCTCGCCGGCGATGACTTCGAGCCCTCGCCGAAAAATTACATCGGCCTCACGCGCAGCCGGGATGAAGGCCGCACCTGGACCCCGCTGGAGCCGGTGGACATCGGCTTCCCGCGCACGGGCAAGACCAGTGGCCAGGGCCCGACCGAGCTGCTGGTGCGCGGCGGCCGCAGCACGCTCTTCTTCTCCACCCACTCGCAGACGTGGGGCCGTGACTGGCAATCGTGGTTCATGCACAGCGATGATTCGTGCAAGACGTGGAGCAAGGCCGAACCCGTGCCGGGCCGGCTGGCCAACTTCACCTTCATCCGCAACCACATCGTCGCGCGCGACGGCCGCATCATCATACCCTTCCAGCATTATCTGGGGCCGCCCGCCGGCACGCCGCCGCCCGCCCCCGAGGAGAAGCCCTGGCACAAGACGCTCTTCCACTACGTCAGCAACCCGCGCAACGGCGTGCTCATCAGCAGTGACGGCGGCAAAACCTGGTCCGAACACGGCAACGTGCGGCTCACCAGCGATGACCGTTACCACGGCTGGGCCGAGAACAACATCGCCGAACTCAGCGACGGCCGCATCGCCATGATCATCCGTGCGGACCGGCTCGGCGGCGTGCTCTACTACGCGGAGTCCAAGGACGGCGGGAATACCTGGCCGGAATTCGCCGTGAAGACGGACATCCCCAACCCCGGCTCCAAGGCCACGCTCTACCCCCTCGGCGGCGACACCGTCGCGATGCTGCACAACCCGAACCCCGCGCACCGCAGTCCGCTGGCCTTGTGGATCAGCTTCGACGGCCTCAAGACCTGGCCCTACCAGCGCGTGCTCGTGCCCGAGTCCTGCGACGGCCCGAAAGGCCGCCTGAACTACCCCGACGGCTTCGTCAGCGCGGACCAGCAATGGCTGCACTTCGCCTTCGACGACAACCGCCACCGCGCCGTCCACTACAGCGCCAAGCTGCCGCCGGTGAGTGCGAAGTAGGGCGGCAGCCGAGGGTCGAAGGTCGAGGGTCGAGAGTCGGCCACCCTCTCCGCCTCGAACGGGGAGATGCCCTTCTCCGCGCTGGGGAGAAGGTGGCCGCAGGCCGGATGAGGTGCAGCGCACTAACTGGCTTCCAGCGCCGGGGGGTGAGGTGTCGAGGGCGGAGGTTGATAGTTGATAGTTGAAAGTTGAAAGCTGAAGGCCAACCGCTAACCGCTAACCGCTAACGGCTGACGGCTGAGAGCTAACGCTCCTGAGCCACCCTCTCCGCCTCGAACGGGGAGTTGCCCTTCTCCGCGCTGGGGAGAAGGTGGCCGCAGGCCGGATGAGGTGCGGCGCACTAACTGGCTTCCAGCGCCGGGGGGTGAGGTGTCGAGGGCGGAGGTTGATAGTTGATAGTTGAAAGCTGACGGCTAACGGCTAACCGCTGACGGCTAACATGAGGACAGGTGAACCACGAAGGCACGAAGGACACAAAGGGTTCGGAGGGTTGATGGCTCAAGTTAGAAACCGCAGTTGAACCAGCGGGTCAGCGAGTCAAACCACTGACCTGCACTAACCTGCACTGATAAGTCAGCGGCCTTGGGATTCACCCGCTGGCTGAAGAGCCGCCAGAGCCAATTCATTAGTGCCAGTGAGTGCCGGTCAGTGGTTTTTCTCGGTCCAGCTCCTCCTCCACTGCGGATTCCAGGTTCCACGCTCAAGGATTCGCAGTCCCGCTCAGCTATGAGCAGTGGCGAAGGCTCAAAGCTGACGGCTGACGGCTGAGAGCTAACGGCTTATGGCAAACCGCTAATGCCGCTTACCCTCTGCGCTCGTGGGCCATTCCACCTGCGGGCCGAAGCCATGGCCGGCGGCATCCGTAATCACGCCGTCCGGACCAACGGACACGGGCACGACGTATTCTTCCACCGCGATGGCATCGGCAAACTCCCGCTCGCCGTCAAGGAACTGCTGGAGCCGCGTCATTTGATGGTCAACGATTTCCCGCTGAGCCTCCAGTTCAGTTGCAAACACGACATAGCAATCGTCGTCGCTCACAACAGGCACCGGGCCTTGGCACAACGTATCAACGTAAATGCAGAAGCCGCTGCGTGGGTTCGTAGCCATAACCGACTGTAATTGTCTGGCCTACCCAAGCGCAGAGAGCAAGCCTTAAATGTTCTATAGTAGAACATCCTGTGGCGAAATGAACCTGGTAGCCTGGCGCTTACCCGATGGGCCAGATGACTCAGAATCTCGTAGGTATCCCTACGAGGAGTGGTTCTTGGCGCCTCCGGGTGATGTGCGCTCCTCCTTCCAACTTGAAGTCGCGGCAACTGAGTTTGAATGCCAGGGACTGGAATTGGATTGGGTTGGCATTTGTTGGGGTGGCGACTTGCTACTCCAACCAAACGGCCAATGGCTCTCACGCTACTTCCACGGCAAAGGTTGGCGGAATTACCGCGACGCGGGGGATAAGCAGTATTTGTTGAACAAGTATCGCGTCCTTTTGACACGTGCACGGCAAGGCTTCGTTGTTTGGGTTCCACGTGGAGATTCTGAAGATGAGACTCGGAATCCCGCTTTGCTTGATGCGACCGCGGATTTTCTTGGCCTATGCGGCATTCCTTCGATTGATGGAGCGTAGTAATCCGCGATGCCGCAGAAGAGGTCGATGAAACGCAGGGCTTCACCCCGGCCCGGTGCACCAAGGGGAGCGGGAGTTGATTCGGATGAGACAGGAGACTCTGAAGAGGCGGTAGGACTCGACACCTCACCCTTAAGCCATTAGCCGTTAGCTCTTAGTTTTTAGCCGAAATCGACACCTCACCCCGGCCCTCTCCCCGCTCGAGGCGGAGAGGGAGACAATTCGGTTGAGACGAGGTAGGGGGCGCGGTGCTCGCGGAGGGCCGGAGACGAGGTGACGAGTCTCTGATTATCCGGCAGCGGGGCGGAAGTTTGAGCCTCCTCACGTCGGCTCCTACGCGGATGGTTCTTTTCCTTCACGCGTCCACCCCCTGGCACAGCTCCGCCGTGGTGAGGCCGAGGGCCTTGGCCAGCCGGGCGACGTTCCGGATGCCGGGGTTGCGCAGCCCGCGCTCGATGCCGCTGATGTAGGTGGGGTCCAGCCCCGCGCGTTCGGCGAGTTTCTCCTGGGTGAACGGCTGGGCCTCGCGCCAGCGGCGGAGGTTCCGCCCCAGGGCGGCGAGGACGGGATCGCGTTTCGGCATGACTGATAGTCCATGCCGCCCGGCGGAAAAGGTCTATGGACGATCAGCCAGGTTGGTGGGGAAGGTCGAGAGTCGAGGGTCGAGAGTCGAGGGTCGAGAGTCGAGGGTCGAGAGCTACCCTCTCCGCTTCGAACGAAAGCTGTTAGCTGTTAGCCATCAGCCATCAGCTGTCAGCCGTCAGCCGTCAGCTTTCAACTATCAACTATCAACCTCCGAACTCGACACCTCACCCCCAGCCCCTCTCCCCGATCGAGGCGGAGAGGGTGGCTCTGGAATCTCAGCCATCAGCCGTCAGCCGTCAGCTTTCAACTATCAACTATCAACCTCGGCCATCGACACCTCGATCATGAGCCATCAGCTATTAGCCGAAATCGACACCTCACCCCGGCCCTCTCCCCGTTCGAGGCGGAGAGGGTGGCCGACCTTCAACCTTCAACTATCAACTATCAACCTCCGCCCTCGACACCTCACCCCCCGGCGCTGCATGCCAGTTAGTGCGCCGCACCTCATCCGGCCTGCGGCCACCTTCTCCCCAGCGCGGAGAAGGGCATCTCCCCGTTCGAGGCGGAGAGGGTGGCCGACTCTCGCCCCTCGACCCTCGACCTTCGGCCTTCGACCCTCGACCCTCGACCCTCGACCCTCGACCTTCGATTCACCGCCTTGTTGCAGGGCTGGGCACGGCCTGACATTCTCGCTGAAACATGAAGCCCAATCGTCGTCAGTTTCTGGGGTCCGTGGCCGTTGGCAGCCTGGCGTTCGCCGCGCGCGGGGCGGACGCAGCGCCACGGGTGCGGGTCGCGGTGATCGGGCACACGGGGCGCGGGGATTACGGGCACGGGGTGGATACGATGTGGCTGAAGCTGCCGGAGACGGAAGTGGTGGCGGTGGCGGATGCGGACGCCAAGGGGCTCGCCGCCGCGCAGCAACGGCTCTCGGTGAAAAGCGGGTTCGCCGATTACCGCCAGATGCTGGCGGAGGTGAAGCCGGAGATCGTGGCCATCGGCATGCGCCATGTGGACCAGCATCGGGACGCCGCGTTGGCCGCCGTGGCGGCGGGGGCGAAGGGCATTTACATGGAGAAGCCGTTTTGCCGCACGCCGGCCGAGGCGGATGAAATCATCGCCGCGTGCGAGCCGCGCCAGGTGAAGGTGGCGATTGCGCATCGCAACCGGTGGCATCCGGTGCTGCCGGTGATCGCCAGGCTGGTGAAGGAGGACGCCATCGGGCGGTTGCTGGAGTTGCGGGCGCGGGGCAAGGAGGATGCGCGGGGCGGGGCGCTGGATTTGTGGGTGCTGGGTTCGCATTTGTTGAACTTGATCGTTTACTTCGGCGGTGCGCCGCGGGGTTGTGCCGCGACGTTGTGGCAGGATGGGCAGTTGGTCACGCGGGCGGATGTGAAGGAGGGCGCGGAGGGCGTGGGTCCGCTGGCGGGCAACGAGGTGCATGCGCGGTTCGACCTGGAACGGGGCGTGCCGGCGTATTTTGATTCGATCGCGAAGGCGGGCGTGGCGGCGGCGGGCTTCGGGCTGCAATTGATCGGCACCAAGGGGATCATTGATCTGCGCGTGGACCAGGACCCGGTGGCGCAGTTGCTCGCGGGGAGTCCGTTCCGGCCGGGCAAGGAGCCGCGCACGTGGGTGCCGATCACGACGGCGGGCATCGGCCAGCCGGAGCCGTCGGCGGACCTGGGCAAGCAGGTGATGGGGCATCTGGTCGGCGGCCGGGATTTGATCGCCGCGATCCGCGAGAAGCGTGAGCCGTTGTGCGGCGCGCGCGAGGGCCGGACGACGGTGGAGATGATTGCGGCGGTCTTTGAGTCGCATCGTCTTCAAGGGCAACGGGTTGCATTTCCGTTGACGGCCCGGGACAATCCGCTGGCCCGGCTTTAACCGGCGGGATCAACCATAGTCGCTGTTTCGCTAATTTTTGCTTAATTTCATCAGCCTACAGAAAAGCAACTCCATGAATTCAACCAACCCGACCCGTCAGCTTACCCACGCCGACCTCCTCCAACTGCAACGTTGGAACACGCCCACCATTTACAATGGCTGGGAGCAGATCACGAAGCACGACCGCACGCGGGACGGCATCAACATTGAGGAGACACGCGACTTCATGCCGCAGATGGGACCGATGATCGGCTACGCGGTGACGCTCGTGATCGAACCGAGCAACCCGGCGCACAAGGACAAGCCCGGTGCGTTGAGCGACTACCGCCGGTACATTGCGAGCGTGCCGGGGCCGAAAATCGTCGTGGTGCAGGACCTCGACAAGCCGCGCGTGATCGGCTCCTTCTGGGGTGAGGTGAATGCCAACACCCACCGGGCGCTGGGCTGCGTGGGCACCATCACGGACGGAGCGGTGCGTGATCTCGACGAGATGACCAACGCCGGTTTCAAGGCGCTGGCCCGGCGGTTGTGCGTGGGCCACGCATGGGTCACGCCGGTGCGGTGGGATTGCCCGGTGGAGGTGTTCGGCCAGCGGATCGAGCCGGGCCAGCTCATCCACGCGGACAAGCACGGTTTCTTCGCGGTCCCCAAGGACGACGAGGCCCGGCTGCTGGAGGCCGCGCGCTTCATGGACAGCAACGAGTGTAACACGGTCATCCCGGCCGCCCGCTCGGCCGCCGGCAAACCCTTCGACCAAGTGCTCAGCGACATGGACGCCGCCGGGGCGGCCTTCCGCGAGGCGGCGAAGAAGAAGTTTTCCAGCGGGGGTGAGTGGTGAAGCGAACGCGTAACGCGGGCAGCCTTGCCTGCGCGAACTTGAGCCACAGATGAACACAGATGGGCACAGATGGTCTGCGGTCTCCGGCCCCGAAACGGCCTGCTCCTCAATACGTTGCCCTAAATTCCTCTGCCAACTCTTCCATTTCTTCGTGCTCTTGACCTGTCTAAGGCACACCACCCTCGCCGCTGGAGCGCCTGGTTGGACGCGCTTGCCGTCACTGCCGGACAAGGAAGGGTTCGCGTCGATGTTCGCCGGTGTGAGTGGGGGTGCATTGCTCGCGGCCGGCGGCGCGAACTTCCCGGACAAGAAACCGTGGGAAGGCGGAAAGAAGATCTGGTATGACACGGTCTTCGTGCTGGAGAAGCCCGACGGTGAATGGAAGGCTTTGGGCAAACTGCCTCGACCGCTTGCTTATGGTGTAAGCGTGACGTGGCATGACGGCGTCGTGTGCGTCGGAGGCAGCGATGCAGAAGGGCACCGCGCGGAGTGTTTCCAACTGAAATGGCAGGGCGGCAAGGTGGTGGCTGAGTCGTTGCCGTCGTTGCCACGTGCAATCGCGAACCTGAGCGGGGGCCTGCTGGGCGACACGCTTTATATCGCCGGCGGAATTGAGCGGCCTGATTCAACGAGCACGCTGAAAACGTTCTACGCGCTAAACCTCGCCGCAAAGCAGCCGGCGTGGCGCGAGTTGGAACCGTGGCCCGGCCCCGCGCGGATGCTCGCCGTCGCGGCGGTGCAAGATGGTTCCTTCTTCCTCGTGAGTGGCGCCGACTTGTCCGCCGGTCCGGATGGCAAACCGGTGCGGACTTACTTAAAGGACGGCTACCGTTACACGCCGGGCAAAGGTTGGAAACGCATCGCTGATCTGCCGCGCGCCGCCGTGGCCGCACCTTCACCTGCCCCGACCATCGGTCAGACCCAGTTTCTCGTCGTGAGCGGCGACGACGCGGCGCAACTCGCCGTCGCGCCGACCGAGCACAAAGGCTTTCCCACCAGCGTGCTCGCCTGCGACACGCGCACGGACCAATGGCACGAACACGGGACCACCCCGGCGCCGCGCGTCACCGTGCCCACGACCCAGTGGAACGGGGCGTGGCTGGTGATCAGCGGCGAGCAACGCCCCGGGGTCCGCTCGCCCGAGGTCTGGCAA
>RFSE01000114.1 GCA_009924135.1 Pseudomonadota bacterium | reverse complement strand
GGGTTGACGTGGAAACAGGATGTTCTCCGACACTCTTTCGGAACCTACTACCACAACCTTATCCACGACCTCACCCGAGTTTCGCACGACATGGGGAACAGTGTGGAGGTCTGTAAACGATACTACGTCCGTCACGTTGGAAAGACGACCTCGGATGAATTCTGGGGATTAAAACCCACTCCCTAATCCTCCAAAAGTCCACGACACCCCCTCTTCACCGAGGGGGTTTTTCGTTTTGCCCCCCAACCCTGAAGTGGTTTGTCAGAACCTTGTCAGAAGAAAACTGCGGAAATCATGAAGGAATCGCTGCAACCCCTTGATCCTGAATGGAGCCAGTGGTCGGGTTCGAACCGACGACCTGCTGTTTACGAAACAGCTGCTCTGCCACTGAGCTACACTGGCGTCCAATTTCAGCGGCGGGACACTAAATGCGGAGGAACCGGAAAGGCAAGTCCGGAAGTGGGCCAGACCCATTTCAATTTTAAGATTCACGCCCGTGCTTGCACTGGGACGGATTCCTCCGGGCACCACAACCGAAAGAGGAAGCGCTAAATCAGCTCCTTCATCACGCGCCCGTTGTTGGCGATCATGATGGGCCGGCCTTCGGGAGTGTGCATTTCATCCTGGGGGTCGAGCCCGAGCAGGTGATAAAGCGTCGCGGCCATGTCCTCCGGACCGTAGGGATTGTTGGCGGGCTGGGCCGCCCACTTGTCGCTGGCCCCCACAACGCGTCCGCCCTGGATGCCGCCGCCGCCCATGAGCACGGTAAAGCACGGGCCCCAGTGATCGCGTCCGGCGTTCTTGTTGATCTTCGGCGTACGACCGAATTCACCCGAGATAAGCACGAGGGTCTTGTCGAGCATCCCCCGGTCGGAGAGGTCGCGAAAGAGCGTGGACATCGCGGCGTCCAGCTTGGGCAGGAGCGCGGTCTTGAGGGTGTTGAAATTGCCGTCATGCGTGTCCCAGTTCGAGTGATCGATGGTCACGCAACGCACGCCGCTTTCGACGAGCCGGCGGGCGAAAAGACAGGACTGGCCGAGCGTGTTGCGACCGTAATCGTCGCGCAACCGTTCCGGCTCGGCGGCGAGGTCGAAGGCCCTCTTCGCGTCGGGCGAAGTCATCAGGTCAAAGGCCCGCTGGCTGAAAACGCCGACGTTGCGGGGGCCGGCATTGGCGGCGGCTTCGGCCGTCCGCTGGTAACGGTCCACCTGGGCGAGCAGTTCGCGGCGCGCATCCAGCCGGCTGGACTCGATGAGCATGGGCGGCGCGAGGTCAGGTACGGTGAAGTTCGGGGCGTTCGGATCGGTCTCCACGACGAACGGCACGGCCGCCGCGCCGAGATATGCGGAGCTGGCGCTGGGATGCATGCCGGGCAGGCAGACGTAGGGCGGCACGGAGCCGCGCGGTCCGAGCTTCTGCGCCAGTACGGAGCCAAACGCCGGGTGCTGGTTGTTGGGCTTGAGCCCGCCATTGAAGCCTGCCGACGGAAAGAAACCCGTCAGCATGTAGTGATCCGCCGGACCGTGATCCGAGGAACGATGCGTGAACGAGCGGATCTGCGAAAACTTGTCCATCACCCGGGCGACCCGTGGCAGGTGCTCGCAAACGTGGACGCCGGGAAGATTGGTCGGGATGCCCTTGAAGTCGCCGCGCACCTCGGACGGGGCATCAGGCTTGAGATCGAAGGTGTCGATCGTGCTCAGACCGCCTTTGAGAAAGATGTAGATCAGCGACTTGTCCTGCATGGCCGCCGCCGCCTGGGCTGAGCCGGACAACATGCCGGCCAGCGAGAACTGCGTCCCAAGCACTCCGGCGGCCCCGATGCGGAGGAAGTCCCGGCGCGCGACACCGTCACAATATTTGGCAGGTTGGCTGGCCATGTTCTGAAGGTTCAGACGCCCCGCCGGTTAGTCCATTCACCCGGTTTGGCGGGCTGCTTTACTTCGGCGGAGGCAGGACAATGACCCGCCGGGGTCCGCCGGGCAGGGACTTGTATTTCACCGTCAGGCTGATCCCGACCGCGACCGGTCGGCCGCCACGATCCTGAATGGTCAGCGGGCTCATCGTCTTGCCAGTTTCCCAATCTTTGCTGATGAGCGTGATGCGGCCGCGGGCCGCCTCGTCGAAATAAAGCATGTTACCATCCTCGCTCAACCGCACGTCAACCTTGGTCACGTTCGAGGACCGGCCCTGCTGCACAAACTCAATCTCCTTCCGCTCCCCACGTACGAGGTCGAAACGCACCGGCTCGTACGCCAGCAGCTTGCCGCTGATGGCCATCTGGCCGCCTTCCACCGTTACAGTGACGACGTCGCCATAGCGGGCGCGGGCGTAGGCCATCTCGACCCGCTGCCGTTCCTCCGCCGCCTTGGCCTCGGCGGCGGCTTGACGGGCCCGTTCCTCGGCCTCGCGCTTCTGGCGGCGCTCCTCGTTGATCACGGCCTGCTGACGGGTGTAGTCGGCCTGTTGCTCCGGGGTGAGCGCCTTCCATTGCGTCTCGTTCAAGCCCATGGGATAGGACTGGCAGCCAACGAACAACGCGGCCGCAGCCAGGAGCATCAGCGGGAATTTCATGGCTGAAAACTGGCATAACTGGCTCCCGTTGAAAAGTCCATTTCGTTGTCAGGATGGAGGCATATGCTATAAACCACTAAGACACGAAGGACACAAAACACTGAAGATTTGTGTCCTTCGTGTCCTTCGTGTCCTTTGTGCCTTGGTGGTTTCTATAGGGTCTCCCGGCTCAGGACTGGTGCAGGGCGCGCAGTTCGCTGTTCGAGTAGCGCAGGCGGATCGCCATCTCGCGCCCGAGCCGGCGCATGATCTCCATGGCGAGGTCGGGATGCTCCCGGGCCAGCGCCTCGAACTTGCTGCGGGACAGGACGTACAGGTGGGACTCCGTCACGGCCACGGCATCTGCTGAACGGGGTTGCCGGTCGAAGAAGGCCATGTCGCCGAAGAAGTGCCCATCGGTAAACGTGGTCAGATGATAACGATGCCCGGCGGAGAGCGGCAGGTTCACGCTCACATTGCCGCTCCGGAGGATGAACAGTTCCCCGCCGACGTCGCCTTTGTGGAAAATGACTTCGCCCGCTTTAACGGTGCGCTCCTCGATGATCGCGCGTAGCTGGTTGAAAACCTCCGGCGGCTTCAGCCCGGCGAACAGGGGGATCTGCTCCAGCCCGGGGAGAACATGAGGCACGGGAGCAATCACCTCCGCCGCCAGAATCCGATCCTCCACCCACTCCAGCGCCTCGTCGCGGTTGTCGAAAAGCAGCAGATGGTCGTCATCTCCGAGAATTCCCAGCAGCCGGAGGTAATCCGCCAGCCCCAGTCCTGTGGGGAGATGCGTGGGCAGACTGCACAAGAGGAGAAAACCGTCATGGGCCTTCACCTGCTTGTAGATGACCTGCAACACATGGCCGGCGGTGAAGTCGAATGATTGCACCCGCCGCATGTCCAGCAGGACGTAGCGGCAATTCCGAATATCCGCGTCGAGTTCGGTCAGGAGCTGGTCCGTGGTGCCGAAAAACAGGCTGCCCTGAAGTTCACAGAGCACGGTCTGCTTGCCGTGCTGGATCAGGAGCGCCCGCTCCTCCGCTTGACGGTTCTTGTGGGACGATATCTGGTCACCATGCAGCTTCCGCCGGATCACCGAGCTGCGGATCAAGTCCCGCATGAACAACGCGAAGGCCAGGGCGATCCCGACGCCCGCCGCCGCGATCAGGTTAGAGGTCAACGCCACCACCACGACCGCCGCCATCACCGTGAAATCAAAGAAGGTCTGCCGGTGCCGGAGCAGGTGAAGGCTCTCGCGATCCACCATCCGGCTGCCGAGAACGATGAGAATCCCTGCGAGTGCCGGGGTCGGCAGCCAGGCGATCAAGGGTCGGCCAAACAGGAACGCCACGAGGATGAGGCCACCGCTGATCATGCCCGCGTGGCGGGTCTGGCCGCCGCTGTTGAGATTCACCAACGTCGGCCCCATGGTGCCCGCACCGGGCATGCCGCCGAGCAAGGCCGAGAGCAGGTTGCCCGTCCCCTGCCCCAGCAGTTCGCGGTTCGAATCGGTCCGCTGGCCGCTCATCGCATCCAGCACCACGCAGGTCTTCAACGTGTCGATGGACAGCAAGGTGGCCAGCGTCAGCGCGGGCGTGAGCAGGGCGAGGAGCTGGTCCGCCGAAAGATGCAAAGCCAGTTTCCATCGGTCGCCCAGCAACGACGCCACATCACTCACGCTGCCCTGCATCGGCCCGACGACCAGCGGACTTCGTTCCGCCGCGCGAAGTTCCGGATACCAAAGCGCCAGCGCCGCGTAGGCGAGCAACCCCGCCCCCAGTCCCAGAATGGCCGCCGGAATGCTCTTGCTCAGGCGCGCGGCCTGGGTCATCGCGAGCATCGTGAGTCCTCCGATGATCAAGGCGTGCAGGTTCCAATGCCCCGGGTGAAGCAGTCCCGACCAGAACTCCGGCCCCGCGTGCAAGCCCAGCACCTTGGGTGCCTGCGCGAGAATGATCATCAAACCCACGCCACTGAGGTAGCCCGCCACGACCGGATACGGGATGAACTTGATGAGCCGCCCGCCGCGCGCAAGGCCGAAGACGAGTTGAATCACCCCCGCAAACACCCCGACCAGCGTCATCAACAACATGACCCGCGTCGCCAGTTCCGCATCGCTTTGTCCGGTTTGCCCCTGCGTCACCAAGGTGGCCGCCAGCGCCGACAAGATGGCGGCGGCCGGCGCACAGGGAGCGGAAATCAACTGCCGGGCACTCCCCAAACAGGCGGCCGTGAAACCCACCGCCACCGCGCCAATCACCCCGGCCAGTGCTCCCTGCGCCAAGTACGCCGGGCCAAGCACGGCCACCGTGGTGACGCCGTAGGCAATCGAAGACGGTAACGCGACGAGCATCGCGGAGATGCCGCCCCAGAGATCTCCCTTCCACGGGGCGGGCAAGGTTGGGTTTTCGGTCTGCGCCATGGGGTTCAGAGGGTACGGACGGAGCCGGTCCGCCAGCCGTTCAGAGCGCCGCCTCGAGATGCTTGCAGAAAGTCTTCAGGATCTGCACGCGGGCGAACTTCTTGTCGTTGCCCGCCACGACCGTCCAGGGCGCACTCACCGTGCTGGTGTGCGCCACCATGTCATTAATCGCGGCCTTGTAGGCATCCCACTGCTTGCGGTTGCGCCAGTCCTCGTCGGTGATCTTGTAACGTTTGAATGTGATTTCCTCGCGTTCCTTGAAGCGCCGCAACTGCTCGTCCTTGCCGATGTGGAGCCAGAACTTCGAAACCACGATGCCGCTCTCAGCGAGCTGCTCTTCAAACTCGTTGATCTCGAGGAACGCCCGCTGCCATTCGTCCTCGCGCGCGAAGCCCTCGACGCGCTCCACCAGCACGCGGCCATACCAGGAACGGTCGAAAATGGTCGTCATGCCTGCCCGCGGGAGATGCCGCCAGAAACGCCAGAGATATTGCCGCGCCCGCTCCTCGTCCGTCGGCGCGGCGATGGGAATGATGCGGTACAAGCGGGGATCAACCGCCGCCGTCACCCGTCGGATGGCGCTGCCCTTGCCGGCGGCATCCCAGCCCTCGAACAGCGCGACACTGGCCACCTTCTTCTCCCAGGCCGCCCAGGTCAGGCGCGACAGGCGGCTTTGATACTTCTCCATTTGGGCCGCGTATTCCTTGTCGCTGAGGTGCTGCGTCAAATCCACATGGTCGAGAATGGTGGTGCTGGCGTGCACGCGGGGACGGGGTGCGGGCGCGGATTTGATTGCGGGTACAGACGGGGAAGTAGAAGCAGTTGGTTGGTTCCGGGCCAGTTGTTGCAGCCGGTCTTCAATGGCCTGGAGGAGGATTTTCCCGGCCGTCAGCTCGCGATACCGCCGGTCCGCCGCCTCCACCAGATGCCAGGGTGCCTGGCCGGTGTCCGTGCGGCGGATGGCCCGCTCGGAAACCTCGGTGAACTTGTCGAAGAGTTTGAAATGTTTCCAGTCGGTCGGCAGCACGCGCCAGTGGGTCTTGGGATTGCTTTCCAGATCCTTCAACTGCCGGCGCTGCGCCTTCTTGGAGAGGTGGAACCACAGCTTGACGAAGACCGCCCCGTCGTCCGCCAGCATCTTCTCGAAACTGGCGATGCGGTCCATCTCGGTGTCGAGCTTGCTGTTCTTGATCTCGCCATACACGCGCCGGATGATCGGCTCGGTGTACCACGAGCCAAACAATATCCCCACGCGCCCGCGCGCCGGGAGGGCACGCCAGAAACGCCAGTAGCGCGGCCGTTCACGCTCCTCGTCCGAGGTCTGCCAGAAGGCATGCGTGTCCACACCGCGCGGGTCCAGCCACTCGTTGAACCGATGGACCACCTCGCCCTTCCCGGCCCCGTCCGTGCCGGAGACGATGACAATGACGGGAACCTTGGTGTCCTTGAGCGCGAAGTGTGCCTTCAACAAGGCGGCGCGCAGCTTGGGCAGCTCGGCTTCGTATTGGGCTTTGGTGATTTTCTGACCCAGTTCAGCGGCTTCAAACATAGGATTCCCTTTCGTTATGAGACGGCATTTTCCACCCCACGGGCGGCCGCCAGCATGTGGGCTTTTACGGCTGGAACATCCTCCAGTCCGTTCACCGTGGTCAACAGTCCCGCATCGCGGTAGAAGCGGATCAACGGCTCGGTCTGGGCATGGAAGGTTCTCAAGCGGGCCCGGACGGTCGCGGGGTTGTCATCGTCGCGTTGATACAGTTTGCCCCCGCACGCATCGCAAATGCCCGGCTCACGCGGGGGTTTGAAAGCCGGGTGAAAGGGAGTCTGACATTCACGGCAGACCAGCCGGCCGGAAAGCCGGGTGACAATCGCCTCGTCCGGCACCGCGATGAACAACACCCCGGTCAGCCGCCGCTCCAGACCCGCGAGCATCTCCCCCAACGCCAGGGCCTGCGGCAGCGTGCGCGGGAAACCATCGAGAATGAAACCCCGCTGCGTGTCCGGTCGCGCCAGCCGCTCACGCACCATGGCTTCGGTGATGTCGTCGGGAACCAATTCGCCCCGGTCCATGTAGGACTTGGCGTGCCGGCCCAGTTCCGTGGCCTGCCGGAGGTTTTCCCGGAATAGATCGCCCGTCGCAATGTGCGGAAGCTTGAGTTCGTTGCATAGATACTCGGCCTGCGTGCCTTTCCCCGAGCCCGGCCCGCCCAGCAACACGAGGCCCAGACATCCGCTGCGAGCATCCATGGGCGGGTGAATCGGTTTGCGATGCCAGCCTGGCAACGTGACAGTTGCTCCCTTCGGTTGGAAGGCCGTTCCGCGGGCGCGAAGCGACTCCAACGCAGCAAAGAGGGACCATTGCACCTGTTCCACCGCGCCATCGGCCTCGATGACCCGCAGGCGTCCCGAGGGTTGGTAGTAATCCAGCACCGGCCCCACGGTGCGTTGGTACAGCCGCAAGCGCGTCAGGGCCAGGTCGGGCTGATCATCGGGTCGGCGATGTAACTCCCCCCCGCAGGCATCGCACACGCCGAGACGCACCGGTGGACGCAGCGTAAGGTGATAAGGCGTCTTGCACTGCTGACAGATCAACCGGCCTTCCAAACGCCGGAGCATTTCCGGCTCCGAGATGTTAAACAACACCACCGCATCCAACCGGCTGCCGAGACTGGCCAGGAGATCGTCCAGAAACCGGGCCTGATACTCCGTGCGGGGAAAACCATCGAAGAGGATGTCCCCGGCCGGGTCACTCTTGCGCACCCATTCCTCGATCATCGCGTCCACAATCTCGTCCGGGACCAGCTCGTTCCGGTCCATGTATTTCCGCGCGCTCATGCCGAGCGGGGTCAGGTCCTGAAGGTGTTGACGGAACAGATCGCCGGCGCAGACGCGGTCCAGCCACAACTCGCGGACCAAGGCCGTGCCGTAAGTGCCCTTCCCTGCGCCTGCCGGGCCGATGAGTGAGAGGTTCATAAGTGACCGGGAGTTTTCCTTCCCAGCCACTGCAAACCTAGATCAAGCCGCGCTTTCAACCACCCCCATTTTGTGCATCACCGGACGAAACTTGCATCGAATCGCAGAACGGATGAGGACAAAACCCTCGTAATCAGGCGAGAATGCCCTTCACCACTTCTCCCTGCACGTCGGTCAGGCGGTAATGGCGGCCCTGGAACTTGTAGGTCAACCGGGTGTGGTCAATGCCCAGGCAGTGCAGCAGCGTCGCGTGCAGGTCGTGAACGTGGACCGGGTCGCTCGCGACATTGTAGCCATAATCGTCCGTCTGCCCGAAGGTCACACCGCCCCGGATGCCCCCGCCCGCGAGCCAGATCGTGAAACTGCGCGGGTGATGATCGCGCCCGTAGTCCGCCTTCGTGAGCCGGCCCTGGCAGTACACCGTGCGCCCGAACTCACCGCCCCACACGACCAGCGTGTCGTCGAGCAGCCCGCGCTGCTTGAGGTCCGCGATGAGCGCGGCGCTGGGCTGGTCGGTGTCGCGGCACTGGCCGGGGAGCTGGGTGGGCAGCTTGGTGTGCTGGTCCCAGCCGCGATGGAACAACTGGATGAACCGCACGCCCCGCTCGGCCAGGCGGCGAGCGAGGAGACAATTTGCGGCGAAGGTGCCCGGTTTGCGCGCCTCGGGTCCGTAGAGATCGAACGCGGCGGCCGGTTCGCGGGAAACGTCCGTCAGCTCCGGCACGCTCGTCTGCATGCGATACGCCAGTTCGTATTGCACCATGCGCGTCGCGATTTCCGGATCGCCGAATTCCGCGAGCTGCATCTGGTTCAGCTTCGCCAGGTCATCGAGCATCCGACGCCGACCTGACGAATCAAATCCGGCGGGGTTGGACAGGAAAAGGACCGGATCGCCCCCGGCGCGAAACTTGATGCCCTGATGCGTCGTTGGCAGAAAACCGCTGCTCCACAGGCGGTCGTAGAGCGGCTGGTCCGCCGGGTTCCCCGTGCCATTCGAGAGCAACGCCACGAACGCCGGCAAGTCACGGTTCGCGCTGCCGAGTCCGTAGCTGAGCCACGAGCCGATGCTCGGCCGCCCGGCAAGCTGCGCACCGGTCTGGAAGAACGTGATGGCCGGGTCGTGGTTGATCGCCTCCGTGTGCATCGTCTTGATGAAGCACAACTCATCCGCCATGCGCGCCGTGTGCGGCAGCAGCTCGCTCAACCACGCGCCGCTGCGACCGTGCTGCGCAAACTGGAAGCGCGTCGGGGCGACGGGAAAATGGTCCTGCGTCGCCGTCATCCCCGTGAGCCGCTGGCCCTGACGGATCGAGTCCGGCAGGTCGGTCCCGAACCGCTCGACGAGCTGCGGCTTGTAGTCGAACAAATCCAATTGCGACGGCGCACCGGATTGAAACAGGTAGATCACGCGCTTCGCCTTTGGCGCGAAATGCGGCAGGCCCGGCAAACCGCCCGTGGGCATGGCCCCCGACGCCGGTGCAGCCAGTGCCTCGTCATTCAACAACGCCGTCAGCGCAGCCGACCCAAGTCCCACGCGGCCGAAAAAATGACGGCGGTTGATGAGCAGTCGATGATCAAGGAGCGGATTCATGTTAACGCCTGGTCCAACGGTGAGTTGAGCCTGAAACCATGGTTTCATTCCCCTGCCGGCTATTTGTTAATCGCTTCATCAAGGTTCAGAATTAGTCCCGCCACCGCCGTGTACGCCGCCAGCTCGGCAACCTCGAGCTTCTCATCGCGCGGCGACTCCCCCGCGCTGACAAACGCTTGCGCCGCCGGCGGGTCCGCCTGGAAACGGGTGCGCTGGTCGTTCAATCCGGCGAGCAACACCTTCAGCTCCGAGTCCCGGGGAGCCCGCGCGAGCACGAGCCGGAAGGCCAGCCGCAGCCGGTCTTCCGGCGTCGCGCCGCCCTCGCGCATCACGCGTTGGGCGAGACACCGTGCCGCCTCCACGAAGGTCACGTCGTTCATCAGCGCCAGCGCCTGCAACGGCGTATCCGTCCGGCTCGGCCGCACGGAGCACATCTCGCGGCCGGCGGCGTCGAAGGTCGTCATCGTCGGCTGCGGGCTGGTGCGCTTCCAGAACGTGTAAAGGCTGCGCCGCCAGAGTTTGTCGCCGTGGTCGGGTTCGTAGTCGGTGCCGGTCAATTCCTTCCACAGGCCTTTGGGCTGGTAGGGCTTCACCGACGGCCCGCCGATTTCGTCCACCAGCAGACCGCTCACCGCCAGCGCCTGGTCACGGATCATCTCGGCCGGCAAGCGCACGCGCGGCCCTCGCGAGAGCAGACGGTTCTCCGGGTCGCGGGCGTGATCAGTAGTTAGTGATTGAGTAATTAGTCCGCCGGCAACACGTTCAGACTGATTATTAATTACTGCCTCTCTAATCGCTTTCGAACTCTGCCGATACGTCGCGCTCGTCACAATCGTCTTAAGCAGCCCCTTCACATCCCACCCCGTGCGGATGAATTCCGTCGCAAGCCAGTCGAGCAATTCCGGATGACTCGGCGGTTCGCCCTGCGAGCCGAAATCCTCCGCCGTCTTCACCAACCCGGTGCCGAACAACATCTGCCATTGATGATTCACCGCCACCCGCGCGGTGAGCGGGTTCGCCGGACTGACCAGCCACTGCGCGAACCCGAGCCGGTTGGTCGCCGCACCGGCAGGCAGCGGCGGCAGGCTCGCAGGGACGCCGGGCGCGACGCGCTCGGCGGGCTTGTCGTACTCGCCGCGTTTCAGGAGGAACGTCGCCCGCGGTGTGGCCATCTCTTCCATGACCATCACGGTCGGCAGGCTCTCGACATACCGGGCGCGCTGCTCACGCAGCTCCGCTACCCTCTTCTCCGTCTCCCGCATCGGAGCCGGAGCGGCCTGAGCAAGAAAGCTGGAACGCAGCTTCGCCATTTGATGCGCCGTGCGCTTCACCGCCGGGATCGCGGCCAGTTCGGTCACACTTTCGCCCGTAGCCACCATGCCAGCCTCTTCTGCCGTGAGCGCCCGGCCATACACTCGTACGTCACTCACCAACCCGTGGAACCGGTTCGCCGGCGCGCCTCCGGAACCGATGCGCAGTGGCTGTTTCGTCTGGAAGGTCTGGTTCAGTTGATCGAGCAACACCCGCATCTTCTGCGGCTGGCCGTTGAAGAACACCTGCACCCCCGCCGCCAGCCGCGAGCCGTCATAGACCACGGTGACGTGGAGCCATTGCTCCGGCGGAAGCGCGGCCTCCGTTTCCACCCGCAGCGCGTCGTCCAGCCAGCGCTTGGTGAGATGAACCTGCACCCGGCCCTGCTTGAGATGCACGCTGTAGCCTTCAGAATCCGACGCGAAACCCGAATCTTCCGTGTGCTCGGCCATGCGGGAAATGATCGCCCCACTGTTCGTGCCGCGCGGCTGAATCCACGCGGCCAGCGTGAACTTGTCGAAAAAACCAAAGTTCCCGACATCGCCGCAATTGATATAGCGCTGTCCATCCAGCACCGCCGCCGAACCGGCTCGACCGGGCGCAAACAGACTTTCGCCGTGTTCAAACTTCGCTACGGAGTTGGTGCCAAAAGCATCTGTCAGCTTGCCGTCCAGCACATACCGGGCCTCCAGCCCCTTGGTAACGGTCCACTGCAACGACGGTCCACCCACCAGTGATTTCTCCCACGCGGTCTGCAAGGCGGTGATCTGCGGTCCCAGCGCCCGCAGGCTCGCCTCAGCGGCGGCGAGTTGCTCGTCGAGTTTGCCCAGTTCCCGGTCCTGCGCAGCGGTGGGCGCGGTGAGCACGGGTGGCGAGTTGCCGATCTTGATGGCGCGGCCCTTCTCAGGGACGTTGTTGAAGAAGGCGAAGACCTGATAGAATTCACGCTGCGTAAGCGGGTCGTACTTGTGGTCGTGACAACGCGTGCAACCCATCGTCAGCCCCAGCCACACGGTCGCCGTGGTGTCCACGCGGTCCACGACATACTCGACGGCATACTCCTCCGGCACGATGCCACCTTCGGCGTTGCCCCGGTGGTTGCGGTTGAAGCCGGTGGCGATGCGCTGATCGCGGGTCGCACCCGGCAGCAGGTCGCCAGCGAGTTGTTCAATGGTAAAGCGGTCGTAAGGCAGGTTGCGGTTGTAGGCATCGATCACCCAATCCCGCCACCGCCACATGGAACGTTCGCCGTCACTCTGATAACCGCTCGTATCCGCATAACGTGCCGCGTCGAGCCAGCGGCTCGCCATGCGCTCCCCGTAACGCGGCGAAGCAAGCAGACGATCCACGATGTGCTCGTAAGCCTGCGGCGAGGTATCGGCGAGAAAAGCATCCACTTCAGCCGACGACGGCGGCAAGCCAGTCAAATCGAGTGACACGCGGCGAATCAGCGTGACGCGATCCGCCTCGGGCGAAGGCTGAAGACCTTCGCGCTCCAGCCGGGCAAGGACGAAGTTGTCGATCGGACTTTGAACTTTAAACTTTGAACTTTGAACTTCAGGAACAGGCGGCCGTTTCGGCGCGATGAACGACCAATGCGCCTCCCACGACGCGCCCTGCTCGATCCAGCGCCGCAGCAGTTCCACTTGGCGCGGCGTGAGCTGCCGGCCTGATTCCGCCGGTGGCATGCGGTCCTCTGCGTCGTTCGTCGTGATGCGGCGGATGAGTTCGCTCTTGGCCGGCTGGCCGGGGACGATGGCGACGTGGTCCTTGATCCGGGCCTTCGCGCTGGATTCGAGGTCGAGCCGGAGGCCGGCCTTGAGCTTGGCCTTGTCCGGGCCATGGCATTTGTAACAGGTGTCCGAAAGAATGGGCCGGATGTCGCGGTTGAACTCGATCGTGGCCGGCAGCGGCGGGTCGGCCGCCCGAAGGAGTCCCAAGGGCGCGAGCAGACCAACGGCTAGACGGACGAATTTCATGCCTGCCGGTCGTTGAGTAAGTGGAAGGTTCGCATCGGTTCGTCCGGCCGGGCTGGCCGGGCCATTGGATCTGGATAGGTAGAGGCCATGCGACGGGACAGTATTCAACGCCGGAGGCAACTCGGCAATCCGCAACCCGCGATGGCTAGCCAATACCACACGGCAACCGTAGCGCGGGCAGCCTTGCCCGCGCGTTCCGCTCCCGTCGAGGCACAGTTCGCGCGGGCAAGGCTGCCCGCGCTACGCCGCTTACCACGTCTCACTGCGAAATTTGCAGCCTGTTAATATTCGTTCGCTCCCGTAACGCGCGGACGATCCAGCGCGTCCACCCTGACGCAGCGCTTGATTCTCCGGCAATACCGGGGCATTGGACAGCGTCTGCACTCATTGAAATGTTACGTCGTGCTCACATGCTTGCCCGCACCTTCGCCGTGATGGCGTTCCTGGCCGTCGCCAGCCTCGCCAGCGCCGCTCCCCGGCTGGACTTTAACCGCGACATCCGGCCCATCCTCTCGGACAAATGCTTCCACTGCCACGGGCCCGACACCCAAAAGGTCAAAGGCGGCCTGCGACTTGACTCGAAGGAAGCCGCCTTCAAAACCGGCAAGTCCGGCGCGGTGCCCATCGTGCCGGGCAAACCTGAAAAATCCGAGCTGGTGCGCCGTGTCTTCACCAAGGATGCGCAGGACGTAATGCCGCCCCCGGACTCGGGCAAACAGCTCACGTCCGCCCAGATGGAAACGCTCCGCCGGTGGATCTCAGAAGGCGCGGCGTATCAGAGCCATTGGGCGTTTGCGCCGCTGGTCCGACCGGAGGTGCCGAAGGAGAGTGTTCAGTCTTCAGTGTTCAGTTTTCAGTCGGGCAAGCGAGGGTCGAACGCCAAATCCAATGTGGATGGTGCGGCAGCCATCGATGCGTTTCTCCTCGCGCGGCTGAAAAAGGAGGGGCTGAAGTTCACCGCGCCGGCGGACAAGCCCACGCTGTTGCGCCGCGTGTCGTTGGACCTCACGGGCATTCCGCCCACGCCCGCCGAGGCGGACGCGTTCCTCGCTGATAAGGCGCCGGACGCCTATGAACGCGCCGTGGACCGCCTGCTCGCCTCGCCGCGCTACGGTGAACGCATGGCGATGCAATGGCTCGACTTCGCGCGTTACGCGGACAGCCACGGCTTCCAGACCGACAGCTCCCGCAGCATGTGGCCATGGCGGGAATGGGTCATCAAGACGTTCAACGAAAACATGCCCTTCGACCGGTTCACCATCGAACAGCTCGCGGGCGACCTGCTGCCGCACCCGCGCCAGGATCAGCTCGTGGCAACCGGCTTCAACCGCAACCATCGCATCAATGGTGAAGGCGGCCTCATCGCCGAGGAGTGGCGCATCGAGACCATCATCGACCGCGTGGAGACGACCGGCACGACGTGGCTGGGGCTGACCTTCAACTGCTGCCGCTGCCACGACCACAAATACGACCCCATCACGCAGCGCGACTTCTATTCGTTCTTCGCCTTCTTCAACAGCATCGATGAATCCGGCACGTTGAGCGGCACCCGCGCCAATCGCGGAGGCGGCAATCCTGAACCGACCATCCACGTCACCACATCCGAGCACGAGGCCAAGCTCGCGGAGCTGAATCAGGCCGTTCAGTCCGCCGAGGCCAAGCTCGCGGAAGTCGCCAAGCAATTGCCCAAGCTGGTCGAAGAATGGGAGCCGACGTTCATCGCGAAACTCGACGAGTCCGCCTCTGCGTGGAAGCAGCTTGAACCCTTCGCCGTCAAGGCCGCGAGCAAGACCACCTTCACCCGCCAGGCCGATGCCTCATGGCTCGCCGTCGGCGCTGCCGCGCCCCAGGAAACCTACACGGTGACCGCCCCGCTCGCGGCCGGGACGCTCGGCGGCGTGCTGCTCGAAGCGTTGCCCGATGCCTCGCTGCCGTCGCAATCAGTAGGCCGCGCATTCAACGGGAACTTCATCCTCAGCGGCATCGAAGCCGAGCTGACCGCCCCCTCGCTCGCCCAACCCGTGAAGTTGAAGTTCACCAAGGCGGAAGCCAGCTACTCGCAGAAGGGCTACGAAGTCACGACCCTCGTCAGCCCCAAGGGCGGCAAGGGCTGGGCCGTGGATGGCCCGACGCGCAAGGAGCCGCTCAAGGCCATGTTCCTCAACGAACGCATCGTCACCGTGCCCGCCGACGCGACCCTCACGGTGCGCCTGATTCACAAGGCCAGCGGGCAGCATTCCATCGGGCGCTTCCGCCTCTCGGCCACCTCGCTCGCGCCGGGTCTGGCGAAGCTGGAGGGCGGCGCGCAGGTGCCCGACGCGTTGAAGAAGATTTTTGCGACCGCGCCCGCCAAACGCACCGCCGCCCAGCGGACCGAGCTGACCAAGTTTTTCCGCACCAACGTGGAAAGCCCGGTGAAGGCCGCCGATGCCGCCGTGGCCGCCGCGAAGAAATCGATGGATGACTACGAATTGAAACTGCCGACGACGATGGTGATGAAGGAGATCGCCCAGCCGCGTGAGGCCTTCATCCTGGTCCGGGGCGAATACGACAAGAAGGGTGCCGCCGTCACCGCCGGGGTTCCCGCCGTGCTGCCGCCCCTGCCTGCCGGGTCGCCGACCAACCGGCTCGGCCTGGCGCAGTGGCTGGTCTCGCCCGAAAACCCGCTCACTGCGCGCGTGTGGGTGAACCGCACGTGGGAGAAGTTCTTTGGCTTCGGGCTGGTGAAGACGACCGAGAATGTCGGCTCGCAGGCCGAGCCGCCCAGCCACCCGGAACTGCTCGACTGGCTGGCGACGGAGTTCATCCGCCTCGGCTGGGACATGAAGGCGTTTCAAAAGGCCATCGTGATGTCGGCGGCGTACCAGCAGTCCTCGAAGGTCACGCCCGAGCTGGTGGCGCGTGACCCGGAGAATCGTTTGCTCGCGCGCGGGCCGCGCTTCCGGCTGCCCGCCGAGTTGATCCGCGACCAGGCGCTGGCCGTGAGCGGCCTGCTCGTCGAGAAGATCGGTGGCCCTAGTGTGCGGCCCTACATGCCCGAGGGCGTGTGGGATGAGACGAGCCGCTATGGCGACCTGCGCGGCTACAAGCCGGACAGTGGCGATGGTCTCTACCGCCGCACCCTTTACACGATTTGGAAGCGCACCGCCGCCCCGCCCACGATGCTGCTCTTCGATTCCCCCACCCGCGAAATCTGCACCGTGAAGCGCAGCCGCACGAACACCCCGCTTCAGGCCCTCGCCCTGCTGAACGAAGTCACCTACGTCGAAGCCGCCCGCGCCCTCGCGCAGCGGATGCTGATCGAAGGCGGCGCAACGTCCGCCGACCGCGTGGCCCATGGCTTCCGGCGCGTGACCGGCCATGCCCCGGAAAAAGCGGACCTAGCCGTGCTGACCGCCGGTTTGGAAAAGCGCCTCGCCAAATACCGGGCCAACGCGGACGCCGCGAAGTCCCTGCTCGGCCAGGGCGCGTTCCAGCCCGACGCCAAGCTCGACAGCGCCGAACTCGCCGCCTACACCGTGACCGCCAACGTCCTCCTCAACCTCGACGAAGTCATCACCCGCGAATGAACGGCTCAATTCACAAGACAGCGGAGGATGCGGATCGGAGAAATTCCAAATCCCAAATTCCAAATCCCAAAGAAGCTCCAAGTTCCAAGCTCCAACTGGTCGAGTCCGGAAGGCCTCACGAAGCGCGCCCGCAGAATGCTGGTTTGGACAGGATGAACAAGATGAACAGGATGACATACCGGAAAAGTCTGTCGGGTTGGGTCCCTTTCCCATCCTGTTCATCCAGTTCATCCTGTCTAAACTTCGGTACCCGAGTGGCCAGAGGAATTGGGGGCAAGAGAATTTTCTCCCCCAATCCCCTGCCCGCAATTCCCCTGTCAAATTCTGGAGAACACCAAGCCCACGATCTCATTCGCAAGGTGAAGGCCGCGCTTCGATCTCTTCGATTGCCTTGTTTCGGATTGGCCACAGTTATGTCACATAATGGCCCGGCACGCACTTTGGGATTTGGAGCTTTTCTCCTCACCAGCGTCGCTGTCACTTCCGCCGCCCCCCCGCTTCCCGCCGACCACGCCGAGCGCATGTCGCGCGGCCTCGTCACGTTCACCCAGCACGTCCGACCCGTGCTGGTGAAGAGCTGCCTGAACTGCCACGGCGGCGAGAAAACCAAGGGCGGTTTCGATCTCTCCACCCGCGAAGCCCTGCTCAAGGGCGGCACCGAAGGCGTGTCCGTCATTCCGTTCAAGGCCCTGGACAGCCGCCTGCTCCTACTCGTCCGCCACGCCGAGGAACCGCACATGCCGGACAAGACCGACAAGCTGCCCTCCGAAGTCATCGCGCGCCTCGAATCGTGGATCGCCGACGGCGCCCCCTACGACAGCCCCCTCATCGCCGGCAAAGTTGCGAAGGACCGGTCCAAGGTGACGGACGATGACCGGCAGTGGTGGGCGTTTCAGCCGCTCGCGCGCGCAGTGGTCCCCACAATCGGAAATCGGAAATCGGAAATCGGAAATCCCATAGATCGCTTCCTGCTTGCCAAAGCCGCCCCCCGCACCTTCGCCCCGGCCGCCTACCCACGCACCCTCATCCGCCGCGCCTGCCTGGATCTCCACGGCATCCCGCCGACGCCGGAGGAGGTCGATGCGTTTCTCAAGGACGCTTCGGCCGATGCCTGGCCCAAGCTGGTCGGCCGACTGCTCGATTCCCCGCGTTACGGTGAACGCTGGGCGCGCCACTGGCTGGATGTGGCACGCTTCGCCGAAAGCAGCGGCTTCGAGCACGATTACGACCGGCCGGGCGCGTATCACTATCGCGACTTCGTCATCAAGGCGCTGAACGGCGACCTGCCCTTTGACCAGTTCCTGCGCTGGCAGCTTGCGGGTGATGAGTTCGAACCGGACAACCCGCTCGCGCTCAGCGCCACGGGTTTCCTCGGGGCCGGCGTGTTCCCCACCCAGATCACCGCCAACGAGGTCGAGCGCACGCGCTACGATGCGATGGACGACATGCTCTCCACCACCGGCTCGGCCTTCCTCGGCCTGACGCTCGGCTGCGCCCGCTGCCATGACCATAAATACGACCCGCTGCCGAACGAGGATTACTACCGGATGCTCTCCACCTTCACGACCACCGTGCGCAGCGTGATCGACCTGGAGATGGAACCGGAAAAGCACCGCGATGCGAAAGCCAAGTGGCAGGCCGAGACCGGTCCGCTCACTGCCGAGTTGAAACGTTACGAAGCCGAGCTCGCCCCGAAGTTCGACGCCTGGCTGGCCTCCGGTGCGGCGATGCCAACCGGCGGTGTCTGGACCGTCGTGGAACTCGCCAGCACCAAGTCGAAGGCCGGCACGACGTTCAAGAAGCTCGACGACCTCTCCTACCTCGCCGAAGGCGCAAACGGCGCGAGTGACGAATACACCTTCACCTTCCACACCACGCAACGCCACCTCACCGGCCTGCGCCTCGAAGCCATGGCTCGCGCCTCGATGACCCGGGGCGGTCCCGGTCGGGCCGATAATGGCAACTTCGCCCTGAGTAAAATCATCGTGTCGGTCGCGCCGAAAGGCAGTGCGGAAACCCGCGAGGTCAAGCTGGCCAAGGCGGTGGCGGACTTCGAGCAGAACAAGGGTTCGCTCTCCATCGCCGGGTCCCTGGATGACAACCCCAAGACCGGCTGGGCCGTGGACCCGCAGTTCGGCAAGGACCACACGGCGGTGTTCACGTTCGCGGAGCCGGTGGATTTTGCGGCGGGCGCGACCTTCACGGTGCGGTTGCAGTTCGAGGTGAACACGAAGCACAACATCGGCCGCCCGCGCCTCGCCCTGATGGCCGACGGCGAGCCGACGCTGAAAGGCGAAGACCTGCCCGCCAAAGTGGCCGAAGCCCTGCGCCGCGTGGCGGCAGCCCCCGTGGCGGCAGGCGTCCCGCCTGCCGTAGAGCCGGGCGTCCCGCCCGG